>CAYPUG010000021.1:0-29990 GCA_964413905.1 uncultured Anaerolineae bacterium | reverse complement strand
CGGGTGCAATCGCCCCACGGCCTTTACTGGCGCGCCGCAGTATATGATACTTATGAAGGCGACGGGTGGGAGGTCCAATTTGCCCATTCTACGGAGTTACATCCTGAGCAAGCCCCCCGAACCCCTCCGTGGCCAGCGGGAGAATGGATGACGCAGACGATCACCGCCCTGATACCGGGTGTCATCAGTTTGATCGGGGCCCCCACCCCCATCCATTTCAGTGTACCGATCCACGCCATTGTCCAGTCCTCCCCGGACGGCCTCGGTCAAGAAATATACTTCGCCCACGCCATCACCCCCTTACACGCGGGTGAAACGTACACAGTCATCTCACAAATCGTCTTCCCCCAAGCGGCGAAATTGCGCACCGCCGGCACAAAATATCCGGATTGGGTGAGCCGCCACTTCTTGCAATTACCCCCCACTCTCCCTGCTAGAGTCCGACAACTGGCACGTGAACTCACTGCACCGTATGAGAACCCGTTTGACAAAGCATTGGCCCTCGAACGTTACCTTCGCTCCATTCCATACAGTGAAACAATTCCCGCGCCACCGCCGCACAAGGATGCCGTGGATTGGTTCTTATTTGAAAAACGTCGAGGTTACTGTGATTATTACGCTTCAGCCATGGCCGTCATGGCCCGCGTAGTGGGTATTCCGGCTCGAGTCGCCAGCGGTTACGCACGTGGGATATACGACAGGGACACAGGGACATGGACGGTGAGGGAGAGCGATGCCCATACATGGCCCGAACTCTACTTTCCCGGTTACGGGTGGATTCCCTTTGAACCCACAGCCGGCGAACCACGCCTCATTCACCCCGAAACCCAACCGTTACAGAATGAAGAACATCTACAGGACCTTCGCGAACTGGATCGCGAGCCCCATATGCCGGAAAACGTCGGGCCGTTGCCCCTCCCCCGACCCCACCACGTCTTTGTAGACAACTTTTGGCAACGGGCCCAAAAGTTACATATATGGCTCTGGATAGGACTGCTGGGCATACTTATCGGAGGGTACGCGCTGGGCAGAACATTAGAGCGTCGCTGGGAACAACACCCGCTTTTAATACCCCGCCTTTACAGGAACATGTTATGGTGGGAACGCCGTCTTAGTCTCATCACACCACGTTCACACACCCCGCGCGAGCATGTTCACGCTTTACTGAGGATGCTTCCGTCCCGACAGAGGGCGGTGGTGAATATCCTACGTGCATATCAGATATACGCGTATGCGCCCCCACCCAGACGGGAAGCACTAAAACATTGGCAATCTCTCCTTTACTCGGATTGGAAGTGCCTTTTACCCACCTTAGGAATAATGTGGCTACGCAGTTTGTGGCACCGCCTGACTTCCCTGTTCCGGCGAGGACAATCTCCACGCAAACAGGCATCATTCACTGCTAAGCCGGGGCTTTAGGAGAACCACTTCCGTATCCTCGGGCAATTGGGACTTACTCGTCAATTTCAACGAATCCATCTCCTTAGGATCTGTGACGCCCATTTCTCGCAGGAACTTTTCCAATGGATCTAGGGCAATAGTAAGGCCCGGCAGAGCATAATGCATGGGAATGACATACGCCGGCTCAATCAAACTCACCACTTCTGCTGCTTCGGCCCCGTTCAAGGTCTGATGTCCCCCTATAGGAACGAGAAGAACGCTCACTTCCCCTAACTGCTCAATCTCCTCCTGCTTGGGGACATATCCCAAATCACCCAGGTGGCATATGGTCAAGTTACCGTACTCGAACAAGAACACCGTGTTCGGCTCGCCATTCTGCCCCTCACGATGCCATGTGCGAATCCCTGTGATGAACACTCCACCGACTTCATATTCTCCCGGGCCGTTGATAACTTTTCGGGCACCACTCACGGCCCGGATATAGTTGTGGCCGGGGCGTTCGTGACTCACCGTGACCACATCGGCCCGAAGCCGCGGCAGGGTAAGCCCCATCTCCGGTCCATATGGATCGGTCACAACTTTCAACGGACGGTCAGAAATCCGAAAGCAAGCCAAGCCATACCACGTAAGTTCCATAATTATACAATCGCCTCCTCGTCATCAGCTGCATAACTGAACGACAAATGCCACTCATCGTTACGCCCATTTGCATAACAGGTGGTATATCCCTGAGTAACTGACAAAACTCTGCGAATGCACCTTGACTTAGAAGGAAGAAGGGAAAACCCACGAATTTCTACTCATTCTTTATGACATGTGCATAAAACGCGATGTGTCGGCCAATCAGGGCATATCCCTCAACCAATTATATCCCCAAAACACGCACTACGAAAAACGATGCCCATAAATGAGGCAAGACAAGGAAAGAGAAAAGCCCTAAATCTGACCGAATGCTTTGATAACAGTTTGGGCGTGCGGCGACACGTCGCCGCTTTCATAGCGGCATCAAGATGCCGCATCCCCCAAAACTGCAAGCGTTATACTATTGAAAAGCCCTGCCTCCCATCGAAACTTCTTGCCAAAATATTACAATGAGGGTATGATTCACACATGTAAGGGAGAAAGACCTTAACAGGAGGTTCACGGATTTGGAAGGTGAAATCGGTTCTATTGGGTGGTCATTTTGGCTTCCCAGACTTATGGCCGTCGCGGTGCTCATCGCGACAAATGCCTTCTTTGTTGCCCTAGAATTCTCAGTCGTCGCAGCCCGACGTCCCAAATTAGAAACCCGAGCGCACGCGGGAGATTCTACCGCTCGGTTAGCCTTGCATATGGTCGAACACACGGACTTGTACATTGCTTCGGCCCAATTGGGTATTACCCTGGCCAGCCTGGGGTTAGGTTGGGTAGGTGAATCCACAGTCGCGGCGTTGGTGTACCCCCTCATCGATTTTATCGCTGCCCAACATGTGAGTCTGGTCGCCTCCCATGCGGTCGGCACAGTGCTCTCCTTCGCACTCATCACCTTTATACACATTGTATTGGGCGAACAGGTTCCTAAAATTATATCGATTCGAGCCCCGGAAGATGTCCTCCTTTTCGCGGCCCGTCCTATGCGAATTTTCACCCTGACCTTTCGCCCCTTCATCTGGGCCCTAGATCAAACCACCGCGTTGGTATTGCGCCTGCTAGGCGTGCCCGGAGTCACAGGACATCACCACGCGTACAGTCTGGAGGAAATCAAATTTCTCCTCCAGCAGAGCGAAGAAGCGGGAGTGATCAGGGAATCGGAAACGACAGAAATCCTGTCCCGCGTGTTTGACTTCAGCGAACGTCTGGTCCGAGAGGTAATGATCCCGCGCACCGAAATTGTCGGTATCGAGGAAAACGCGACTGTAGCAGAACTGCTGCAAATCTTCAAAGAACACCGACATGCCCGGTTTCCCGTCTACAGAAAAGACTTGGACCACATCATAGGCATTGTGGCCATTAAGGATGTGCTTGCCATCCTGGCCGATGACCCGGAAGCTTATCACAAGCGTCTGAAAGACCTGGATATCATCAAACCGGCCTTTGCCGTTCCAGAAACGCGTCGCATCGGGGATTTATTCCAAGAGATGCGCGACCGACATGTGCAAATGGCCGTGGTGATCGACGAATATGGAGGCACGGCCGGTTTAGTGACTTTGGAAGAAATGGCCGAGGAAATATTGGGTCGTGTCACGGATGAATGGGTTCGAGAGGAGCCGGATATACGTGAGATAGATCCCCACACGTACGATGTGAACGCCCAACTCCGTGTAGATGAGCTGAACGAGAAACTAGGCCTCAACATCCCAGAAAGTGACCTATACGAGACAGTGGCCGGGTTCATTCTATATCAGTTAGGGCACATTCCCGACATTGGGGAAGAGCTCATCTGGAATGGAATTCTTTTTCGCGTGCTCGTCCGTAAGGGCCCTAAAATTGAACGGGTGGGGATCACCTTACTTCCCACCAAGATGAAGCAGGAAGAATCCACGAAAACGCCATCTCAACCCATAACCGCCCCTCCCGAGGCGGCAAAGGAGGTCAATCTTGGCTAAACGGATTCGATTGGAACATATTGCCGATCATGTGGGCGAAGAGGTCGAAGTACGCGGATGGGTTTACCTGCACACGGACAAAGGGCGGTTGCAGTTCATCCGATTGCGGGACGGATCGGGTTTTACACAGGTCGTCGTCTTCAAAAAGAATGTCTCCCCGGAAGCGTTCCAAGCCGCGCGTCGCGTCACACAGGAGTCCTCAGTTATCGTCGTTGGCACCGTTCGACGAGAACCTAGAGCACCCGGAATCCCCAAGGGATACGAAATTGACGCCCGTGATTTTCAAATTGTCCAACTGGCAGAGGAGTATCCCATTCAGCCCAAAGAACATGGAGTGGACTTTCTGCTTGACCACCGACACCTCTGGCTACGAACCCCGCGACAGTGGGCCATCATGCGAGTACGGGCAGAGATCATCCGGGCCATCAGTGATTGGTTGGACGAACACGGCTTTCTGCGTGTGGACACACCGATTCTCACCCCATCGGCAGCCGAAGGCACCACCACATTGTTTGAGACGGATTACCACGGACGGCCTGCATACTTAGCCCAAACCGGCCAACTCTACAACGAAGCGAATATTTTTGCTTTTGAACGTGTGTACTGCTTTGGGCCGACTTTCAGGGCGGAAAAGTCCAAAACACGACGACATCTTCAAGAATTCTGGATGGTCGAGCCAGAGATTGCTTGGTGTACCTTAGAAGATCTTTTAGAAATAGAAGAGCAATTTGTCAGTTACATTGTACAACGAGTCCTCGAACGTCGGGCCCTGGAATTGGAGGTACTGGAACGGGATACCTCCCTATTGGAGAAGGTCGAGCCCCCGTTTCCCCGGCTTCATTACGATGAAGCCGTAAAGATGATAAACGAGGCAGCAAAACGTGGAGAGCGCGTTCCACCGAACAACGAAGTAGTTCCCCCTATAGAATGGGGCGATGACTTTGGCGCACCGCATGAAACGTACATCGCCGCCCAGTTCGAGAAACCTGTCTTTGTGCATCACTTCCCGACACAGGTGAAAGCATTTTACATGGAACCGGAACCCGATCGGCCGGAAGTGTGCCGTTCTGCCGATTTGCTCGCGCCTGAAGGATACGGCGAAATCATTGGGGGCAGCGAACGCATCAGTGACCCGGACAAACTCATCGAAGCCTTAAAGCGACATAATCTTCCTTTAGAGCCCTACAAGTGGTATATCGACCTTCGGCGGTACGGATCGGTCCCCCACTCCGGTTTTGGTTTAGGTATCGAACGTACCGTCGCTTGGATTTGTGGCTTACACCATGTACGGGAAACCATACCGTTCCCGCGCGTGTTAGGACGTTTGTACCCATAAGGTAACGTCCTGATTGACTGACACATCTCGTTTTATGGACCTCGGCGTAAAGAAGGGGTAGCCTACCTCTTTCTAGGCCAAGGTGCATTCGCAGAGTTTTGTCAGTCAACCAGGGGTAACGTCTTCAGTTGCCCGACAAAACGTCGCGTACGTCGGCTTCAACGGGACAATTCGTGGCATGGCTCCGCAGGCGGCGACAACGCCACGAATTCCGACACTCTCTTTTTACGCTAAAAGCCACGAAATGCGAGATGCCGGTCAAGTAGGGACAATGCGCTTGAGGGCTCAATAGTGAACAACGGGCCCACTCTGTGGAGGATCTTATGCGTCACCAACGTATTCTTGGCCTTACTATCCTCTTGATGTGGCTAACCGGGCTCTTATTGGGATGCACAACGTCTCCCCCGCCTACACCCTACCCTACATTCACGCCGACTCCTACGCCACCGCGTCTGATTTTTGCCCAACCTCCCAATATTTCGCCTACACCACGCTCACCGACGCCTTCAACACCGGTTCCAACATCAACTTCATCGCGCCGTATTGATAAAACCCTGAACATCCTGGTTCTAGGAGCAGACCGCCGCAACAGTCAACATAAGATCTGGCGCACCGACACCATCATGCTTGTGATGGTAGATAAAGAGTCTGAAGAGGTAGCCATCATCAGCATTCCCCGAGACACGTACGTCCACATTCCCGGCTATGGACAACAACGCATTAACGTGGTGGACTTCTTTGGCGAAAGTGGCATCGTGAAAATCAAAGGGGGAGGACCGGCCCTGCTCAAAAAAGTCTTTTGGTCGAACTTCCATGTTCGAATCGATCATTATGTCCGCATCGATTTACCGGGTATGGCCAAAATTGTGGACATATTGGGTGGGGTCGATGTTGAAATTACTTGCCCCCATACAGTACACTGGGGCGATCAAATCTACCACTTTCAACAAGGAAAACAGCATCTCTCCGGTGAAGAGTTACTCGTTTACATGCGTTCCCGCAAGGAGAGCAACGATATAGACCGAGCCCGTCGGCAACAGCGAGCACTGATGGCAATGCGGGATCGCGCCCGAGAACTCAACCTCATTCCCCGCTTGCCTGCTATCTTATCCACCCTGCACAACAGTCTACAGACGGACCTCTCCCTCCAGGAAATCATTTGGCTGGCCCGTATGGGTATGAACATTCCTCCGGAAAGAGTACACGGCAAAGTCATCGGCTACCCCTTGGTACGAGGTACGGTCACATCCAGGGGAGAAGCCGTCCTGATTCCAGACCTCCCGGCTATTCGCCGGACGATAGAGCGGGCCTTTGACATGCCCGCATTACTCGAGGCGACCAAGGAGGGCATTGCGTGTGAAAAGAAATGAGGTTCCGTATGTCCAAGTACATCGTGTGGCAGTAGGCACCACCAATCCCGTCAAAATAGAAGCAACGCAAAAGGTCATACACACCTATTGGCCTCACGCAGAAATTATTGCAGTACCTGTACCCAGCGGTGTCGCCGACCAGCCCTGGGGCATTGAAGAAACCGTCCGAGGAGCACGTCAACGAGCAAACGCCGCGCTGCAGGCCACGCACGCGGATTTGGGCATAGGGTTAGAAGGCGGCGTGGAAGAAGTGCCGGAAGCCGGCGGCCTCTTCCTCAGCGGGTGGGCTGCGGTCATTACCCGTGAAGGCCACATATCGTACGGCTCCGGAGGACGCGTGCTCCTCCCCCCCAAATTGATCCATGCGTTGCGGCAGGGCCAAGAATTAGGCCCGGCTATGGACCACCTCAGCGGCCGGGAAAACACCAAACACACGGTGGGAAGTGTGGGCATTCTCACACGCGGATTTGTCACCCGGGCATCCCAATTTGCCGTCGCCCTCGCTTACGCGCTGGTGCCACTCCTGCACCCTTCCTGGTGGGAAGGTGAGAAACAGAATGAAGAGTTCACACCTCTAAAAAAGCCCTAATCCGATTGGACGATCGCAGGGAAGTGGGCTAAAAGGGCCAAAACAATGCCGAGCACACTAAAGATGACAAAGGTCCATACAAAGTACACGCCGGCACCGGTCAGTTGGGCCAACATTTGACCGGACCCAACCGCGGCCATCCCTTGCGCGCCCCATATCCCGACCACTCCTTGAGGGGCCGAAATGTCCACACCATTCCAACCCGCCCCATAACGACCATCCGCCAAAAGTCCGAGCACCACAACCCCTAAAACACCTCCCTCCAACGACGCACTCACCACGCCGGCCGGGTCATCCAAACGCAGACGCTCCCGGACGACGTAAATAAGCAACGGAGTCCCCCCGCCGACCACCAAGCCGATCAACAAAACGCGCAGAGGAGACAAAAAGGGCAAGCCCGGAAGAACGGCTAACCAACTTGCCCAGCCGCCCATCAGTGGAAAGTGAGGATGATGCACGTCGGCAACAAACCACACATACAGCGCGGGCACAACCATTCCAGCAAACCACCCAATGGCCCCGTTCACCAAAACTCGATGCACGGGAACATGTCGGGTGACGTAGAGAGGATTGTTCAAAGCCCAACCGGCCATGCCCACAATGAACAAAAACCCCCCCACCAGGGCCAAGGCGGGAAAGTGGACCTCGGGAAGCGAGGGAGGGCTAGCCTCGGCGGCTCGTCGCAACTGGAAGGACAGGAGCAACGCGAGACCGGCCGCCCCTCCCACAATGCCGATCAAGCCTCCCCCGGCAAAATCCACATACCCATGTCCCCACCCTAGCGTAGTGCCCAATCGTGCCAGCCATCCACCTCCATAGGTCCAATTTCCTGCCAGAGGAACCACCAACGCTCCCATCACCAAGGCGACCAGCAAGGGATACAAAGAAGATACACGCCGCCGCAGCACAAGAACAGGAATAAAGGAAGCCGTCAACACCCATGGAAGGTGTCCCCAGCACAAGGCCACTGCATCAGGTGTTCCAGTCCCCCCACGGAGCAACCATCCGGCAAAGCCGGCCATCCCCCAATAAGGCCCCCACTGCTCCGGCAAAGCCGACCATTCCCAAACCAACTGAGAAAACCCATGTCGAGGATCGATTAAACCTACCCCTCCGAACTCGAACGCGAACCCCACCACAATATACGCGACAACCACTATGCCCGAAACCGCGGGGAGAAGCAGCGACGTTGTGCGAGCATCCTCTTCATTCAACCCTGCCAATACAATGAGCACAAGAGCAAGAGGAACAAGATAAGCCATCCCACCGGCCAAATAAGACCACAACAAAGTCTCCATGGATAAATGCTCCTTGTACAGGAATGGGCTCCCGCTGAGATTGTTGAGAACTTGAAGCCGCCCCTAAATCATGCTACAATCCCATGTCCTAAGGTCATCGGATAAGGGGCATAGCCCAATGATACCCACATCAGACAAGAAAACCAAACGTTTATCCCCCCCGCGTTTCGTCGCAGACGCGATGCTGGGTCGGCTGGCAAAATGGCTCCGTTTAATGGGATATGACGTAACGTATTTCCACAATGCCGATGACATCTCATTATTGCGACACGCGCGTGCGGATGGGCGTTTGCTCCTCACACGGGACAAAGCACTGGCCCATCAGGCTCGCGAGTTAGGTGTTCTTTTGACCACCCAGCACCTGGAAGAACAGTTACGGGAACTCGCCCGTTTAAACCTCATCACAGGGCCCTTGAAAGAAACACGTTGTCCGATTTGCAACGTTCCCTTACGCCGGGTAGAGAAGGAGGCCGTTCGTCTACGAGTTCCGCCATATGTGTATCAAACCCAAGAAGAGTTTTATGAGTGCCCCCAATGCCATCGGATCTACTGGGAAGGCTCCCATTGGCAAAACGTTCAAGCCACATGGCACACATTAGGTTGGTACGAAGAGGAGTAAAATCCGCATCAGGAGGGGTACATGATGCCTTATACGAACTTGCGTGTCCGGGAACTTAAAACACCCAAGGAACGCCTGGAGTTCATCAAATTCCCCTGGCGTATCTATAAGGACGATCCGAACTGGGTTCCCCCGCTCATTTCGGAGCGAAAAGAGTTCTTTGACCCAAATAAAAACCCATCCTTTGAGCACATGGATGTGGCTTTGTTTATGGTCGAAGGGGAGTACCGACCGGACGGTCATCCCCCGCCCCCACCTCACCTCCGCAGGGGGCCCTTAGGTATTATTTCCGCGCACATTAATCACCTTCACAATGAATTTCACAACGAACAAGTAGGATTTTTCGGGTTCTTTGAAAGCGTTAACGACCCATCAGTGGCTCATCTTCTGCTCAAAACGGCCTCTGATTGGGTTGCGGCTCGAGGGATGACCGCAATTCGAGGGCCTATGAATTTCAGCACCAATGATGAGTGCGGCATGCTTGTTGAAGGATTTGATTCTCCGCCGGTCATTTTGATGACATATAATCCACCATATTATATTGATTTGGTGGAATCATTCGGATTTGTCAAAGCAATGGACTTATTAGCATATACAATTGATACGCAAAAATATCCTTCTCTCGACGCATTACCTCCCAAACTGAAGCGGGTTATTAATATTGTCAAACGACGTTACCCACACGTTCGTGCTCGAAAAATGAACAAAAAGGATTTTGCCAACGAAGTCGAGCGGTTCAAGCATGTGTATAACCGAGCTTGGGAAAAGAATTGGGGATTTGTACCTTTAACCGATAAAGAAATTGACCACATGGCCAGAAACTTAATCCAGATTATTGACACAGATCTGGCCTGGTTCGCTGAAGTGCAAAAAGAGGACGGAACATGGGAACCGATTGGAGCCTCGCTTACCTTGCCAGATTACAACCAAGTTCTCATCCACATGAACGGCAAACTCTTTCCACTAGGATGGCTCAAATTCCTTTGGTACCGCCGGAAAATAGACACGGCCCGCATTTTTGCTCTTGGTGTGGTTCACGAATGGCACGGAAAGGGTATCGACGCCTTGTTATATTATGAAACGGCGCGCGAGTTATTCCGTAAAGGATACAAAAGGGCAGAGATGTCCTGGTTATTGGAAACGAATGTGTATGTGCTCAACTCTGTAAAGAACTTCGGAGGGAAACTGTATAAACGCTACCGCATCTACGAAAAAGCCCTACAATAATCGTCGTTTGTTACCATACAAAGGAATGAATTCGTGTGATTTTCGCTGCTCTTGCGGCGAAAATCACACGAATGTCCACGTCTTTTCTCGTCCAGGAGATAGAAAACACGACGCGTCGGTTAATCGACGTCCTGACCTTGCAAAATGACAAGCGCCTGAGCAACCGACTCAGGCGTGCCGATCAGAGCGACTCGATCCCCAAGACGTAGAACGGCATCGCCATGAGGTACAATACTCTCGGTTCCCCGCCGGATACTCAGGATAAGCGCGTTACCCGGCAGATGTAATCGCCGCAAGGGAACTCCGGTCAACGTACGGTTCCTCACAACCGCTTCCCCGACTTTTATATCATCCTCTTGATGAATTAAAACATCGAACATAGCCGGATACCGCAATATCCCCTCGATGGTCAACACCATAGACAGCGTGGGTTGAACAATGCGCACCCCCAACGACCGTAGCCGTTCGACCATTCTCCAAGAGGCCACGCGTGCCACAACTACCGGAATGCCAAACGTCTCGCGCGCCAGTTCGCACACCCGATAACGCATAATCATGTTCGTCGTCACCGCGACCAGGCCGTAAGCCCGTTCCGCGCCGGCGCGGCGTAACACCTCTTCATCAATGGGCGAGCCCAAAACCACCTCATGCCCGGCTTTGCGCAGGGCCTCCAAACGTCGCCGGTCCACCGCAATGATTGTAACCTTCTCTCCCGAACGCCGTAAACGTCGGGCCAACAACTCAGCGATCTGATCACCTCCAACAATAATAACCCCTTCCCGATGGGCTTCCTCTTTGTGCGGATACAAGCGATTAAAGAAAAACGGCGACAGGGTACACGTAATCACAGCCACGAGAATAATAGCCGCGTTCACCTCCTTACTAATCGCGCCGATATCCAACGCGATAGCAGCCGCGGCAATAATCAACGACAAACGCGAAGAGAGCAGAAAGCCGCCGGCCAACGTTTCACGCCATGAAAATTGAGCCCGGTATACCAAAGCCGGAATCAATTTGACTCCATACGCTAAAACAACCAAGAGAACCACCAACACAATAGATCGGGGCGATGCCAGAAGTATACCTAGGTCGAGATTAATGCCCACGGAGATGAAAAAGATAGGGATAAAGAAACCATATCCAATAGCGTCCAATTTCTCACGTAAAGGACTTTCCTCACCTTCCGTAGCCAACAGACTGACCATCGCGCCGGCCAAGAAGGCCCCCAAAATCACCTCCACGCCCAACGCCTGCGCCAACACAACCCATGCCACCATCAACGCAAAAGCCCCACGGACGTGAATTTGAGCAGTGGCCGAGGATATCTCTGCCAATGCCTGGCGCCAAAATGAATTGTGGACAAACCGCTTGCCCAGGCGAACCACCAGCGCAAACACGACCACCAAGACCAACACCAATAACAAATCCAATGTGAGGCCGTGGCTCATGGCGGCGATGACCACTGTTAGGAGAAAAAGCGTAACAAAGTCGGCCAATAAAGCGGCCAGCAAAAGAGCCTGTCCATATCGTGAGCCCAGTAATGCTCGCTCTTTCAACACAGGTACAACAATCCCTAAAGAAGTCGTGCTAAGGATGAGTCCCATAAGAAGGGGATTCTGTACCAACCCCATATGACTGAGCCCCAGCGAACTCAAGAGCCCTAAAGTAAAGGTGAACAATAACACCATAAAGGCAGCAGGCAAAGGGCGTTGCCACCAACGTGACGAGGGCGCTTCAGACGAGGCGCCCCAAATCATGTCAAAATCCACTTCCAGGCCGGACAAAAACATTAAATACGTAAAACCGAACTCCGCCAGAAACGCCAACGTTTCGGAAGGCTCCACTAAATTAAAGCCACTCCGTCCAATGATCACGCCGGCGATAATCTCCCCGACCACAATGGGCAACTGTACAAGACGAAAGCGGGAAGAAATGAGAGGCACCACAGCCGCCAGGGCTGTGATTATCAACAGGGACAGGAACGGATCTTGGTGGCCCAAGGTACCTCCTTTATGTCTAATGAATGAACACCATATGGCCGATTATCCGACATCAGAGAAAGAGGTAGGTGATACAAATACACATTTTAAGTATACACATTTGCGCGTCTAGGCCGAAAGGAGAGAAAGCCAAGGCGCACCACGTCCCCATAGTTATCGGCAATTGAGCCGTTCAAAAGGCCGACGGGAAGGCGAAAGCAAAACCTTCACCTCCCTCGCCGGTCCTGAGTGTTGAATCTTTGAAAAATCTTGGGGCCACCTCCTGTATTTGCCCCTGTGAAACATCCGGAGTAGAATATGTGACGGCTGATCGACCAAGACACCGTAGTTCAAACATCAAGAAAAGAAACGGCCAATGGAGCCCACCAACCACCAAGAGGGTGACAAGGGTGGGCTTTTTTCATGTCCAACAAGTTGGAGACGGTGATGCGCCGGATACATATTCCTGCCCCTATTGATGTCCATGTACACCTAAGAGAACCTGGATTTACACACAAGGAGGATATCTTATCCGGAACCCAAGCAGCGCTGGCGGGTGGGTTTACTGCTGTCTTAGATATGCCGAACACTCGTCCCCCCACCACGAACGGCAATCGACTCCGAGAGAAACGCCGACGAGCAAGCCGGAAAGCGGTTTGCGACGTCGGCTTTTTTCTGGGAGCCAGCAATGATACAGAGCCCGATGTGGTAGCCCAAGCCGCTTCGGAGGCGGTTGGATTAAAAATGTACATCAACGAAACTTTTGGCGCCCTGCGAATCCGCGATGTGACCACATTGTGGACATATCTTCGTAAATGGCCTGGGCCAGGACCCATTGCCGTCCACGCCGAGGGTTTGATGTTGGCCGCCGTTATCGGACTTGTCGCCTTGACCAACACCCGCGTTCACGTGGTCCATGTGAGCAGGCGTGAAGAAATCACGCTGATCAAAGCTGCCAAGGCCCAGAAATTGCCTCTCACGTGTGAAGTCACCCCCCATCACCTCTTCCTCACCCAGGATGATATCTCACGCCTAGGACCTTACGGATACATGAAGCCTACCCTCGCAACGCCTGCCGATCAAAAAGCCTTATGGGACAACCTAGATGTCATCGATTGCTTTGCGACCGACCACGCTCCCCACACCCGCGCAGAAAAGGAAAGTGATAACCCTCCCCCCGGCGTCCCGGGCCTGGAAACCGCCCTCCCCCTCCTGTTGACCGCGGTGTACGACAGGCGCTTGACGCTTGAGGACGTCATTGAACGCATCTCTGTACGCCCACGTGCTATCTTCAACCTCCGGCCCCCAAAAGACACATATGCGGAAATCGAAATGGGGGCTGCCTGGAGAATAGGAGATGTCCCCTTCTTCTCCCGTGCCGGATGGTCTCCGTTTACCGGCATGGACGTGTACGCTCGTGTGCGTCGTGTTGTCATTCGAGGAAACGTACACTTTGAGGATGGCCAAATTCTAGTACCACCTGGGACCGGCCACCTCATACCGGAACTGCGTTAAACATGCAGAAAAGAGGAAGGGATACAACAATGAACGTAACACTAACGAAGGAAGAACTACAGAATTTACCCCGTAAGGGGAACCCCCAACCAGCCGACAAAACCGAACACGCGTTCTTTGGTCGGGATATTCTCTCCGTAGATCAATTCTCGCGAGAAGATTTAGAATACATCTTTCGTGTGGCCGAAGAGATGCGTACCATGGTGGAACGCTTCGGCTCTGTGGATCTGTTACAAGGGAAAATTCTAGCCAACCTCTTCTACGAACCGAGCACTCGTACCTCTTCCTCCTTCATGGCGGCAATGCAACGTTTAGGCGGTCAGGTCATCCCTATCAACAACGTCCAGTACTCCTCTGTGGCCAAGGGCGAATCCCTGCCCGATACGGTACGCACTTTAGAAGCATATGCGGATGTTATCGTGCTCCGTCATCCTGAAGTGGGGGCAGCAGCCATAGCCGCTCGATATGCAAAGAAGCCCGTTATCAACGCGGGAGATGGCATCGGAGAACATCCTACGCAAGCTCTGCTGGATTTGTTCACCATTTACGAGGAATTTGGACGTGTGGACGGCCTCAAGGTGGCCCTGGTGGGAGATCTCAAGTACGGTCGCACGGTCCACTCCCTGACCAAGCTTCTCCTGTTGTACGATGTGGAATTTTACTTTGTCAGTCCGGAAATTTTGCGCATGCCCGATAGCATTCTTCAGGAAGTTCAAAAAGCAGGACATCCATACAAAGAATTGGTAGACATCCATGACGTCATCTCGGAAGTAGATGTCCTTTACGTCACACGAGTACAAAAGGAACGATTTGAAGACCTGAGTCAATATGAAGCCGTGAAGGACTTTTACATTGTAGATCCGGAGTTGATGGCACAGGCCAAGGAAAAGATGATCGTCATGCACCCCTTCCCGCGGGTAGGGGAAATTTCATACGCGGTGGACGATGATCCACGAGCTGCCTACTTCCGCCAAATTGAAAACGGCATGTACATCCGTATGGCCTTACTGGCGGCCGTGCTAGGAAAAGCGTGAGAGTACACAATCTCATAAAGAAAGGAGTCCCTGCAATGACGCATATTAAGCGTATTGGCATTCTCACCGGAGGCGGAGATGTTCCCGGACTGAACGCAGCGATTAAAGCCGTGGTGCGGAGAGCTCACACTTACGGCGTCGAGGTTATCGGCCTTCGACGGGGCTGGATGGGCCCCTTGAATATCAATCCCGATGACCCCTCCACGGTGGACAAGTGGACTATGCCGCTCACATTGGAGCGGGTACGCACCATCGATCGTACCGGAGGAACCATCCTGCACAGTTCCCGCACAAATCCCGGAAATGTCAAGCCCGATAAAGTTCCGAAGTTCGTGCGTGAAGAGGATAAACAACTCACCGAAAAGGGAACGTACGATTGTACACGACACATCTTGCGCGTACTCGAACACCTCCAATTGGATGCCTTGGTGACCATCGGTGGAGACGACACATTGGGATATGCGGACCGTATCCATTTGGAAGGATTCCAGGTGATGGCTATTCCCAAAACCATGGACAATGACGTAATGGGCACCGATTACTGTATCGGCTTTTCTACAGCCCTCACCCGGACAGTGGACATTGTTACCAATTTTCGGACCACCGTCGGTTCGCACGAACGCATCGGTATCGTGGAGGTCTTTGGCCGTTACGCCGGTGAAACCGCCCTCTACTCGGGGATGCTCGCAGATGTAGACCGCGTTGCCATTCCTGAAGTGCCCTTTGACATGGATAAACTCATCAACTATCTCATGGAAGACAGGGAAAAGAACCCTTCACACTACTCCATTCTCATTATTTCTGAAGGGGCCTACCCTATTGGGGGAACTATGGTGGAATCCGGTGAAGCCGACGCGTACGGACATCGGAAATTGGGCGGCATTGGCTACGTTGTTGGGCAAGAGATTAAAAAGCGCGGGGTAAATATCATGTACCAACAACTCGGCTATGTCATGCGCTCCGGGCCTCCTGATTTGCTCGACCGTATGGTCGCCACCAATTTCGGCATACTGGCCATGGATTCACTGGCGTCCGGTCATAGTGGCCGACTGACTGCGCTGCAAAAGGGACAATATGTCACCGTCCCGCTTGATGTTGTCGCGCAGGGCTCCCGCCAGGTGGATGTAGGCATGTTCTACGATGCAGAAGCGTACAAACCCAAGATCCACCGTGTTGAAGGGTTGCCCATGTTCCTCTATTAAAAACATCACCCAGCCCTGCAGTTTGGCCTTTTGTCTCCTAAAGGACCAAAAGAGGATAAGGTACCTTGGTCGGAAAGAGAAAAAGTTGAAATTCGTCGCATTTTCGGCGCCAAAGACGCCGAAAATGCGACGAATTTCTCTCTTTTTCTTTACAAACCGAGGTGCATCCATACGATTGTGTATTGCACATTGAAAAGGCCAAAGTCCAGGGCCCATTTCGTTTAGATGACCCCCATGGGACCTCACGCCAGAGTCCTTAAATACACGAAATTCTGTGCTCGGTGGATATATTAAACTTTTCGCGCGGCCCTGCTTTTAATAATCCAGCGATGCGATGCTTTGAATTCACCTAGATGTGGCACGTGTGGACAACCGACACACAACCTGTAGATAGGTCTACCGGAAGATGACATAAATTTGACCACCTTCACCGGGCAGGATGAGAAGATACGGATTTGATTTGCCGCCAAAATTACGTACAATACATGACGCCACGGGCACGAAGCAGGAAAGACTGTTTCCGGCTCCGACGACCCAACAAATGTGACGTGGGGCTTACCCCAACTCACCCCCGAGCGTCGTCGGGATGTCCAATTTCGGGCCCTCCGGCCAACAACGAAGCAGACAATGCATGAACGGGCACTCGGACAGGGCATCCTCCTGGTCCATGTACAATGCGTACTTTGGCGCGTCGCGCGTATGTACACCCTTCACACGAAGGACCAGGATGTGCGCGAGGTTGATGTATGGGGGGGAAACACGCAACCATGGACACCATTAATATAACTCAACCTTGGGGTTCACCGAGGAAAAAGATGGGGGGCACCAAACAGCCCTACAATCCAAATCAGGTCTGGGAAGCGGCACGGGCGCGCCTGCAAGTTCAAATGAACCGACGAGATTTTGACACGTGGATTCGGGACACGGTCCTTGTCGCCCATGAAGATGGCGCTTTCATTATTGGTGCGCCCAACGCGTTTACAAAGGATTGGCTCCGCAATCGCCTGCACAATCAGGTGAAACGTGCTTTAGAGGCAGCCGCAGGTCAATCCGTAGAGGTGACGTACGTGGTCGAACCACGCCGGCGGAGCGAGGACCTACGTGTGGACGACGTGCCGCTCATCCGGAATGCCCGCCAGGAGGCGACATCTATACACTACGAATATACAGAATTTCCGCCCTTAAATCCCAAATACACGTTTGACACTTACATTGTAGGGGGCGGGAATAAAATGGCGTATGCCGCGGCCAGGGCTGTGGCTGAACAACCGGGCAAGGCTTATAATCCCCTTTTTATCTACGGCGGAGTGGGTTTAGGGAAAACGCACCTCCTCCATGCCATTGGGCACGCCGTCCGTCAGCAAGGACGTCGAGTCCTTTATGTTTCATCGGAAACGTTCACGAACGACCTTATTAATGCCATCCGCAATAAAACCACCGACCAGTTTCGAGCCCGCTACCGAAACGTAGATGTCTTGCTCATCGATGATGTGCAATTTATCGCCGGCAAGGAGAGCACCCAAGAGGAATTCTTCCATACCTTTAACGCTCTTCATGCCGCGGACAAACAAATTTGTATCACCAGTGATCGTCCCCCGCGAGAGATTGCCACCTTGGAAGAACGATTGCGGTCTCGGTTCCAAGGGGGCATTATGGTGGACATCCGCCCACCGGATTTTGAAATGCGGGTCGCCATTCTCCGCAATAAAGCAGAGGAATATCCGGTCCACGTGCCGGATGAGGTCCTCGCGTACATTGCCGAACACGTAGAGAACAACATCCGTGAACTGGTCGGCGCGTTTAATCGTGTTGTAGCGCGAGCCGTGCTCATCGGAGAACCTATCACCCTCGCGCAGACCCGACATATCCTGGAAGATATGATGCCTGTGCAACAGGCTCTGTCACCTGAGGCCATTCTGTCCGCGGTGGCCGCGTATTATCACATTGATCCCATAGAACTTAAGGGCAAAAGTCGACGTCGCGCGGTGGCCCGTCCTCGTCAAATAGCCATGTATCTCCTACGAGAGGAGACCGATCTCTCCTTGCCCCAAATTGGACTGCTATTAGGTGGAAGGGATCACACCACCGTGATGCACGGCTACGAGAAAATCGCGAAGGAACTCGCCCACGACACGACATTACAGCGTCAATTGGAAGAAATCCGTGAGTTAGCTCAACGTACTCCTGCGGCCGTGACTTAACGGGCATATGAAGGGGAAAGCAGGTCATGCTTCCCCCTTCGACTATTCCTGGTTCCCAAGAGGAGGTAACGGCTCCGCCTTAAAGGGCTCCTCGGGAGGTTCCCCTTGCATGTAAAGATTACCGCTGAAAAACCCGCCCTCATCCAACAAAAATGAGTGCACGTGCAGGTCTCCCCACACCTTACTTCCGGCAAGTAACTCCACCCGGTCGGCCACGGCCTTCCCCTTATACGCCCCGGCGATGGATATCACCTGAGCCCGGATATCCGCTCGAACCCGGGCGTCTTTTGTAATGATCACATTACCGGTAGCAATGATCTCCCCTTCTTCAACCACACCGTCGATCTTCACCGTGCCGTCAAGACGTAAGTGCCCACGAAACGTCGTCTGCGGGCCGATGACCGTCTCCAAATGATCCGGAGCGGGTTGCTTTTCCTTACCAAACATGAGCGCCTCCTCTTCACGTAAGTCGCAATAAGGGGGAAACAGATTCCCCTTCATGTACGCGATGAATGACTTCCGCGAGCAAACGCGCCACCGAAAGGACGCGTAACTTGGGATGACGTTTCTCCGGCGGAATGTAGATAGTATTGGTCACCACCAATTCCTTAATCGCGGGGTGTTCTAAACGCTCTAAAGCGCTGGGGAGAAGGACGCCATGGGTGATGGCGAGATACACCTCAGGGCGAGCCCCTGCTTCTATTAACGCATCAACCTGCGTCAGCAAACTCCCCCCAGCGATAATATCGTCAATAACGATGGGGATTTTGCCTTCGATATCCCCGACCACATGCGTAGTTTTCACCGTATCCTGGCCTTGGCGTCGTTTGTGCATCACCACTAGAGGAAGACCGAGCGTCTCGGCATACCGCCCGGCCAGTTTAGCACGCCCTACATCCGCAGCCACGATGGCTGCTTCCTTAAACTTCTCACTCCGGAAGTGCTCGGCCAACACCGGAAGGGCAGATAAAGGATCCACAGGAATGTTGAAGAATCCTTGGATGGCCGGATTGTGAATATCGATATAAATAACCCGGTTCGCTCCTAAGGATTCCAGCAAGGTCGCTACCACCTTCGCACTAATGGCCTCCCGGCCTCGCGACATGCGGTCCTGGCGCGCGTAGGGGAAATACGGCATGACCACCGTGATGCTGTGAGTAGAGGCACGCCGAAACGCGTCTACATACAACAACAGTTCGATAAGATGCTCATTAACCGGAGCAGAACAAGACTGGATGATGAAAATATCTTGACCGCGTAC
Source organism: uncultured Anaerolineae bacterium (assembly GCA_964413905.1). Taxonomy (GTDB): domain Bacteria; phylum Chloroflexota; class Anaerolineae; order JAADDB01; family JAADDB01; genus CAYPUG01. The sequence continues at coordinate 10,373 of CAYPUG010000021.1, read as the reverse complement.
AACCTCCTCGATCATCACGTGGATTTCGCTGTCCGGGAGTCGGGTGGTTCTGGCACGACCTAATTTGATATGTAAGTGGCGGGCGACCTCTTCGGCTAGGGGGCGGTTGGCACTTCCGCTGAACACACGAAGGGGATGCGTTGCGACAGCCATGCTGCCGGTGCCGAATCGTCCCATACGTTTCCGTCTCCTTTGGGTATTCAGATGAACAAAGGATGGCGCTGACGTACGGCTTTCATTATACGATGGTCCCGACAGAAAGCCAAAGGAGTCCCAAGATGTGGTGGGATTGCGTGACACATCGCGGTTTCTGTACCGTCGCCCACAAAGACATGGAGGTGGAGAAGCATCAGAGAGATAAAACTTTTTTCGTCACGGAAAAGTTTGTCTTTTTGAGGGTTCGGTGTATACTTTCAGGTTAAGGATGATGGCTCTCAGTCATCTCGCAGCCGTACCCAAACCCAAGCCAGGGAGGTGCCTCCGTGCGTCTTGTCTGCTTGCAGGAGAATTTGGCCAAAGGACTATCCGTTGTAGGACGGGCTATCTCCTCACGAACCACGCTGCCGATTTTACAAAACGTCCTGCTTAGGGCAGAGGACCCCGGCAGTCTCAAACTCTCTGCCACGAATCTGGACATGGCCATCAACTGTTGGGTAGCCGCCCAAGTGGAAGAAGAGGGAGCGACAACGGTCCCCGCGCGGTTGTTGACCGATTTCGTCAACACATTGCCCGCCGGACCGATCACGTTAGAACTCAACGTGCGCACTCAGAGTTTGGCCCTGATCGCCGGTCGCACAGAAGCCAACTTTCGCATTAGCGATGCCTCCAACTTTCCCGTCATTCCCTCCACGGACGGCCAAAACACGCTCAAACTGGCTCCCTACACTCTGCGCCAGATGATTCAACAGGTCAGTTTTGCAGCCAGCACAGACGAGAGCCGGCCTACACTCACCGGCGTGTACATCACCACAGAAGAAAACCGATTGGTCTTTGTCGCCACCGACGGATATCGGTTAGCATTGCGTTCCACGCCGGTTGAAGGCGACATCCCGGACATCGCGGTGATTGTGCCGGCCCGTGCCCTCAACGAACTCGCACGTATCGCGGCCGATGCAGAGGAAGAAGGAGAAGCTACTCTCACCGTTACTATGGATAGAAACCAAGTGGTGTTCCAGGTCCCGGGCAAAGGCACACATGACAGCAAAGGGGCCTTTCAACGGGCAGAATTAATATCCCAGATCATCGACGCCACTTATCCGAAGTATAAGGGCATTATCCCCACATCCTGGAAAACCCGCACGGTTGTCAACACCCAAGAATTTGCCCAAGCCATTCGTCGGGCTTACCTGTTCGCGCGGGAATCCTCCAACATCATCCGCTTCAACATCATGCCCGGCGATCCCGGGACATTGCGCATCCACGCGAGTTCGCCCGACTTAGGCGAACACCACGCCGAAATGGACGCCATGGTCGAGGGCAACGGCATTGAGATCGCGTTCAACGGCCGCTACTTAATGGATGTCCTCCAGGTTATGGACACGCCCCAGATGGTTCTGGAAACAACCGAGCCCATGCGACCGGGTTTGATTCGACCGGTGGGATCGGGGCCTGACGAATTCCTGTACGTGCTTATGCCCATGAAACCGCACTAACGAGCCGGTACGGAACAGGCAGGCAAGGGGAAAAACGTTTAGGTGTTCCGAGCGGCAAGTAGCCCGAAACACCTAAACGTTGCGCTGTTGTACGTCGATTGCTCTAACGCACTGCTGTCTCTGCGACGATTTCCGGAACTTCACCCTTTAGGCCGGCCGCATCCCGCAGGAGGGCCGCCTTATCAGTACGTTCCCATGGCAAATCCAGATCGGGTCGTCCAAAGTGCCCGTATGCTGCTACCTGGCGGTAAATAGGACGCCGCAAGTCGAGATCCCGAATAATGGCCGCAGGCCGCAGGTCAAAGTAACGCCGCACCAGGTCAAGAATCACCTCATCCGGTACACGCCCGGTGCCAAACGTTTCGATGCTCAAACTCACAGGCTGGGCCACCCCGATCGCGTAGGAAATTTGGAGTTCCACCCGGTCGGCTAAACCCGCGGCCACAATGTTCTTGGCCACATAGCGGGCAGCATATGCACCAGACCGATCCACTTTCGTGGGATCCTTACCGGAAAACGCACCACCGCCGTGTCGGGCCACCCCACCGTATGTATCCACGATAATCTTACGCCCCGTCAAACCCGCGTCGCCTACCGGTCCTCCGATGATAAAGCGTCCGGTGGGATTGACAAAAATGCGGGTTTTCTCGTCCAACCAAGACCCCACCACCGGTTTAATCACGTGCTCGATGACCGCTTCCCGAATTTCGGCCTGGGACACATCCGGCGCGTGTTGGGTGCTAATGACGACTGTATCCACCCGTACTGGGCGGCCGTAACTGTATTCCACAGTGACTTGGGATTTGCCATCCGGACGCAACCAGGGCAGGATGCCCTGTTTACGCACATGGGCCAAGCGTCGCGTCAAACCGTGGGCTAAGCTAATGGAGAGTGGCATCAGTTCCGGGGTCTCATTGCACGCAAACCCTACCATCATACCCTGGTCGCCCGCACCAATGGCCTCTATTTCCTCATCGGACATTTCGCCCATTTTCGCTTCTAATGCCTTATCTACGCCCAAGGCAATATCCGGCGATTGTTTGGCAATGGCCACCTGAACCGCGCATGTATCGGCATCAAAACCGTACTCACTGCTGGTGTATCCAATATCACGAATCACCTCGCGCACAATCTCGTCATAATTCAAGTGGGCATTTGTCGTGATTTCTCCAAACAACATCACGAATCCGGTTTTAGTGGCTGCTTCACACGCCACACGACCGTAGGGGTCCTGGGCCAAGACGGCGTCCAACACCGCATCCGAAATCTGATCGCACATCTTGTCCGGATGCCCCTCGGTCACCGACTCACTGGTAAACAACAATTTAGGCGAACGCATGAAAGTCGTGCTCATGGTCTATACTCCTTTGCTACTCATTGGTTGACTATGTACAGAACGGTCATCGACCCTCCTACCCCCAAGTTATGTTCCTTCCTCCCAGGATTCCAAATATTGTCGCTGTTCCTCGGTCAACGTATCAATCTCTATCCCCATGCTCTTCAACTTCAATGCAGCAATACGCTTATCAATGTGCTCAGGAACAGCATACACCTGCCGTTCTAACTCCTGATGATGCTCTTTAATATATCGCACACTTAACGCCTGGTTAGCGAAAGACATATCCATAACCGCACTGGGATGACCTTCCGCTGCCGCCAGATTCACCAAGCGTCCTTCACCGATCAGGTATAATCGGCGCCCGTCCCGCAAGTGGTACTCGTCCAAGAAGGGCCGTACCCGACGCTTATTCACCGAAAGTTCTTCCAAGGCCGGAATATTGATCTCCACGTTGAAATGACCCGAATTTGCCAAAATGGCTCCGTCCTTCATCACCTCCAAGTGCGGCTTATCAATAACGTGCTTGTCCCCTGTTGCCGTGACAAAAAGGTCACCGATTTTGGCGGCGTCAATCATTTTCATCACTCGATATCCATCCATGCGCGCCTCCAACGCCCGCAAGGGATCAACCTCCGTGATGACGACTTCAGCGCCCATTCCCTTCGCGCGCATGGCAATGCCGCGGCTACACCATCCATAACCGGCCACCACAACCACTTTGCCCGCGAGCAAAATGTTCGTCGCGCGAATGATGCCGTCGATAGTGCTCTGGCCCGTCCCATACCGGTTGTCGAACAGATGCTTCGTCATCGCGTCGTTTACCGCGATGATGGGATAACGTAGAGCACCGTCCTTTGCCATCGCGCGTAATCGAATCACTCCTGTCGTCGTCTCCTCAGTGCCACCAATGACATTTGACAAGAGATCCGGTCGCTCTCGGTGGAGAGTGCTGACCAAATCCGCACCGTCATCCATGGTGATATTGGGGTTAAAGTCCAAAACCGCGTAAATGTGCTTGTAATACGTTTCGTTATCCTCGCCTTTGATGGCAAAGACAGGAATGTCAAAATAACGCACAATGGCTGCAGCCACATCATCTTGCGTGCTCAAAGGGTTGGAAGCCGTCAGTGCCACCTCGGCCCCCCCTGTCTTCAGCACCCGCATAAGGTTCGCCGTCTCGGTGGTGACATGGAGACAGGCCGCAATACGAGCACCTTCCAATGGACGTTCTCGACGAAATTCTTCTTCAATCAGCTGCAGTACAGGCATTTCCTTCCACGCCCATTCAATCCGCAGCAAACCTTTGTCGGCCAATCTCAAATCTTTAACATCATGGGGTACTGTTGTGTTCACAGGACATCCTCCTTCAGTCGTGTTGGGATTCGTTATCGTTCTCACCACACCGGGAATTCGCCGCGAGTAAGACGTTCGGTAAACACGTAGATATTTGCCAATTCGCGGTGCATAATCTCCACAATGTGCGGCTTCACATCCTCTAGAGACGTTCCCTCAGTCAAAACAACCTGTACCGAGGCAATATAGGGATCATCAATAGGACGACCGATTTGACTAGACAGCCAAACGTACACCTCTTCAATACCATCAACCCCTCGATAGATTTCCCCTGCAATGTGATGGGTCAACACGTTGTAGATTTTACCCACGTGAGAAACCGGGTTTTTCCCTGCGGCCGCCTCGGTCCCCATAGGACGATTCAACGCGATGACACCGTTTACCCGGTTGCCTCGACCGACTTCACCGCAGTCCGCGCCTTCGGCCGAAGTTCCCAACACCGTCAGGTACATCCCACCCAAACCGCGCGAGGGGTCATCTAACGTGTTCAAGTCCACCTGAATGCGGGCAAACGCGTCCTCCGCCGCTTCATGAACAAAGGAGGTCACGTCGGCAAGAACCTCCTCCTTACGCCGAAAGTACGTGCTCTCCCGTTCAAAGAAACGATCCACAAAAGCCGCCGCAATCGTCAATGTCACCTCATCACCATGCCGTACTCCCATCACCTTAATGTCCTCACCCACCTCCGGGAAACGCTCTTTAAAGGCGCTACCGTTCATGTATCGCTCTGTTCGATATACTAACTGCTCCAGTGGTGACATGGGAGCATATCCCACCGCGGCCGACGTATCATTGGCACCAATGCGTTCACGGTGGAAAATATCCACCAGTTCCGGCGACCCCGGTTTGATCTGATTGTGTATCACAATGTGGCGCCGTGGGTCCACAAAGCGCAAGTGCTGGGACACCCACCGCTCCACCGTTTCAACGACAATGTCGTCCACCGGAACTGTTTTACCCCTGTATTCAAGAACGGCCCGGTCACCAACGATCAACTGCATGGGCTCTATAACCCGTCCACCACCCAAGCGAGGCTCTGTAACGCCGGCCACAAGCAGTCCCTTGTCAATGTTATGGTGTAGCACACCGCCGAACATCTCGGTGTACACCTGACACAGGGCCAGAGAGATTTCCTCCGCGATCGCGTCCGATATCGTGTCGGGATGCCCGGTGCCTTTTCGTTCCACGATTTCCACGTGCTGACGGGAAACCGGCAAAGCATTTAATTGTTCGACGCATGTTTGCCCCATAGGGCGCCTCCTCTCTGTGCTGACTACGTTCCTGAACGACCGAAGTATGTTGGCTTAAAAAACGTTTGCCTGTTCGTCATGACCCGGGGTAAAACGACGGTATAACATATCCAGTTCGGGTGTATCTCCGAAAGTGTGACGGTATCGTTCAATAAATTCGGTTAGTGTGTAATAATGCTCTTGAGGCCCTCGATGTTCCAACACATACGTCGCGGCCAGACTCCCCAACCGTCCGGCGACATCCCAGGAGAAGCCGGACAGGAGCCCAACAATTAGACCGGCACGATAAGCATCCCCCACACCGGTAGGATCACCGATGCGTTTAGGGGGCGCCGGCGGAATTTTGTACTTCCGTTCCAGGGTGTAAATGCTGGAACCGTGCTCACCCTCTGTCACCACAATAGTCCCGGCTTTGCTTAACAACTCCACATCGCTCAAGCCGGTTTTATGTTTAATGAGTTCGTACTCGTAATCATTACATATCAGGAGGTTAGCTGCCTCAATCCCCTCCACCAGCGCGTCCGCCTCCAATCGCACGATCTGCTGGCTAGGATCATAAATAAACGGCAGATGAAGAGCCGCACATTCACGCACATATCGCTTCATTGCCTCAGGGTCATTAGGACTGATAACGACTAATTCCACATCAGAGACATCAAAATCGTAGAAGGATAAATCCCGGGCGCGGGCCATCGCCCCTGTATAAAAACTGGCAATCTGGTTGTTCTCAACGTCTGTGCTGACAAAAAAGGATGCGGTATACTCGTTTTCGTAGATACGTACCCACGAGAGATCAACGCCGTGTTTTTCCAACCACCGAGCGTAATCACCAAAATCCTGCCCCGCGGTGGCCATAATACGAGGCCGCTCACCTAACAGAGCCAAACTGTACGCGATGTTCGGCGCACAGCCTCCACGTTGGCGGGTCATAGAATCCACCAGGAAAGAGAGACTGAGATTGGCTATGTTGTCCGGCAAAATGTGATCCCGGAACCGTCCGGGAAAGGACATAATGTAATCGTAAGCAATAGAACCGGTGACGACGACTGTCATTGTTCAAATCCTTGCTTTGAGTTGTACAGGCTGTATCCGGTAAAGGACAAAAAAACGCGCTCCCCGGGGAGCGCGCTGGTGATCACGAGAGTGATCTCTCATCTTCCAGGCGGGCGCACCCCACCTGCCGGAATTGGCACCTTAGCGGAAACGTCCCACACCGCTTGATAGGCGTTCACCCTCCCGGGACGTCCCACCAGGTTGCCAGGGGTTCACAGGGCCGGTCCCTCCCCCCTTCTGGATGAGAGCCGAGGCTCTCTATTCAATTGTCCAAAACGATACATCACATCATATGTAGATACGATAACGCCTTTACCGTAAGCGGAGCCAATATAGCACAGTCAGGGAATTTTGTCAAAGTTCTTGAGCAAAATTGTTCTTTTACGAAGCCAGGCGAATGAGGGCGAGGCGTAGGCGTTCACTTACATCCTTCACATCCGCAGGCAAGCCTTGAACGGCCCGTTGGGCTTCAACCAAACTGTAGCCCAGGTGAAGTAAAGCCTCGATGACATCGGCATCCACATCGTGCAGGGCAGCCACAGAGGGAGACACGCCGGCGGGGACGTCCACTTTGTCTTTTAATTCCAACACGATTTTCTCTGCGGTCTTCTTGCCTATGCCCGGCACACGGCTCAGTAAAGCGGGTTCTTCATCTAAAATAGCGCGCAGAATTGCAACCGTGCTCATCGCGGAGAGTAGGTTTAAGGCCACCCGGGGGCCTACACCGGAGACATTCAACAACATCTGAAACAGTTTACGGTCCTGCTCATCGCGAAAGCCAAACAGGGTGAGTTCGTTCTCACGTACGTGGAGATGAGTATATAGCGTCACTTCTTCTCCCAAGGCCATTTCCGCAGCTAAAGGGGTGGGAACATACAAGAGAAGCCCAACACCGCCAATATCAAGGACCACACTTCCTCCTTGCTTATCCACCACTAAACCGTGAATGCGCTCTATCATGGGATTTCCTCGGGACAGAACTTGTAACCGAATCCTCGCACGGTCACAATTCGTGTTGGGTGAGCCGGATCCTCTTCAATCTTAGAACGAAGGCGACGTACAGCCACCTCCACCAAATTACTGCCCTCAGCAAACTCGTATCCCCACACTTCTCGAAAGATCTCGTTCTTGCTCACCGCTTCTCCTTTGCGGCTCATCAAGTAGTATAACAAGTTGAATTCTGTCGGCGTCAGGTGTACCGGACGGTCGTTTACATATACTTCACGTGATGCCGCATCCAGACGAACCCCGCAGCCCATTAACAAGCCGGGAGCGCGGCGCTCACGAGCCCATCGAACACGTCGTAAAGCCGCAGACACACGCGCTTCTACTTCTTTAAATGTAAAGGGCTTGGGGATGTAATCATCTGCGCCCATCTCCAAACCACGCACCACATCGTCCGGACGTCCTAACGCGGTTAACATGATAACGGGGACATCGGAACGGGCCCGGATTTCCTGCAACACTTCCAAGCCGTTGCGCCTGGGCATCATAATGTCCAAAATAACGAGATCGACCGGAGAGGAAAGGAAAATATCGAGAGCGGCCTGTCCATCTTCCGCCGCAAGGACTTCATACCCACGGGTACGAAGGGACATGACAAGCAAATTTCTTAGCGCGACGTCATCTTCGGCGACCAAAATACGTGCTGCGGGCTGTGCCTGATGAGATGCGCCAGATGATAAACCGGTCATGGTGCCCACCTTGGAAGATATTGTGCTGATGAACTGACTAAACGCCGTGTATGATTCTTGGCATAAAATTTATGTCATCGATGTTTATTGAGCCTCCTCGAGCATCTGATGCAGGCGTGCCGAGAACAGGTGACACAACGCAACGGCCAAAGCATCGGCTACATCATCAGGGCGGGGGGGCTTTTCCAAGTGCAAGATGGATTGAACCATGAATTGTACCTGCGATTTAGTGGCTCGTCCGTACCCAACCAACGCCTGCTTAATCTCCACGGGTTTGTACTCGACCACCGGCAATCCATGTTGGGCAGCACACAAAAGAACAACCCCACGAGATTGCCCAACGGTCAAAGCCGTGGTGACATTACGACCAAAGAATAAATGCTCTACCGCGACAACCTGGGGCCGATACTGTTCGACAATCGAACACAGATTCCCATAAATCAAGGCCAATCGGTCAGGCAACGGCATCCGAGCAGCCGTTGTGATCGCCCCAAAAGTCAACGCACACCACTCATCCGGCTTTGTTTCCTCGACGACCCCGTAGCCGGTAATAGCCAGTCCGGGATCTATGCCCAGGACCCGCATGTCATGCCGCCTCAAGGGCTTGCAATGCTTCTTCCGGTATCTCCAGATTGGAATAAACTTTGTTGACGTCGTCCAGATCCTCCAGCAGTTCGATGACTTTCATCACCTTTACCGCTTCTTCAGGCCCTAAAGTCACTCGATTTTTAGGCACCCACGCCAATTCGGCATCCTCCGGCTGCAAGCCCATATTCTTCAAAGCCTGTTGAACTTGGGCGAAGTCCTCACGAGTAGTATAAACCTCCATCATATCATCCGTAATCTCAACATCATCGGCCCCGGCCTCCAAAGCAGCCATGAACAATTCGTCTTCGTCTCTTCCTTGAGTAGGTACAACAATGTACCCCTTCTGTTCAAATTGCCAAGCAACGGACCCACTTTCCCCCATACTCCCACCGTGTTTAGTCAACACGTGACGGATCTCGGCCACGGCTCGTTTACGATTATCGGTCATGACTTGAATCATTAATGCAATACCGTGCGGGGCGTAGGCCTCATATGTAATTTCCTCCAGCGCGGCACCGCCGGCCTCTAAACCGGCGCCGCGACGAATGGCCCGCTCAATGTTCTCTTTAGGCATGTTCGCCGCACGTGCTTTCTCTAGAACCAACCGCAAACGTAGGTTAGAATCGGGATCCGGTCCCCCTTCACGGGCAGCCACCTGAATCTCCCGTGCCAATTTGGTAAAGAGTTTGCCCCGCTTGGCATCCATTGCTTGCTTTTTGCGTTTGATATTGGCCCATTTGCTATGTCCTGCCATTCGTTCCTCCTTCCATATGCTTTCTCAGATTGACTGACGAAACGCTGCCGGTGGACGTTGATTGAGAAAGAGGCAGGAAAGAGCCCGCGAATTTCTACTCTTTCTCTAGGCCAAAGTACATCAATCGAGATATGGCAGTTAATTAATCCTTTCCGGTTACGGTTCTACAGCAAGCGAGCACCCAAATGTCCGGCTTAAATTATATCATTTGTTGGAACACAGGCCAAAGAGGCTGTGCCCTGGTCCTAGGGCTTATCAGAAATCTTACACCCCAGGTCAGAAGGCTGGGAGAGACTCGCGCCTGCACGTACCCGACGGCCCTCGGGGAGGATATACAGCGGCTCAATGGCCGATACAATATCTTCACGTGTTCGCACAGATCTCCCCTTTATGCAAAGAGGAGGGGTAAAGCGTGGGATTCACGCGTTGGAAAACAAAGGCTCTTCAAGGGCTTGACGATGTGCTTTTGCCGCTTCCAGGAACGCCACAAATAAGGGATGCGGTCGATTGGGACGCGATTTAAATTCAGGATGAAACTGGGTTCCCAGCATAAACGGGTGATCCGCTAACTCCGCGATTTCCACCAGCCGCTCGTCCGGTGACAGCCCGCTGAAAACCATCCCCGCGCGTCCAAGGATCTCTCGATACGCGTTGTTAAATTCCCATCGGTGTCGATGGCGTTCGTACACG
>CAYPUG010000020.1:0-31785 GCA_964413905.1 uncultured Anaerolineae bacterium | reverse complement strand
CTGAACTCCAGTCACCAGATCATCTCGTATGCCGTCTTCTGCTTGAAAAACAAAACCCTCGCCCACACCCACGCCCACACCCACGCCCACACCCACGCCCACGCCCACGCCCGCGTGTGGAGATACGTGTGAGATCGTCATTACCGGTCGAATATTTTTCGATGCCAACGGGGATGCCCAATTTGACAAAGCGGACAAACCCATCGCTTACCTGCGGCTTATACTGTTACGCAAGCAAACACCGTTGGCGTACATCACTTACACGCGATTCGACGGTTCTTTTACCTTCCCGCCCGTACCGGCCGCTGAATACGACCTCTACATGGGTGACCAGAGTGTAAACACATCTCTCCTACAAGTCATCCAAGCCTATGGAGAAACCCAGATACATTTGCACCTCGCTCTCACCCTCGCGGAACAAATGTATCTCCCCTTCATCCGATGAGTTCGTACACACCTAAAAAAGGCGATGAAACAAACACCTATCCAAATGCTTCCCTCCCGGGAAAATTGTGTCCCCCGGCCGGATTGTGATACTATGGAGGTGTATGTTTTCTGGTACAAAATATGGAGGTGTCAGAATGCGGTCCCATAAATACGTGCTGTATATCCTCGTCGGTATCATCATCGGTATCCTCGCCCTGACCGCTTGTACCCGGGAGCGTCCCGCGCCCACGCGGGAAGGGCTGAAGATTCAAGCGACCGGCAGCGCCACACAAGCGCCCTCGCAGGGGACACCTACGGTCACCCGCACCCCGCGATCTGGGCCGGACGGCACCCCGGCACAAACCCGAACGGCCACACGCCCCCCCACGCCTAAAGCCGCAGGGACCGCGCTCCTCACGCCCATCGCGCCCACCTTACCTGTCAAGCCTACACCGACCGCGACCCCACAGACCTCAACGGGAGGCGGAGAGTGGCATTATTACACGGTCCAGCGGGGCGACACTCTGTATTCCATTGCCCGCCGGTATAACACCTCGGTGGACGAATTAAAACGCCTGAACGGACTCACCGATGTCACCATCTATGTCGGCCAGAAACTAAAAGTGCCGGGCCCTGAACAACCGGGAGAGGGGACGACGGTAGAATACATCGTACGGCCAGGGGACACCCTTTATTCCATCGCTGTGCGCTTTGGTGTAGACGTTCACGAGTTGGCTCGGGCCAACGGTATCACAGATCTGAGCACTATTTACGTCGGCCAGAAGCTCATTATTCCCCACGCGCACAACGTGCCGGGAACCCGACTGTACACGGTACAACCCGGAGACACTCTCAGCGGCATCGCCCTCCGGTTCAATGTGTCCATGCATGAACTCATGCGCATCAATAACATCACAGATCCCGACGCTATTTACGTAGGACAGATCCTACGCATCCCCTGAACTGAAAGGAGCACCAATATGCCGCGATTGTTTGCCGCATTGATTTTGGCAGCAACCCTGGGATTCTTCGTCGCCCTGGTTGTGACAACGCTTTCCGCGCGTAAAGGACAGAGGAACCTACAAAAAGCCGTCCAAGCCTTTATCGTCGTGTTCCTCCTAATTTTGCTCGTAGGAGTCTTCAGCGACAGCATCGTGCAAATAGAAGCAGGTACCGTAGGAGTCGTCAAACGATTCGGCAATATCGTGGGAGTGTTCAACCCGGGCTTGAACTTCAAACTGCCCTTCGTGGACGAAGTGGTCATCTACCGGACGCAGGAAATCGTGTACGAGACATCCGCCAACCCGGAATCATCCAGGGCCGATTACCGCGACTACGAAGTCGACACAGCAACGGCAGACGGACAGCAAATCACCGCCCGCTACACCGTCCGATTTCGCATCCGCCCGGAACGGGCACCGGACATCCTCCGTAATTTGGGCACCGAAGCCGAAGTGGTAGAGAAGGTTGTCAAAGCATCCAGCCGAGTACACGTCCGAAACATTCTCAAACGTTACGAAGCCCGGGAATTGTACTCGGGCAATGTGGAAAAAGCCCAAAACGAAATCGCCCAACGACTGCGCGAAGACTTTGAAAAGGCAGGGCTTGAACTTACGTTCTTTGGGCTGCGTTCCATCCAATTTACCGACGAGTACAAACAAGCGGTTGAGCGCAAGCAGATTGAAGCGGAAAACGTTATCACCAAGCAACACCTGGCCGAACAAGCCAAATACGAGAAAGAACGGGCCATCACCCAGGCACAAGCCGAAGCAGAACGTCAACGTTTGGAACGCATCGGCATTGCCCAGGGGGAAGCCGAGGCGCTGAAATTACGAGCCCAGGCAGAAGCGGAAGCCATCCGTATTAAAGCCCAAGCCCAGGCACAAGCCAACCGTCTCATCGGCCAGAGTTTGAGCGATGCTCTTCTTCGCTGGGAAGCCATCAAAATGTGGAACGGCCAATACCCACTGGTGGTGGGAAGCAATCAGCCCTTCATCTTGCCGGGAGACCTGTTCACCCGTTCAAATATCACGACGACACGTTCCATGACAACGACAACGAGCTGGACAACACCTATCACTGTAACAACCCCCATCACAGCAACGCCATAAGAGAAAAACGTAAAAGTCGTCATCACTCCACGTCCGTCAGGCCGCCGTTATCCTGACGGATTTCTTTATGTCGAGGGCGCCGATGAACATACAGATGGTCAACGCATGGTATCGTCTCATTGGGGAGCAACGCAATAAGGTTCAACGAGTGCTCCTCGTCACCCTGTTGGCTGCGATAGTGGGCGGACTCTTAGGTCTTTGGCAAGCAGCACAACGTCCACCGCTCTACCAAGTGGAAGTGACCTTGGCCGTGTACCCTACTCACTATCGTTTTATCAGCGATCCCCACGTGCAGACGCTAAACCGGCCGCGCGGAGATGCGCGGGCCATGGCCATGGTCATGGCCAAAGGCCCCAACGTGCTCAACGAAGTGATCCGCCGCATGGGAGACCACCTGCCCCCCGAGTGGCAGGACCGAGAGCAATTGAAGCGTCATCTCATTATCCGCGGGGGCGAGGGCGTGTACGCGTATTTGACCGTCCGCGCGAAAGATCGGGATTTGGCTTACGACCTTGCCCGCACCTGGGCTCAGGTGACCGAGGAGGAGGTAGAAAAAGCCTTTTACCGTTACGACAGTGACATCCCCCTTCTCCGGGAGCAGATGGAGAACTTGGGGCAGCAACTCAGAGACGTGGAAGCAAAACTGGAGGCCTTTCGACGCCGCACAGGCATCGGCTTGGTGGATGAATCCCGAGTGGCCATCATCATGCGAGATGACATGGGCGTCGTGCCCAACATGGGAGGCTTCAACGCGACCAGCATGGAACTCAGCGAAGTCAACGGCCGCTTGGCCGAATACCGCCACGCGCAGACCACACTCCGGAACCTGGCGCAGCAAGTCCGTCAAGCCCGGCAAACGCACACTCCCCTCACCCAAATTCCCCTAGATCTGGTGGACACACTTCGGCCCGTAGAAAGGCGCGGGAACCTTTCTCTAACTTCCCTGCGCGCCCTAGGAGACAATTATGACGCGATAGCCGATGCTCTAGAAAAAGAAGCCAACGCACTCCAAAGCGCAATCGACTTCCTGGCTGCGGAATCTGACCGACTTCAAGCCACCATGTCCGCAGATATCACCCAATTACGGGATTTGCTACGACAACGCACGGCCGTCGAGACCCTGTACAAAGCGCTCCAGGCGAAGCAAAACGAGTTAGTAGCCGAAGCCGCGGTGGCCAGCAACTACGTAGACATTGTGGACATCAGGGAACCGAGGACGGCCGGCTTGTTAGGGCTGTTCGTGCACACGTTGGCCGGCATCATCCTGGGGAGTTTCCTGGGATTCACCCTGGCCACCACTTGGTATGCGATATGCGTACGGAGCTAATGGAATTCCCATAAGGAAACGCTTTCAATATGATATGTTTGTGGGAACATGTCTACCGGTTGCACTACGGTCAACCGGTAGCCCAGGTCCCTCAAGTAGGACGCATCCCGTGCCAGCGTTGCCGGGTCACAGGAAACGTACACAATGCGCCGGGCACGCAAGCGCCGTAAATTTTCGAACACCTGCCGCCCCGCGCCACTGCGGGGCGGATCCAATACCACCAATTCCGCGGGCTCCCACAAAGCGTCTAACACGTCCTCCACCGGACCTTCGTGCAAGGCAACGTTTTCCACCCCCTGGGATTCGGCGTTGTACGCCGCGTCTTCCATGGCGCTCTCGCTGGCATCAATGCCCACCACAAGTCCCACCTCCTCGGCCAGAGAAAGACCGAAAAGGCCGACCCCACAGTACAAGTCCAACAATGTCTCATGTCCTTTAGGCGCGAGGAACTCTCGCACCAGACGCACTAAAACCTCTGCGCCGGGAGTATTGACCTGGAAGAAACTCTCGGAAGAGATACGGAAAATACGATCCCCGACACGTTCTCGGATGAAGGGCAGCCCTGCCAGGGGAAAAGGCGGTTTCTTCGGCCGGTGCAGAACTACAGACACGGGCATGTCAATGGCGATTTCCGGCTCCTCTTGACGATCTGTCTCCAGGATAATCATGCGCTCACCCGTGTTTACCCCGGCCCTTAAAATCACCCGACGCAAGGCGTCCCACTCCAGTTCCAAGGACTCATAAATCTCGACCAAGGAGGGATGCAAGAGAAGGCACGTGTCCACCGGGATGACCGTATGACTTTCCGACTTGATGAGGCCCAACCGGCCATCGGAGCCCACGGTGAACTGCATGTGATTTCGGTAATGGAAGGGCGCACCAACGGGCAATACCTCTCGCACAGGGGGATCTACAATATGCCCTAACCGTCGCAATTGGTCTACAACCACTTCACGCTTGAGCGTCAGTTGACGATCGTAATCTATGTGTTGCCACTGACAGCCCCCACACCCATCCATGCCAAAATAGGGACAAGGCGGTGGCACCCGGTCCGGGCTGGGAGCAAGCACTTCTAATAGACGGGCTCGAGCCCATGTTTTCTTCTCCTGGACAATTTCCACCCGCACCCGTTCCCCGGGGATAGCGTATGGCACAAAGATCACCTTTCCCTCAACACGGCCAAAAGCCTCGCCGCCGTGAGCAACGTGCGTTACATCTAAAACAACCTCTCTTCTGTGATGATTTTTGAAACCGCGTTTAGGCCTTCTCGGCGGCATATGTATTTTCTCCCCTCATCGGTCTACCTCGTTAACCCGACCGCAAATGAAGAAGTGGGTATCCGCTGAAACACGTTCGCGTGAACTTCCCCACTTGGCCTAGACCGCTCACTTATAAGAAAATGAAACCAATACCTCTGATTAACTGACAAAACTCTGCGAATGTAAGTTGGCTTAGAAAATTTCTATTCTTTCTTTAGGCCAAGGTGCATGAAACGCGATGTGTCAGTCAATCAGCCAATACCTTATTATCCACAATAGGAGGTTAAAAATGGATCAAGTGTTCTTCACCCTGGCCGGAATTTTGGGTGTTATAGGCGTGCTCCTTCGGGGTTACACCCTTCGTCTCCCCGGTGCTACGTCGCAGGAAGCTCTCTCTCTGTACCTGATTCACGTACTCGCTCTTCTGCTCACCGCAACGGCGACTTTAATATGGCCCTATAGCCCCTGGCCTATCTGGGGAGGATGGGCGTTCACCCTGGGCTTGGTGCTGACCGCATTGCACATTATTGCTCAAGCCACACGATCTAAACACCGGTTTCTTTGGGCGGCCCGGCTGGGATACAGTGCGTTTATATTAGGTTGGATGGCCTTCATCCTCACCCCTTGGTTCAAGTGACCGTCGGGAGCATGAGGTTGGCTTCTACATCCAAATCCCAAGAGGCCCGTTCCCCACGCAAAAACGCGTAATGCCCGGCTGCCGCAATCATTACCCCGTTATCCATGCACAGGAATAGAGGAGGTACACTTACGGGGACGGGCAAGCGAGCTTTCATCTCGGCCCGGAGCAACGCGTTCGCAGCAACCCCGCCACACACGCACACATGGGAAACCCCAAAAGTCTCCGCGGCGTCTCGGGTCGCTTCCACCAAACCCTCCACCACAGCCCGTTGGAAACTCGCGGCCAAATCCGCGATGGTCTGCGCATCCAGCACTTGTTGTTCTACAGGCACCATCTTTCGATCTAACCCGGTTTCCACCCCGGCCGCCCGTTCTAAAGATTGCACGCGACGTAATACCGCGGTCTTCAATCCGCTGAATGAAAAGTTGAAGTTCGGCTGTCGAGGGCTGGGAAATGCAAAGCGATTTGGATCGCCTCGTTCTGCGGCCTTTTGAATGGCCGGCCCCCCCGGATAGCCCAACCCTAACACGCGCGCGACCTTGTCAAAGGCCTCTCCGGCCGCGTCATCCAGTGTCCCGCCCAGACGATGATATACCCCGTGATCCCCCATGATGACCAACTCCGTATGTCCTCCGGACACAATGAGAACCAATGTCGGAAAGGGAGGGGGGTGCCAATCTTTCCCTGCGTCCGGAGGACGAACCCAGTTGGAGTAAATGTGACCCTCCAGGTGATTCACCCCGATCAGCGGGATATTGGCCCCCCAGGCCAGCGCCTTGGCCACGTTCACCCCCACCAAAAGCGAACCTACCAATCCCGGTCCCCGAGTAACGGCAACGCCGTGCAGGTCACGCAGGGACACACCGGCCTCCTCCAGCACCTCACGCAGCAGAGGGAGAATAGACAAGATGTGCTGACGAGCCGCGACCTCGGGAAACACCCCACCGTACTTCCGATGAAGGTCCACCTGGGAAGCCACCCGATGGGACACAATCTCCCGGCCGTCTCGGACAATGGCCACGCCGGTTTCATCACATGAGGTTTCGATACCCAAAATCAGAGTCATGGGTACTTCTCCAACAATTCAATGAGAACGCCATGGGTGCTCTTGGGATGAACGAACGCGACCCACCCGTGAACACCTTGTCGCGGTTCCACATCGATAAGTTGAAAACCCTGCGCCTCCAGATCCGCCAGTGTAGAACGGATATTATCTACCCGGAAACACACGTGGTGTTGACCCTCGCCTCGTTTTTCCAGAAAACGAGCGACTCCACTGTTCGTGTCAACCGGCCGGATAAGTTCGATGGCTACGGGCTGAGCATCGAGAAAACAAATCTCCACCCCTTGTGAGGGCACCACCCGACGTTCCTTCACGGTAAAACCCAAACGCCGGACATACATATCCAAAGCCTCGTCTATATCCCGCACGACAAATGCAATGTGATCAATCGGGCCGAGCAACGGCTTCATCGTCCGCTCCTTGCGCGTGATTCAACGCCTTTTCTTGTCATTTACTTGCTGTTCCATCAGTATTGTACGGGTAGCCAGCAGATGATCAAACAATGGCCTAAGAAAAAGTACGAGTAAAGCATCCAAGGAGAAAAGTGAACGACTGTTCATCTCCCCAACCATTCCCGTTCATCTTCCGTTCATCTCCCCATGCTACATTAAATTGAGAACCCTAGGCCGAGGTAGCGAATTGGGTTCCTCGTCTATCGTCCGGCCCTGAGTGCAGGATTCCCCAAGTTCACGTTCGGGAAGGTTTCTGTCATGGTTCAGGAATGGTATAATAACAAAGGCATCCTACAGCGACATTTTGCCAAAGATCAGGGTGAGGGTAAACCCATGCTGATTCTGGTGGTGGACGACGATCCGCCCAGCGTGAAGATGATAGCCTTCCTCCTCCAAGAAGAAGGCTATGAGGTTATCACCGCGTCCAACGGCGTGGAAGCGTTGCGGCTGGTCGAAGAACGCGCGCCCGATTTAATCATCCTGGACATTATGATGCCACACATCGACGGCTTGGAAGTCTGTCGCCGCATTCGCGAGCGCTCCGATGTGCCTATCATCTTCCTCTCCGCGAAGGGAGAAACCAGCGATCGCGTCCTGGGGCTGGATATGGGTGCCGATGATTACTTGGCCAAACCCTTTGAACCCGCTGAATTGTTAGCCCGCGTGCGTGCCGTTCTACGACGCGTGGAAGGGGGCGTAGGCGTCGGCATGACCAAAATTAAAGTGGCAGGGTTCCAACTGGATCCCACGAAGGGCCGACTCATCCGCCCGGACGGTCACCCTGTGGATCTGAGCCCCATCGAAACACGCTTGCTTTACACATTGATGCGACACGCAGGCCGTACGCTGACGCACAATCAAATATTCGACCACGTGTGGGGGTATGACCACTTTAGCACGCCCAACGAACTGGCCGTGTACATCCGCCGCCTACGCCGAAAAATCGAACCGGATCCGAACAACCCCAAATATCTACTGACAGAACGTGGTGTTGGGTATCGATTTGAACCGGAACCCGAAGGTTGAAAAGAGGTAGAACGCTATGACCCCATTGCACTTATTCCCATGGAAACGCCTGAGTGTCACCCTGCTCATCGCCCTCATGTTGGGTGCTTTCACCTTGCTTATCTTTTCCGGAACACAGGCGCACACAAGCGATACTCGGTGGACAGACTTTTCACCCAACATATGGATCACCCACGTCCCTTTTACCGTTCAAGTCCGGGCCGAGGATCCTCAAGGCTTCCTGCCCGGTCACATCGCGTACCAAACTTCCACCGACGGAGGGCAGACCTGGAGTTCTTGGCAAACCGACCATATCACGTATACCACACCGCTCACAACCTCCCTCATTATTACAGTAACCCAGCTTCAACTGCCGGATGGTGCTCAGACTAACCTGATTCATTTCCGGGTGGCTCACACCATCAGCGAGAGCGTACAAAGTCCGGATTTCCCGCTCAAAGTGGACACCACCCCACCGACGATCAGGGTAACGGCGCCACTCTCCCAGTCTGTCACAGACACGGTCCACATTCGAGGACAATCCGCGGACGCGACGTCCGGAGTCATCGCGGTGAGTATTGCCCTGCAGGACGAAAACGAACGATTTTGGAACGGGAACACCTGGCAAGATATCCCCGCATGGCTTACGGCGACAGGCACCACACAGTGGTCCTACAGCGCCCCCTTACCCGAGTGGACGGATGGAACGTACCGCCTCATGGCCCGAGCCCAGGATGCTGCGGGCTGGACCGCGACCTCCGAACAGGTGACATTTCAGGTGGACACTACTGCACCACCGCCCCCCATCGACCTCACCATCCAACCGGATACGTGGACAAACCACAACGCGTTTACCTTGCGCTGGACCAATCCCGACGACCCCGCCGGCATTGTGGGGGCATGGTACAAAGTGGGCGCACCTCCCGAAAGTAACGAAGACGGACAACTCATCTCGCAACCCGACATCTCCGATATCACCCCCCTTACCGTGCCCGGCGAAGGGGTGTACACCATTCACGTGTGGCTAGAAGATGGATTAGGACATGTAAATCATACTCATGTAGCAACAACCACCGCTCGCTATGATGCCACCCCGCCCTCCATGATCTCCGAAATCAAAGGCATCCGAGGGGACAATGATTGGTTCACCAGCCCGGTCATTATCACCCTACACGCCGAGGATGCCCTCTCTGGGGTGGCAGAAATCCACTACCAAGTGGACAACGCGTCCTGGCAAATAGGAAACGTTATTCCCCTCGCTGATGACGGACGGCACGCTGTGAGGTACCAGGCCTTAGACATCGCCGGAAACCAAAGCGACATACAAACCCTGGCCATCAACATCGACCAAACGCCTCCGACATTGACTTATACCTTGGACGCCCAACTCTCCCCTTCAGGGTGGTATCGTCAAGCCGTTCACGTCCACCTCGACGTGAATGACGAAACATCAGGAGTGGCTTCTATAGAATACCGGTTGGATGAAAAAGCGTGGCAACCTTGGCCTACTCCGAACGATCTCCTGGTCGGCGAGGATGGTGACCATTACCTCCTTATCAGAGCACGAGATCGCGCAGGAAACAGCACCACATTAGGACCGATTCACCTTCCGGTAGATCGACTTGCCCCGGTGACGGCTTATATTGTGGACGGAAAAGCGGGCGAGACCCCTTGGTACGTCAGTCCCGTGACAGTCACCCTCATTCCCACAGACACAGCATCCGGAGTAGTCGCCACCTACTACCGTGTAGACGGAGGCGACTGGCACGAAGGCACCACTTTTCACATCACCACCGATGGGAAACACGAGATCGAGTTTTACTCCGTTGATGCAGCCGGCTGGCAGGAACAGGGCTTTCCCACACCCGTGTGGATTGACACCACCCCACCCCCGCCCCCCCCTTACGTATGGGTCATCCCCAACACGTGGACCAATCGTAACGATTTCCGGGTGGAATGGGCTACGCCCAGTGATCTCTCGCAAGTCGTAGGCGTATACTACCGCCTAGACACGCCGCCGACCGCGGTCAACGATGGAACATTTGTGCCCAATCCCCACCAAATCGAACACATCAACGTCCCCACCGAAGGGGCTCATACCCTCTACCTTTGGCTCCGTGACGGAGCCGGCAACGCGGATTACACCTCTCCCATTACCGTCGAAAAAGGACTAAAATTCGATATCACCCCACCAACCACTACCATCACTTTCACCGGGCATGCGGGGACAAACGGCTGGTATACCGGCCCCGTCACGGCCACCCTTACAGTAACCGACACATATTCCGGAGCGGACGCCACCTTTGTTTCTGTCGATGATGGCCCGTGGACTCACGCAACTCAAATGATCATCCAGAGCGACGGAAAACACGTCATCCGTTATTACAGCGTGGACAAGGCAGGAAATCGGGAAACAACACATCGAGACACGCTACGCATAGATACCCACGCCCCCCCTATTCCCGCCGACCTGCACATCGCCACCCAGGGATGGCAGCATGAAAACCGCTTCCTGGTTCGGTGGACCCCGCCGGTAGATGAATCGGGCATTGCCGGTATCCGCTACACCCTAAACGACCCGCCCACCTCCCCCAATGACGGGGATTTTGCCGCGGGGACCGACCACGCGTACATCCACGTTCCCGACGAAGGGATATACGACGTCTACATTTGGCTGGTCGATCAAGCCGGAAACGGGGATTATACCCAAGCCCGTTTATTTACCCGCGCATTGTGGTATGACAATACGCCGCCCCGTTTAGATGTCACCATCACCGGAGAACAGGGACGTGAAGAATGGTACACCTCACCGGTAAGTATTCGGGCCGTTGCGACGGATACCGTCTCCGATGATGTACGTATTTATGCAACTGTGGACGGATCAGATCCCATCACTTTGACCGAGCCCTTAACCCTCACGCGGGAAGGAACGCATCAGGTGCGCGTATGGGCACAAGACGCAGCAGGCAACGTTTCATCCCCGTGGGATCACTACATCGCCATGGACTTCTCCCCACCTCGTGTGTGGATGAACCCGCTGCCGCCTTACCACACGGCTTATCGCTCCCTACAAGGAGATTTGGTCGGGTTCGATGTCCACTGGCAAGGGACAGACGGTCCCCAAGGAAGCGGCATCGCGCGCTACGAAGTCCAAGTGCGGGATGGGTTTGGAACACCTTGGGTGGTATGGTTGCCGAACACCTCGAAAACTTCCGGCTTCTTTATTGGGCAAATCGGCCATACGTATTTCTTCCGCGTACGGGCCTGGGATCGGGCAGGACATGAACTCCCGTTCACTCACAACCCACGCGGGGACACTTACACACATCTCGAACCTGTGCGAAACGGGGACTTTCAGACGGGAAACTTCCTCTTCTGGGAAGCGGCTCGGGTCCCGCAAAAGGACGAATCCGGGAACGCTCTAGGCTCCGGCCTGAAATTGACGGTCAAAACCGCAGAGCATTATACCGGGAAACACTCCCTCGCTGCGTGGCTTGGAGATCCCTCTTACGGTACAAACGAAAATCCGGGCCTGGTGCCCATAGGCGGAGCCGTAATCACCCAAACGGTCACCGTTCCCACCTTGCGCCAGATGCCACATCCCATGCTGGAGTTTTGGTATCATATGATCACATGGGATGTGCGCTACTCACCGTTCCATCGACGATGGCAAGACACGTTCGAATTGCGGGTTCTTTCTATGGAAGGGGAAGAACTGGATCACCCGCTACGGGACGGGTACGAGGCCAAACACAATCCCGCGGTCAAGGGGGTCGACTACGCGGTGCTTCACGACCTGGGTTGGCGACGGTTCCGATACGATTTGACGCCTTACGCGGGACAGACTATTGTCCTAGAGTTCAGCAACTGGAACCGATGGGATAACCAATACAACACCTATGCCATCTTGGATGATGTACGTATCGTGGACCAGCACATCACGCCGACACAATTCTTGCCGATGATTACAGTATCACAAGCCCGCCACCCACGGGTTGGAACAAACGAAACACCGGAAAAGCGCACAAACGTCAAGCCCCCGCACGAAGGGGTCCCAGAACGATAAACGAACAAGGAGCTTTAAATGGCCGAGGACCGTCGGCCTAGTGCATCCACAGCACCGGAGAACACGACAAACACCGATACGCACACGGATCCTGAGGCCCTCTACCGGCAGGGCATGAGCGCTTACCGACGCCGGGACTGGGAAACAGCCCTGGCGGCCTTCACGCGTCTAAAAGAGGTGGATCCCACCTGGCAAGGGGTGGACGCGCTCATTGACGAAGTCCACTGGTTCATGCAATTAGAAGCCATCGAACCGGGACATCGGGCCCAATCGGTAGAACGCTCGCCAGAACGCGGAACTCGAAAACACTTGTGGGTGAGTGCTTTCTTGCTTCTTATCGCCCTCATGATGATGCTCGCCTCCTGGTTTGGGTGGATTCCCAGTTTTGGGAACAAAGAGATGGAGGAACGAAAACAAGCATTGTACGAACAAGGATATACCGCTTTGGCAGCGGGCGATTACGAGGAAGCGATTCGCTCTTTTGAAGAATTAGAACAACTGGCGCCTAACGAAGATGCGGTCAAGGTTGCCTTGCGTCAGGCCCGACGATTATACGACTTGTCGCAACGTTATCAGAAGGCCAAGGAAGCCATCGATCACGAGGATTGGGCTACGGCGGCCCAAGAATTGGACGCCATCCTGGCTATTGATAGCACGTACAAAGATGCAGCAGAATTGGCCGTGTACGTCTCCCGCCAGCAACGCTTATACGCCCACTTCCAAAAAGGCAAAGAACTCTTCGACCAAGGGAAATGGGCAGCGGCTGCGGCAGAATTTGAACGCATCCAACAACTGGATCGGGACTTTCGCCCCGATGTAGTAGCGGAATACCTGTTTAACGCCTACCTCAACGAGGGTATGCGGCTCATCAAAGAGGAAGGGGACAAACCTGAATCGGTCCGCCTCGCGCTCCAATATTTGGGCGCGGCCTTAAGCATTCACCCGCGCAACAAACAAGCGTCGGAACAGCGTATGTTGGCCGGCCTTTACCTGGACGGACTCTTGGCTTATATGAACGAGGATTGGGAAGCCGCCGCGCGACGACTCGGTCAGGTCGTAGATATCAGCCCAGATTACGCATCAGGAAGAGCCATACAATACCTGTTCAACGCTCTCATGCACGCGGGGGAGCGCCAAGTACAGGCCGGAGACTACGAAGCCGCGCTGAAGTACTTCCGCCAGGCGGCACAGTTACCCCTCCCCGATGCCGATAAGGCTCAGGCGCAGGTGGATCGACTCTTGGCCGCGCTGGCCCCTGCGCCTACGCCCACAGCCACACCCACACCGACCATGCCACCGTTGCCCACGGCAACACCTACGCCCAAACCTACCGCTACGCCCACGCGAACGCCAACACCAACGCCCACGTTCACACCAACATACACACCCACCCCGCTGCCGCCTCCTCCGCCCACCCCCACACCCACGTGGACACCTAAACCAACGCCCACGTTCACACCAACGCCAGAACGGTAAGGACGTGTTGTGGGATTCGACAAAGTCAGATGGGACATTATTGTGATAACAATCGGCGTAATTCTCTTTCTCGCCCCCTTCTTAGTGGGGCTTCACCTCGCGCATTCCTCAGCGGTGCCGGTGCATCCCCTCGCCTTCCGGGGGGCCGAGATCACCGACATGCACACCGGCGTTCATGAAGGGCTCCCCTGGATCTACGTATGGGGGCCGGCCCTAGGCTTAAGGCGCAGCTTAGACAGTGGGCGTACTTGGTCCCAACCCCTTACCCACACTCTGGCACCTTTAAAAACCCATCCTTTTGCACCATTACTTGTCTCGCCCGATCCTCGAGATGCCCACACCCTCTACCTCTTGCTCAACACCCACCGCGGCATGACGCTATATCAACTGGCCGAAAATGACCGGTGGGTCAAAGTCCGCACGTTTGCCCATACCTCTGTCGAACACCTCCTCCTCGCAACCGCGCCAAAAGGCGTGTACATCACCTGGGCGACAACACTGTGGTACAAAGACGACCAGGGGGGATGGCACAGCCTCTACAAGTGGACAGGCCCGCCCGCACGCGGACTTCAATCCCTGCCCGGCCATTACGAAGTCATCTACCTTCTCACAGATCGCCTTCTCAGAAGTAAAGACGGGGGAACCACGTGGACGGAGATTGGTCAACACTTGGGAACCATCACACACATCGCAGTCACACCTGTCCAGGGAGGTATGACCTACGTCCTCGCGGAAGGTCGCGTGTGGGGTAGTCGAGACGCCGGAGACACGTGGGCCGATCTCCACTGCCCAGCGCGCGCCGTTGATCTTACGGTTACCCCTATTTACCAAAACGTTCTCTACGTGTTGGACGAAACGGGCGCAGTGTGGCGACATGGGCCTGAACATCAAAAGTGGGTTCGCGTGTACGCAGGAGGCGAAATGCATGCCCGAGGCATCCGATCGGATGCCACCGAACCGGGGCGAGTGTACTTATTTGGCGATGACGGGCTTTGGGTTCTCGAAGAAGCCCTTCCCACACCGACACCGACCCCGACGCCCACCGCTACATACACACCATCCCCCACACCTACAAACCCGCCGCCCACCTACACCCCTACATCAACACCCAGTCCTACCCTTCCTCCTACCCCCACGGCCACACCAACGTGGACCTCAACGCCCACTGCAACGGCCACGTTTACCCCATCCCCCACACCTACACAAGGCCAAACACCCCCCTCTATGGCCACACGTAAACGTCCCACAGACCAGGCCACCATCCCATCGGTGACTGCACAACCCGCGCCCCCGCCGCCCCCCTCTGTGCCTACTCCTACACCTGTGCCCACGCCCACACCGACAAAAATCGTCACTCCCACACCCCCACCAACACCCACCCCGGTTCCCACGCCCACGCGAACTCCGGGACCACCGCCGGAGCGCTAAGAGGCACAAGATGAATGAGAAGAAACCCATGGCTTCCCAACGCACAGCAAACGTAGGCCCTCTAACGCACTGGATCCGGTTGGAACGCCAAGTGGGCTTCCCGATCCGCCTAGGCTTCATCCTGCTCTCGTTATGGATTTGGCGGGAAGAGGCTATGCACGTATTCCAAGCCGGACAAGCCAGGCTATGGTGGATTTACGTGACAATAACCTTGCTCGGACTAGGACTCTATTTCATCCGCAAAGAAAGTCCCCTACTACTGGGGATTATTGCCTTCCTCCAGTGGGTTGATGCCGCGTTTGTAGGATATGTAGTGTACCAAAGTGGATCCATCACGGGAATGGGTATCTGGCTCTTTGTGCCCTGGCTGGGCAAACAGGCGCTCCTGGCGGCATTCCAACCCCGTTGGTACCTCGTTACGTTTATCATAGGCCCCCTATATCTAGGGGTTGCTTACCTGCGAAGCCAAACGCTTACCTTCCTACTCGACCGAGGATTCCAGCAAACATATATTATGCTTCTCGCGGTTACCTTAGGAGGAGGAGGACTGGCACGATATATTCATTCCCTCCACACAGCCTTGGCCCAAGAACGCGAAGACCTGGCCCAGCAAACCGCCATCCTTCAACGCACAGCCTCGGATCTCGGCGCGCGCGTGCTGGAATTACGAGCCCTTCAGGAAATTGCACATCACCTCTCCCTTTCCCTCCACCTGGAAGAAACCCTGGACGTCATTGGCCGGCGGGCCAAGGAATTGTTTAGCGCGACCCATGTCGCCATCTTCCTCATTCCCGATACCCAATCCACGTGGTCCTTGGCTTACTTGGAGGACACGCCCCTCTTTCCGGATCCACCTCAGATTGCAGCCGAGGGTTCCCTATTCACATCCATGGCCCAAGCCTCCCCGCAACTTATCCGCACCGACGAACCAGAACTCGCGTCCAGTTCACTCGTCCACCTTCTAAGGAATCGGTGGACCTGTACCCATCTTTTCGTTATTCCCCTCATCACGCGAGGACGACTGGTGGCCGTCCTGGTCCTCACCGGCCCGACGCTCCTCCCTCAGTTGGACGAACGTCAAGAACAATTGGCCGAAAGTTTTGCCTTTCTCGCAGCCACAGCCATTGAAAACGCTCGCTTGTACGAGAACGTCTTAGAGCAACGACAGGAATTGGAAGCCGTGCTTCAAGGTATTGGCGACGCGGTCATTGTGACCGATGCCAACCTGAACATCCTTATGGTCAACCCGGTCGCCATCCGTACATTACACCTGCCTTCTTCACCGGAAGGATTACCTCTCGCATCGGTCATCCAAAACGAAGATCTCTTGAAAGTGATGCAGGACGTGCTCATTCAAGAAGAACCGGTCATCATGCGGGATATCACCTTCGAATTCCCGGGAGATAAACCACGCACGTTCCAGGCGGTGGCATCGGCCGTGGTCGGACCGGGCCTGTCGGCTCGCGGGGTCGTCACCGTGTTGCGGGACATCACTGCCCAAAAGGAACTGGAGAAGATGAAGAGCAATTTTCTTTCTGTAGTCAGCCACGAGTTGAAGACCCCGCTTCACTCCATTAAAGGCTTCGTGGAGATTATTCGCATGGGAAAAGCCGGGCCCATTACAGAATTGCAAGCAGACTTCCTGACGACGGTGAAGGAGCAAACACAAGTCTTGCAACGGATGATTGACGATTTACTCGTTTTCTCCCGCCTTGAAGCGGGCCAACTGCGTTTACACGCGGAAGAGATATCCCTCGCCGCGATCGCGGCGGGAGTGGTGCAGAAACTCACTCCGTTAGCCGAAGAAAAGGGCATCGCCCTCACCACCCTCCTGCCGGACGATTTCCCCGACATTCAGGGGGACTACATGCGCATGGAGCAAGTCATTACCAATCTTGTAGAAAACGCCATTAAATTCACCCCGACCGGCGGCAAAGTCACCATAGAGGGTCAAGATCTGGGGGATCGGGTTCGGATATGGGTCCAGGATACGGGGATTGGTATTCCCGAATCCGAGAGGGAACGCATCTTCGACCGGTTCTACCAGGTCGATGCCAGCGAAAGGCGGGCGTATAGGGGGGCCGGATTGGGGCTCACCATTTGCAAGCACATTGTGGAACGACATGGGGGGCGCATTTGGGTGGAAAGTCAAGTGGGAAAAGGAAGTACTTTTTACATCGAACTGCCCAAACGTCTTCCGGTTACGGATGAACGTTTGGACTTTCTCACGTGATGAAACTTGAGCACTTCTTTCGCTGCTCTTGGGGAAGAATCCAGGAAATTCCCGAAAGTGTAGAGTGCGGCGAGATCTCGCCGCGTTGGATAGCAACTTTGGAATGCGGCCACCCGTTGCCGCTTTGCTAACGGTTTTGGAGCGCGGCGACCTGTGGCCGCTTTTGCGCAACCGCCCCCCATTTGGGCCTCTACTTGGGGGCATCCTGTGCGAGTTTTCCCTCCCGTAAAGCCATCAGTTCCTGCAGGTGGGACACTTGGCTCTTCGTGCGCAAGTGGGGGAAGAGGATAACCTCCCGAATGGAAGGCTTGTCCGTCACGATCATAGTTAAGCGGTCAATGCCCATCCCGAAACCGCCGGTAGGGGGCATACCAAAACGCAAGGCCAGGATAAAGTCCTCATCAATAGGATGGGCTTCTTCATCCCCCGCTTCGTGGGCGCGCCGCTGTTCTAGAAACCGATCCAACTGGTCCAAAGGATCATTCAACTCGCTGAACGCGTTACAAATCTCCATCCCCCCCATGAATCCCTCGAAACGTTCCGCAATGTTGGGCATTACCGGAGAACGCTTCGCCAAGGGAGAGATGTCCACCGGGTAATCAACAATGAACGTAGGCTGAACGAGGGTTTCCTCCACATACGAGGAGAGCAATCCGTCCACCAGCTTACCCCAGCCCGCCGTCGGATTGGGATTTCCGCCGATGTCTCGGATGGCCTGACGTAAGCTTTCCGCGTCACGATAGGCCATAATGTCAATTCCCGTCTTCTCGTGAATGATGTCCCGCAAAGGAATACGGGGCCACGGAGGGGTGACATCTATCTCGTGTCCCTGATAAACGAGTTTCGAGGAACCGTTGACCTGCTCGACAGCATAGGAGATCAACTCCTCCGCGCGACGCATGACACCTTCGTAATCGGTGTATGCTTCGTAAAATTCCAATTGGGTGAATTCCGGATTGTGCTTAAAGGACACTCCCTCGTTGCGAAAGTCCCGGCCGATCTCGTATACCCGCTCGTAACCACCGACGATCAAGCGTTTAAGGTAAAGTTCAAAGGAGATCCGTAAATACAACTCCTGTTCTAATTCATTATGGTATGTGACAAACGGCCGCGCAGCAGCCCCCCCATAAATCGGCTGCAGAATGGGCGTTTCCACCTCGAGGAAACCTTCCCGATCCAGATAATCCCTCAAAGCCCGAACCAGTTTGGCCCGCTTGATGAAAATCTCCCGCACCTCAGGATTGACCATAAGATCCACGTAACGATGGCGGTAACGGGTTTCCACATCTGTCAAACCGTGCCATTTATCCGGCAGGGGGTGCAGAGTCTTCGCCAAAATCGTGATCTCTCGCACTTCACAAGTGATCTCTCCCGTTCGCGTGCGGAAAATAGGGCCCTTCACACCGATAATATCGCCCAAGTCCAGCATTTTCTTAAAGAACCAGTTGTACGTCTCGTCCCCTACTACATCCCGACGAATGTAAATTTGAATGCGCCCACTTCCATCCTCAATGTGAGCAAAGGAAGCTTTACCCATAACACGGCGGGTGACCATCCGGCCGACCAGGGCGACCATGTCCTGCGGCCCCAGTTCCCCCCGTTCAAAAGCGGCCTTCGCCTGCTTAGCCGTGTGGGTGCGTTCACACCGCGCCGGATACGGATCAATACCTCGGGCCCTCAGTTCCTCCAACTTCTGACGCCGCACAACTTCCTGTTCGGTAACCGCTCCCAAATCCATAGAAAGCCCCCTTTTATCTCATCGGATACTCAGAATACGCATACGAAACGTTCCCCCGGGTGTATGCACTTCAACGACATCCCCTTCTCGGTGCCCCATTAAAGCCTTGCCTACAGGAGATTCGTTGGAGATACGCCCGTCAAAGGGATCGGCTTCGGCCGATCCCACTATGGTGTAAGTTTCTTCCAGGCCCGATTCCTCGTCTCGCACCGTCACTTGTGACCCAAGGACGACTTCGCCATGGCTCCCTTCATCCTCGATGATGACCGCATGCTTCAACTTCCACTCCAACTCCGCGATCTCTCCTTCCAGGAAGGCCTGGGCGTTCTTGGCTTCATCGTAACCCGCGTTTTCGGAGATATCCCCCATGGCTTTCGCCTCACGAATTTGTTCGGCCACCTGAGGACGTCGCACTTTAATGAGGTATTCCAACCGTTCCTGCAGACGCCGGTACCCCTCTTGAGTGAGGTACACCACCTCCCCGTTGTTCCCGGAACGACTAACTTCATTTTTGCTCATGGCTACTCCCCTCTAAAACTCCTCCAAATTTCTTCTCCGTTTACCCAGACAACATGATCGTTTGATACACCTGAAGAGCAGAAATTTGTGGAATTTTCCCTGTCTCCTTTGAAATTAACGCCTATATGCAGAGTTTTGCCAACTCACTTGGGCCATCGGTGTTGATACAAAACACGTAGCCTGTATTTTAGCAAGAAGATGATAACACGCCAAACATCGTCGAAGTTGGCAAACACTCTCTTCCCCTCGAAGGATGAGAGGGGACGTTCAAAGTCTCTGCCTCCCCACATTTCCAAAGTGCGAAAAACCGTGCTATGATCCCCAAACGCATGCCACGAGGTAGCAGAAGGGCTCAATTTTCGCTGATAAGAAAATAACGTTCAATTGCGGTGAAAATCCTACACGAATATACTACACGAATGACCTT
The DNA here is from genome assembly GCA_964413905.1 of uncultured Anaerolineae bacterium. Taxonomy (GTDB): domain Bacteria; phylum Chloroflexota; class Anaerolineae; order JAADDB01; family JAADDB01; genus CAYPUG01. The sequence continues at coordinate 11,615 of CAYPUG010000020.1, read as the reverse complement.
TGCGTTTGGGACATGATGCGTATCTTCCTAGATTTTCTCGGCTGTAGGCTTAACGAAGCAGAGATCGAGGCGTGGAAGAGGGAATTTATTCGCCGCGGATATCCGGTGGTTACCACCCCCGAGGATGCAACGGTGTGCATCCTCAATTCCTGCGCGGTCACCGGAGAGGCAGGGCGCCAGTCTAGGCAAGCAGTTCGGCGCCTCCACCGTCGGAATCCACGGGCGGCCATTGTTCTCGCGGGTTGCTACGCTCAATTCGATCCTGAAACGTCCGCGTCCATACCGGGGGTGTCCCTCGTGGTGGGAAATCGGGAGAAAGAGCATCTGGTGGAAACCGTCATCCGCCGATTTGATCGGGAAGGCCTTGCGGCCCACACCGATGTCGCCCACCCATTGCCCCGAACCCGAACACGAGCATTTGTCAAAGTGCAGGACGGGTGTAACAATCACTGCACCTTTTGCATTGTCTCCATCCTGCGGGGGGAGGAACGAAGTCGGCCCATTGCCGAGGTGGTTGAGGAGATCAATAACTTGGTCACCGCAGGCTACCGGGAAGTAGTTCTCACCGGCGTCCACCTGGGCGGATACGGACATGGGATGGGAGTGACGTTAATCGACCTGGTGCGGGCCATCTTAGAACACACGGATGTGGAACGACTGCGCTTGAGTTCGCTGGAACCTTGGGACATTCCTTCAGCGTTTTTCACCTTGTGGGAGGAAAGCCGGGGGCGCCTCATGCCCCACCTGCACCTCCCACTGCAAAGCGGGTGCGACGCGACGTTGCGCCGTATGGGAAGGCGATATACAACCGGGGAATTCGCCCGTCTGGTGGAAGAAGCCCGTTCACACATCCCAGACGTCAGCATTACCACCGATATTATTGTGGGGTTTCCCGGCGAGGATGAGGCGGAGTTTAACGCCTCCATCGCGTTTGTGGAACGGATGGGGTTCGCACACATGCACATTTTCACGTACTCCCCGCGCGAAGGCACTCCCGCCGTCCGACTTCCCCGTCATGTTCCTCCGGAGGTGAAGAAAAAGCGTAGCCGCCTGATGCGAGATCTCATGCACCGCATGAAAGCACAGTTCCTCCGTAGGTACCTCCAGGACGTACGGCCGGTCCTCTACGAGGGCGTCGTTCACGAGGACGAAACGTACCGCACGTGGTCTGGGCTGACGGATAACTACATTCGTGTCCTGACGCGAGTACCGCGAGAGGTGGATGTGTACAATCGCATTTTGCCCACGCGTTTAGTCGACGTTCTCAACGGCGAAAAAATGGCCGGCAGGCTGCTGGCCACAAAGGAGGAAGAGATATGAGCGCAACCTGCATCTTCTGCCGCATCATTGAGGGGAAAGCACCTGCCACTATCGTTTATGAAGACGAACACGTCATCGCGTTTAACGATATTCACCCCAAGGCGCCCGTCCACGTGCTCGTTGTCCCTCGGCGCCATATCCCCAGTTTGGCCCATGTCACCCCGGAGGATGAGCCCATCCTGGGACACATGCTCTACGTCGCCAAACTCATTGCCAAAGAACACGGCATCTTGGAACGGGGCTTTCGCACTGTTATCAATACCGGACCAGAGGGGGGCCAAGAAATCTACCACCTGCACTTACACGTGCTTGGCGGCTGGCGAGGGTGATGACAAGAAGCATAGACCTCCTCCGAGAGTTGATTGACAGAAATGCTCATCTGACGTACAATCGGAACACCACGACCACGGTGAGGCACCATGAGCCAAATTCGTGTCCTGCATTTCGCAGATCTGCACCTGGGCATTGAAAATTACGGCCGGTTGGATCCCACGACCGGACTGTCAACCCGCCTTATGGACTTCTTGCACGCGTTTGACGCCCTGGTGGACCACGCGATTCAAACCGAGGTAGACCTTGTCATTTTTGCGGGAGACGCGTTCAAAAACCGAACGCCCTCGCCCACCCATGAACGCGAATTCGCCCAGCGCATTCGCCGCCTCGCCGAACACATGCCCGTGTTCCTCTTGGTCGGTAATCACGATTTGCCCAACGCCATGGGGCGGGCCCATACGCTGGAGATTTACGAGACGCTCGCTATTCCTAATGTGTATGTAGCTCGCCGTCCTGAACTCTTTCGCATTCCCACCAGGCAAGGGGATGTACAAGTCCTATCTATTCCTTGGATGACCCGCTCCGCGATCTTGCGGCGTGAAGACATGCGGGGTAAATCGTGGCCGGAAATCCAGATGCTCATGTTGGAACGCCTGCACAGCCTTGTCACCGAGCTTTTGGATGGGGCAGATAAAACTCTGCCCCTCATCGTAACCGCCCACGCGACCGTCCAAGGTGCCACTTATGGCTCTGAGCGAAGTGTTATGCTCGGACAAGATCTCGTCTTACCTCCCCATCTGTTCCGTCATCCCAAGATCACATACACCGCGTTGGGACACATTCACAAACACCAGATGGTGATCGCCGACCCGCCTGCGGTGTACAGCGGGAGTGTAGAACGTATTGATTTCGGCGAAGAAAAAGAAGACAAGGGATTTATCGATCTCACCCTGCAACGCCAACGGAATGGCCACTGGCGTGCGGATTGGCAATTCTACCCGTTACAGACCCGACCTTTCATCACCATTCACGTGAATGCCCCCGGCAAGCAGGCTACAGAGACGGTTCTCGACGCCATCCGTAACCGGAACATCTCCGATGCGGTGATCCGGCTCTTCATCCACACAGACGCTGTAGGAGAAGTTCACCTGGACGATCGCCGCATTCGAGAGGCTCTGGCAGATGCGTTTCACATTGCAGCCCTATACCGGGATGTGGAACGCCCTTTACGGTTGCGCCTGAACACCCCCCGCGGCGTAGAGAGCCTCAGCCCCCTGGACTTATTGGAACAGTACTTGAAATCCATCAACATCGATCCTAAACGTGCCCGTGTGCTGATCCGCCATGCCCAACAGTTATTGACGGCGGAGGAGTGAGGAACCCATGACACCGTTACGCATTCAACTCGCCGAACTTTCCATCGTGGACGGAACGCGGGAAAAGCGCGGGTATAACGTCCGTTTTGTTGAACCGGCGCCGGATACCCCCTACATCGATCGGGGCTCCCTCGTCATGCTGGTGGACATGCAGGGCCCCAAACACCGCCGACGTCGTTATCTCCGACAGGTGATGAACACAATCCAAAGTACTTACTACGCGTCGGCTGAAGGTCCTATCCCTATGGCATTGGTTCATGCCATTCGCACGGCTCACCACGAACTTCTCAACATCAACGATGCCCTCCCCGCCGGGAGTGAACCGTACACGTGCCATGTCGCCTGCATGGTCCTGTACGAAAACGACGTGTACCTGGTACAGGTGGGCGCCACCACCGTGGCCGTTCTGCTCCCCACCGGGCTCCAATGGTTCTCCCCTTTGCAAGATGAAGAGGAGGACGTGAAGCCCATTGGCGTCCCCCACCACATCCGTCCGAAAACATCTCACATCACCGTCATCCCCGACACCATGATCTTAATGTTAGATTCAGGTTGGCTGGGCCAGATGGACGCGAACCTGTTCCGACGGGCCATTGCTCGCTCATCACCGGAAGAGGTCCTGGAAGAACTCACCGCGGCCGTCCAAGTGCCCAATGTTTCCGCGTTGGCCCTGAAGATCGTCGAAACAGAAGACGAACCGGAGACAGAAACAGGACCCATTACCTACACGGAAGAGGAAATACCGGTTTGGGAAGAATCTTCCTCGAGCAGAACCGATGAAGAAGAGGGGATGACCGAGGAGGAAGAAAAAACCTCGTTCATCCAGCAGGCTAAATCCATTGTTGAACGCTTGCTCCCCGGCCAACGGGAAGAGGAGGACCAAGAACCCGCGCCCACTGTGCCCACTCCGCCGTCCATCAAACGTCCCTCCCTCTGGCCTTTCCGCAAAAAAGACGTCACAGATAAGGGCACCCGTCGGTCGCCGCTCAGATTATGGCTTATTGTCGCTCTCATTCCTTTACTGATTTTAGCTGCCACATCCTACACTTGGTGGCACCGTGCCCGAGAACAAGAGCGCCTATACGAGACCGCACTCACAGAAGCCCGCGAGGCGATAGCCCAAGCCGCAGACGCTACAACAAGGGAAGACGCTCGCATGTACTTGCGGCGAGCAGAACAAGCTCTCAACCAGGCAGAACTCATTCATCCTGACGCGCCGGAAATTGAACGCTTGCGGCTACAATTGCAAGATATTCGCATGGACGTGGAACAAATTAAGCCCCTGAGCGTCATGTGGTCATTGGCCACCTGGTCGGGGAAAGATCCAACCCGTGTCCTTGTGCAGGATAATGAGGTATACGTTCTCGATCGTGCCGAAGATGCGGTGTCCCGTTACACGTTGAACGAAACCGGTGAGAGTGTCATCGGCGGTGAACAGCGTCTGTTTTCGCGAGGGGATCTCATCAACGGTAAAAGCGTTGGAGACTTGGTGGACATGAGTTGGCTGCCTGCAGGAAGGGTCGTTCAAATGAGCAGTTTGGTGGTCCTGGACGGAGCGGGGATTCTCTTCACCTACGATCCAATGCACGGCCCGCAAACGTTACCCTTTGTGCGGCCAGAGCCATGGCTGAGTCCCCAACGAATGCTGATATATGCGGAACGTCTCTACATTCTCGACGCCCAAGCGGGCAAGATTTACCGTCTCTTGCCCACAGGAGAGGGTTATACCGCGGGTGGAGAGGATTACTTCTCCACGCCGACCCACATTGCCGGTGTACAAGACTTTGCCATTGACGGCCACGTTTACTTACTGTTCCCGGACGGCCGCTTGCTGCGTTATTACCAAGGAGAGCAAGAAGGATTCAACGTCGAGACCACATTCTCGACCCCAACCGCCATTTATACCACGGACAAATTACAGCATCTATACATCGCAGATGCCGGAAACAAACGTATTGTAGTACTGGACAAAGACGGAAAATTTATTGCCCAACTGGTACCCGGGGAAGGATATACAGTGGACTTTACCACTTTACGCGATATCTTTATCACGGAAGATGAGAAAACCATCTACATCCTGACGTCCACAGGACTTTGGCGTGCACCACTACCCATCCAGTAGAATGAGAATGCCACGAACTCACCCCACACTTCGAACACAAAAGTGCGATCATTGAGTTGATTAGGGACGAGATGATGAATAAAAGTGGGAACATGTCGAGATACAAAGCCCAAGGCGCACCATGGGCGACGTTGTTCTTATCCGTCCTCTTGGTGATATTCTTGGGCATGACTGTATATGCAAGCATTTACCTCTACCACATCACCCGGCAAGCCGTACAGGAGTTGGGGCTGGTCTCCCTCCCGATTCACATACCCCGCCTGAATACGTTTTTCCAACACACCAATGCCTCCCCCTCCCACACCCAATCGGCGCCGGCACAAAAACCCTTACTTACACGTCAACCGGGTGTTATTCCGCGTTTCACGCCGCCCGCGCCCAATCGTCAGGAACGGCTGAACATTTTGCTCCTGGGCGTAGATAAGCGCCCGGACGAACAGGGACCGCCACGAACGGACACCATCATCGTTATCTCTATCGACCAGAAGACCGGACAAGCGAGCATGTTGTCCATTCCGCGAGATCTATGGGTCCCCATCCCTGGATACGATATCAACGCGAAAATCAATATGGCCTATGCCATTGGGGAATTACGTAAATATCCAGGAGGAGGACCTGCGCTGGTCAAGAAAACGGTCAGTGATCTCATCGGGTACCCTATTCACTACTACGCGATGGTAGACTTCAATGGGTTTCGTAAACTCATCGACCTCATAGGGGGGGTGGAGATCTGCGTACCCAAAACCATCCATGACGAAAAATTTCCCACGGAGGATTACGGTTATGAGACCCTCCACATCGAGGCCGGGTGCCAACATATGGATGGGGATCTGGCCCTCAAGTACGCACGGACACGTCATGTGGACAGTGACTACGGACGCGCCCGAAGACAACAGCAAGTGATCATGGCCGTCCGTGACAAAATTCTACAAGCCCACATGCTCCCAACACTCATCGCGCATATCCCCGAAATCCTGCACAACCTATCCGGGTCCGTAGAAACCGACATCCCGCTCGACCGACTTATTGCTCTTGCCCGTTTAGCCCAGAAGATTCAGCCCGAAGATATTCAGCGGGAAGTCATTGACAGCCGCTACGGGGAGGAAACGTACACGACCGCGGGCGCCTGGATACTGGTTCCGGACCGGGAAAAACTGCGTCCCTTATTCGACCGTCTTTTTGCCCCGAAAGGTCAGGACACGAGAACCTTACAAAAAGCCATCGCGGAAGCCACCACCCGGCCTCCGGCCACACCGGTTCCCCATCCCACCACGACGCAAACCGACGCCCCCCTAAAGGTAGAGAATGCCACCCTCGTCGTCCTGAACGGCTCAGGACGCCCCGGCTTAGCAGCGCAAGTCAGCGAATGGTTAGAAAGCCAGGGATTTCACGTGGTTCAGTTCGGCGATGTGCCTGAGCATTTATACCCACACTCCGTGCTGGTCGTGCACGCGGATCGGCCCCAAACGCGTGAAGTCCTCATGCAACTCTTCCGCATTCGGCCGGAAAATGTACGTTACAGTACCAACCTGCTCAGTAATGTGGATATGGAACTCTTCATAGGAGCGGACTTCACCTTGCCGGAAAATCTTACCCCACCTTAAACTGTACATCCCCCGCAGGATGTAAACATCAATCGGCAAGGGGAGGAGAGATAGCACGCTAATGATGACAAACGACCAAACAACCAGACCGATAGCGCTACGCTCGAATACCCGCATTTGGCGTGTTGGACTTGCTGTTCTTATCCTCGCGTTGGCGCTTTACTTGTGGACGTTGGACAACGGGCTTGCTTCCTACGAGTTGGAGGGCGGGGACCTTATCACCCACCAATATGCCCAGGTGCAAGGACGTTTTAGCAACGCTCCCGGCTATCCACTCTACACAATGGGGGGGTGGATATGGTTTCACGTCTTAACCCCCCTGCTGAAAAACATCGCCAATCCCATCCAGATACTCTCCAGCTACTCCACCCTCTGGGCCATTGTAGCGCTCGCTCTCCTCTACACCCTACTCGTCATCCTCACCGATGGGAACCCATTCATCAGCGCGTTGATCACGCTGACGTATGGCGTCACCTATTTCTTCTGGTATTATGCAGTGACCACCGAGCAATACACATCCGCAGTCGCCCATACCCTGGCCATCATCTTAGTCCTCTTTCGCTGGGAAGAGGCCATTAAGCGCAGGCAACAAGTGCGGGCAGATAAGCTTTTCCTCCTGTTGGCCTTTCTCTTGGGATTGGGGTTAGCCCACATGGTGACGGTGCTCCTCATTGGCCCCCCCGTGCTGTGGTTCGTTTGGCGCACCCAGCCCGACTTCTGGAAACGCCGACGACTCATCGGGAAAGCGATCGGCCTCGCCGCGCTGCCTTTGCTGGCCTACATCTACGTCTACGTCCGTGGGGCCCAACATCCAGAATGGCGAGGTGAAGGGTCTTGGTCAAGCACGTGGTCCTGGTTCCTTTACTTCCTGAGCACCCCCCAAGGCCGGGCGGAAATGACGTGGACCCTGGGTCCTTTTACCGATCTATTTCCATCCCTAATATGGAAAGAACTGACCTGGCCTGTGCTGATAGGCGGTTTAGGAGGCATCGCCCTCCTAGGAAAACCGCGCAACATACTGTTCTATGCCACGCTGGTTCTCTACTTTATCTTCTGCTACATCGACCGTTTTGGGAACTGGTATCAGGTTATCATGCCTGCCTATCCGCTGATTTTCATCGGATTGGCCTTAGTATTCCAGCGGATATGGACCTGGGTTCAACGATATCCCCCCTCCATCTGTCAAGCGTTACGTGGCGTGATCGTTTTGCTCTTGACACTCTTGTTGATTAACCGTTTCGTGGTGAACTATCCCCGTGCGGACCAAAGCAACAAGCCGACAGATACCGGTTTGGATCCAGGTTGGCGCCTGCTCGCGGATGAGCCTGCACCGAACGCGGCCATCTTCGGCGTTGTGGAAGAGAAACTCGCGTTGGACTACATTACCATCATCTGGGGATATCGCCCGGACGTGCAGGCCGTCAACCTGGATGAAGCTCAAACCATCCTGGCCCAGAAATCCCGCCCTTTGTACGTCAGCACTCAGGCCGCGCCTTTCTTTTTCGAGCACATTGGACGTATTGTAGGCGTCCGTTCCGGTGGGCTTTACTTGTTAGAGGTAGGCGACCTTAACCCTCAATACACCCTACCCAAGGACGCGATCCCGTTGGATATCTACTTCGGCAACCAGGTGAAGTTAGTAGGTTACCAATTGGCCGCCCCGCCAAAAGAAATCCCCCTCCCCTTACCCCTGCGTTTAACCCTTTACTGGCAAGCGCTTTCCAAACAAAACGTAGATTGGTCTGTCTCTGTGCGCCCTACACGGAACGGTCAATTCATCTACCTGGACGGCAGCCTGGTTCAAAGCGATCACGCACACCCGGCCCACGGATACCGACCTACCAGTTCATGGCAACCCAAAGAGATTGTGCGTGACGACTACCCCATTCCCTCCGACCCGCGTCTGAAGTTCGACAGCGTCACCGTGGTATTGTACCGGGCCTTGGGGCCGAATCGCTTCGAGAATTTAGGCATTGCAAACTTTACCGTGAAGTGAATTTTCGCAAGAACACGCTGTGTACGTGGCCCTGCTGCGTTTCTTACCGGATTGGCCGCATGGACACTTGTCCGGTCAAACCTCTACCATCACCTTATGCGGGAAGGACGGTATCCGGGCGGTGGAGTTGGGCACTGCTATCAAAGCGGCGCTGTCCCGCCGTATTCCAAAACCTGAGAGGCCTAAAACGTAGGCATTTTCTTTTCCCCAGACGACGCTTACCGAGCATCTCACTTCCGGTGATCTCTCGCCTTGTGCTACAATGATGTAAATTCAAGCAAGGTATTCCGATCAACGAATGCATCGCGTTTTATGCATCACGGCGTAAAAAGGGGGTTACTCGAAGGCATGGACTTTCTTACTATCGGTCACGTCACGTTGGACAAACGAAACAGTCACTACACACCGGGAGGCACCGTCACGTTTGCCGCGCTTACGGCTCAAAAATTGGGCTACCGAGCCGCAATCCTCACTCGCGCTGGAGAGGATTATCCCTTTGCCCAAGCGCTCCCCGAGATCACCGTTCATCGTCTGCCCTCCCCGGTGACAACCACCTTCCGCAATATTTACCTAAACGGGCACCGCATTCAATACGTCGACGCGGTCGCCGATCCTATTCCCGTGGAGGCACTTCCTCCGGGTTGGGAAAAAGCCCCCATGGTGCTTCTGGGCGCGGTGGCCGCAGAGATCGATCCGCGCTTTGCTGAAAAATTCTCCAACGCGTTGCTAGGCGTCGTGCCCCAGGGTTGGGGACGTCGTTGGGATAAGAACGGTCGGGTATACCCACGACCATGGGAGGAGGCAGAGCAAGTTCGGCCCTACACCGACTTGCTGGTGTTCAGCAGCGAAGATTTTGGCGGAGACCCGGAAATTCACCGGCAATTAATCCAAATGTTTCCCCTGGTCGTTATCACTTTGAGCCGACAAGGGTGCATTGTGTATCAAAATGGAACCGCGACCCCGGTTCCCCCTCGCCCGGCCCATGAAGTAGATCCTACCGGCGCGGGGGATGTGTTTACCGCGGCAATGCTTATTCGTCTGCACGAAACCGGCGATCCCTTGCAGGCCGCATACTTCGCCAATATTGTCGCTTCATTCGCCGTAGAAGATATTGGGCCCCGGGGAATTCCCACCCGGGATGTGGTCCTTTCTTACATGGAAGAACATCCTTGGTCACCGACTGAGGTGCCGGCTCTATGACGACCTATATCTTCGCAATGGCCAATCAGAAAGGGGGCGTGGGCAAGACAACCACGGCCGTGAACTTGGCCGCTTACCTCGCCCATGGGGAATATCGCGTCCTGCTTGTGGATGCCGATCCCCAAGCCAATGCAACCAGCAGTTTGGGATTACCGACATTGGACCTTCCCTACTCCTTGTACGACGTGTTTGTCGGCCGGGTGAACCTGGCCGACACGATTGTGCACACAGAAGAAACCCACCTGGATGTCGTCCCAGGCCATCCCGACTTGGCCGCTGTGGAAGTGGAACTGGTGGACATCACCCATCGCGAATACCTTCTGCGAGATGCCTTGATACCCGTCCAAGATGCGTATGACATCGTTATTATTGACAGCCCACCGAGTCTGGGATTGCTCACCGTTAACGCTTTAGCCGCGGTCAACGCGGGGGTGATTATCCCCGTCCAATGTGAGTACTTGGCCCTGGAAGGGTTAGGTCGTCTGTGGGAAACCATCTCCTTGGTGCGGGACCGACTGAATCCTCGCTGTCACATAGCGGGAGTGGTACTGACCATGTATGACGCCCGTACTAAACTCTCCCAACAAGTCGAAGAAAACGTCCGTCAGGTCTTGGGAGATCGGGTCTACCAAACCGTCATTCCACGCAACGTGCGCCTGGGCGAGGCACCGAGTTACGGGGAAACGATTCGCCGCTATGCACCTCACTCCCCAGGTGCTCTTGCATACGAAAAATTAGCCCGGGAATTCTGCCATCGGCTCGGGCTCGCTTATCCCAAGGACGAGAAAATCCCTGCCACCTCCTGATCGCCGGGCTTTGCAATCACTTCGCACAACCCCAGGATGGGGATGGAAGACACAGGATATAACGCAAAGAAAGGACATCAACTATGGGTCGGAAGCGTGGATTGGGCAAAGGACTGGACGCTCTAATCTCCCAAAACGAACGCCGGGGCTCCCCTCGCATTATGGGGGACATTACGCAAGAAGTGCCGGTGGATCAAATCGCCCCTAATCCCCACCAACCCCGCCGTCACTTCGACCACGAATCTCTGGCCGAATTGGCGGCGTCCATTCGCGTCCACGGGATCTTACAGCCGTTGGTCCTTGCTCGTGCAACGCCGGATAGCCCAACACCATACTACATCGTAGCAGGAGAACGTCGTTGGCGGGCGGCCAAACTGGCCGGGCTGACCCATGTCCCCGCGATCATCAAAGATGCCAGTCGCCAACAGTTGGTGGAATGGGCATTAGTGGAAAACGTTCAGCGGGCCGACTTAAACCCATTAGAAGCGGCAGCAGCGTATAAAAGCCTTATGGAGGGCTTTGGTCTCACCCAAGCCGAAGTCGCCGAACGAGTAGGAAAAAGCAGGGCGGCCATTGCCAACACCTTGCGCTTGCTGAACTTACCCGCGGACATTCAAGCGGCCCTTCTGGAGGGAACGATTACAGAGGGACACGGTCGGGCCCTCTTGTCGCTGGGGGATCCTGAACTTCAAAGGCAGGTGTTGGCGAAGATCGTTCGGGACCACCTAAGCGTTCGGCAAACAGAAGCACTCGTCCGGAAACTCTTGGAAGCGGAAAAGAAACCGTCTGCTCCATCTTCACCCGACCCGGAACTTCAGGCCGTTGAAAACGCGTTCCGAGAACGTTTGGGCACTAAGGTCGAAGTACGAAAGGGCAAACGGGGCGGGCGAATCGTCATCCACTTCTACTCCGAAGAAG
>CAYPUG010000019.1:0-32226 GCA_964413905.1 uncultured Anaerolineae bacterium | reverse complement strand
CGTATCCCGTCGGGTGCTGGGCTGAAAGGGCGTACCTTCCACCGGATTCATAGGAATGAGATTAACGTGCGCTAAAACACCCCGCAGAAGGCGAACCAACGCCCGCGCGTGTTCAGGCGAATCGTTCACGTCGCGCATAAGCGCGTACTCAAACGTCACCCGGCGGTGGGTGCGCTGAATGTAATACCGCACCGCATCCATCAGATCGGCTAGAGGATAACGCCGGTTAATAGGAACAAGCTCGTTCCGCAGGTCATCATCGGCCGCGTGCAAAGACACGGCCAACCTCACTTGCAAGCCCTCCTCGGCCATGCGGCGAATGCCCGGTACAATGCCCACCGTGCTCACCGTGATATGCCGCGCGCCCAGGTTGAAGCCACGCTTATCCACCAGGATACGGATGGCTTTCCACACCCGCTCATAATTTGCCATGGGTTCTCCCATGCCCATGAAGACCACATTGCTCACCCGCGCAGGACGGGGCAACGGACTCGCGTCCACTCCATCGGCCAGAGGATCGGCCAACCAACGCGCGTAGTACATGACTTGTCCCAAGATCTCGCCAACGGTCAGATTACGACTGAAGCCACTTAACCCTGTCGCACAAAAGGGACAGCCCATCGCGCACCCCACTTGCGAGGAAATGCACAGAGTGCGCCGTTTCTCGTACAACATGAGGACCGTCTCAACGGCCTGTCCATCGGCCAGAGCAAACAACATCTTACGCGTCAGGCGGTTCCGAGCCACCTGCTCGGTCACCGGGGTCAAGGGAAGCAAGGTGAACGTCTCGGCCAAACGCTCGCGCAGACGCTTAGGAAGATTCGTCATCTCGGAGAAGTCACGCGCGTATTTGCGGTACAGCCACTCCCAAACCTGACGCGTCCGGTACCGCGGTTCCCCCCAAGATGTAATAGTCGATTCCAGTTCGCCGTACGAAAGTTCGTAGATCGTCTTCATGTTCGGACAAAACAGGCTGCGAGAAGGTGGCTCACCCTTCTGGCTCCAAGATCACCACCTTATCTTCCAGATTGGGCACTACGCAAATGAATACGAACGGTACATCACCGATGGTTCTGTACCTATGCGGGACCTTGGCCGGGATAAAAACCACATCGCCCGGCCCGACTTCGAATTCCTCGCCACCGATAGAAATACGGGCCCGTCCGCTGAGCACGTACTGCTCGTGTTCAACCTCGTTCGTATGAGTGGGCATGTAACCACCGGGTTCAATAATGAAGCGCCGCATCGCAAAATGTGGCCCCACATCAGGGCCGATGAGCACCTGCTTGAACACCTTCTGTCCCACCCCCACCTGCGTCATGGGGATCTCGTCGACGTGTTTGACGGCCATAGGCTCCTCCTATTTCCGACGCGGCTTGAGATTCGCGGCCGTCTGTAACGCCTGGCGCACAAACGTCACCGTCTTGGATACCTTAATGGCCGGGGTCACCACCTTGTCACTGACAAAAGAGGTCGTCCCCTTCACCATGCGCACCGTATCGTTCATGTCACGGATTAAAGGTGTCAACTCCTCCTTAATGGTCTTAGTCAACCGGTACACTTGCCAAGCCAACACAATCAGCACAATACCGGTGAAAATGGATTCAACGGCTAACACAATAATGGCAATGTCCCTCACGGTTGCCATTGTCTCTCTCCTTCCTCTCTAAAAATCTCTACCAGCGCCGTCGACGTCGCGCGCGACGCCAAAAACGCTTTACATATGGATACACCACAAACAAAGCCACGGCCCCCAAAATCCCCTCTTCCACGTTCACTACACCGACCTGAAGCAGGTGCAGCGGGACGCCTGCCTGAAGGATCTGTCCCAGCGCAAAACCCACCACACCCAAGCCCACATAAATGAACACCTCGCGCACCACCCTTGCCCGGAAAAACGCGACGATCGCTCCCAAGAGGGCTCCCAACACAACCATGAACACCAAGCCCGGTCCTGTAATCATCTCTCCCCCTCCTGTTCCACCACATCTCGGGGGACAAAGATGCCACCGCCCAGACACACGTCCCCGTGGTAGAACACCGCTCCCTGCCCCGGGGTTACATCCCGCACTCGCGAGTGGAACCGGATGTGTACCTTATCCGCTCCTAAAGGCGTCACCGTGGCATCCACATCACGAGCTTTATAGCGGATTTTCACTTGAACGTCTAGAGGAGTTTCCGACGCGCGGCCGGCGATCCAGTGAACACGAGCAGCCCACGCTTCCTCTGTGCCCAACTCATCCCGTGTGCCCACAATGACCGCGTTACGCTCCGGGTCCAAGGCAATGACGTAAAGCGGTTCCTTGTACGCGATGCCCAAGCCTTTCCGCTGTCCGATGGTGTAGAAGGGGAGGCCCTGATGCTCCCCCACGATAGTCCCATCACGTCGCATGATGGGCCCCGGACGGATGCGTCCGTCGGCCCATTGACGCAGGAAACGCCGATAATCCCCATCGTACACAAAGCACAAGTCCTGCGACTCGGGGCGGGACGCGACAGGAAGATGGCGAACGCGCGCCATTTCCCGCACCTGGGCTTTAGTATATTCTCCAACAGGAAACAGGAGGTGGGCCAGATGTTCTTGCGTCACCATGTGGAGGACATACGACTGATCTTTCGCCCGGTCCACCCCTCGCAACAGTTGATATGTCCCGTCCTCCGAACGTCGTACCCGAACGTAATGGCCGGTTGCCAGGTAATCCGCGCCCAATTCACGCGCGTGTCGGAAGAGCACGCCCAGCCGGATGTGCCGATTACACTCCAGACACGGGTTGGGCGTCATCCCCTGCAGATACGTCTCGATGAAGTAATCCACCACATGACGCTTAAAGGGTGCCTCCGCGTCCAGCAGGTGAAAGGGAATGCCTAAACGACGGGCCACTTCACGCGCGTCTTCAACGGCTTGAGGGGTGCAGCACGAGTTGCTGTGCTGCAAGCCACAGCCGCGTTCGGCCCACAAACGCATCATTACCCCTATGACGTTGTATCCCTGTTCCACCAACAGTGCGGCGGCCACCGAGGAATCCACGCCGCCGCTCATAGCAATAACGACCGTCTTCTTCTTACTCATGTGCTTCTTTCATAAATCTCAACCATTAAAGCGGCGACAAGGCATCGCACGCCAAAAGTAGGGCTTTTCAGAGATCTTACACTCAGGGACAAACGGGTAGGCAACGGCAATACCGTCGCCTACCCCCAACAGCCTTACGATGGCTCAATTGCCGATACGGCGCCTTCGCGTGTTAGGTATGGAAAAGCCCTACTCTAAAACTAACTCTCTTCCCGAAATCGGCGAAAGACGTGTTTAACATCTTATTCTAACACACCCTAGAGGGAAAAAACGAAGTCCGGCCAGGACTTGTTTCCTGTTCGTCTGTTCCTTCCGTATCGTTTTGGTGTAGAATAAAGATGATCTACATTCCACCCTGAAGCAAAGGAGGCGAATCATGCCTACGACCATTGAAGATATCGAAGCCCGTGAGATATTGGATTCTCGGGGCAATCCCACGGTTGAGGTGGAAGTTACACTGGCCAGTGGTGTGGTCGGACGCGCGGCAGTGCCCTCCGGTGCCTCTACCGGCGTCCATGAAGCCGTGGAACTCCGCGACGGAGATCCGCGACGGTTCAACGGAAAGGGTGTCCTCAAAGCCGTGGAGAACGTGAACACGGTCATTGCGGACGCGCTCATAGGTTGGGACGCGTTGGATCAAGTGGGCATTGACCGAATGCTCATCGACTTGGATGGGACGGAGAACAAAAGCAAATTGGGCGCCAACGCGATCTTAGGTGTGAGTTTGGCCGTTGCACACGCGGCCGCGGCCCAACTGGAAGTGCCTCTCTTCCGATATTTGGGAGGCGTCCACGCGCACGTGCTACCTGTCCCCATGATGAACATTCTCAACGGGGGCAAACACGCGATGGATTCCACGGACTTCCAGGAATTTATGATCGTGCCTGCGGGAGCCTCCACCTTTGCCGAGGCTTTACGCTGGGGCGTGGAAACATACCACGCGCTTAAACAGGTGCTCAAAAAGCGGGGCTTCAGCACAAACGTGGGGGATGAGGGGGGATTTGCTCCCTCCCTGCAGAGCAACGAAGCAGCCATCGAAGTGATTTTGGAGGCCATCCAAACCGCGGGGTACACTCCGGGCGAGGACATTTTCCTAGCCCTTGATCCGGCCACGTCGGAGATTTACGACGAAGAAGAAAAGGTGTACGTCTTGAAGAAAGAAGGCCGGAAATTAAGCGGCGAAGAGATGGTCAAATTCTGGGAATCTTGGGTGGACCGGTATCCCATCATCTCTTTAGAAGACGGACTGGCAGAGGATGATTGGGATCACTGGGTACTTCTCCACCAGGCATTGGGCGACCGCATCCAATTAGTCGGGGATGACCTGCTGGTCACCAATGTGAAACGCATTCAGCGGGCTATTGAGTTGGGTGCGTGCAACGCATTACTTCTTAAAGTGAACCAAATCGGTACGTTAAGCGAGGCGATGGCCGCGGCTCAGTTGGCCCAACGCGCAGGATGGAACGTGGTGGTTTCCCACCGCAGTGGGGAAACCGAGGACACCACCATCGCGGACCTGGCCGTAGCTTTGAACGCCGGCCAAATCAAGACCGGCGCGCCGGCCCGGTCCGATCGGACCGCGAAGTATAACCAACTCTTGCGCATCGAAGAGTACCTAGGTGAAGACGCGGTCTTCCCCGGCCTGGACGCGTTCCGACGCAGGTAAAATTCCAAGAGAGCAGAACGTGCGAGACTTTCGCCGGAGACGGCGAAAATCTCGCACGTTCCCCCTCGATGTGGGTTGAAACGGAAAAGAGAAAGGCATGGGCCACCAGACCCATGCCTTCCCCAAGCGCGGCGTCGGTTGTCAGGGTGGGGGTTTTGCCCCCTCTCCTCCCTCTCGGGAGGACAACGGTGTACCCGGCCGCAATTCCAAAAGCATCACCGAAGCGGGTGATCGCTTCGGGAATTGCCTTGCTTAAGATGCCACCGTCTCATCCGAGACAGCAGAAGCAGCCAACATATGTCCGCGGACAGGCACGACCACTACCGGCCGATGACTCGAGCACAGGACCCGTTCTGTCACGTGCCCGTATCGCCACTGCACATCGCCCGCCTGTCCGTGACTGGTCATCACGATTAAATCCACATCCAAAGAACGAGCAAGCGCTATAATATGTTCTTCGGGCCGTCCTACGGCAATGTGCGTCTGAACCCGATACCCTCCATCCTCCAAGGACCAAGCGATCATGTCCAAGTACGCTCGCGTAAACTGCTCCTGATGGCGCTGCACATGCGTTGTCAGTTCCCGCACCTCGTCGTTGAGAAGAGGGAACTGCCTCACAAGCAGCACATCATCTATTTGCGGAAGGACGGTGAGTAAGTGCACCTCCACGTTCTCCGCCGGCAGGAGGGACTGCACAAACGTCACCGCTTCCTCGGCCACCTTTGAGCCATCCAATGGAATCAAGATACGCTGCGCCATTCATTCCCCCGGTCCACGCAGTCCCACCGCACAGTGCTGACGTTAGTGTAGGCAAACCCGCACATAGATACCATGATTTAGATCATACTCGAGATATTTTTCCTATTTTTTTGGGAGAGGTGATCGAAATTTAGCGACATTTTCCCCCGACAACTCCGTCAACCATGAAATGATGGATGAGGTGGATGAAGGCCGTGCTTTCGCCTTCGAGGCTGTGCAGAAGGTCCGCTTCGGCAATTCGCAGAGTTTTGTCAGTCCATCAGGGATTTTCCATCTTTTTCGTCAGAGGATCCACCTGCCAACCTGTCAGAAGTTTCCTGCTCGCCACCCTCTTGGGATATACTTGGATGATTTGTTAGCACTTCCCTACGAATGGATGTTGGCTGAAAGGAAAACAGCGGTCCCGTCCACCGGAGGTGTAACTATGTCCGATTACCGGAAAAAATCCTTCTGGCTGGCAACAACCGAGTACGTGGAAACCCCACCCCTGCAAGGTGATCGCCGAGCCGATGTGGTGATTATCGGCGGGGGATTCACCGGGATGTCCGCCGCGTATCACATCAAAAAGGCCGACCCGGGAACGGATGTAATAGTCCTCGAAGCAGAAGTCACAGGTTACGGGGCTAGTGGGCGCAACGGTGGTTTCTCCATGACCGTTTTCGGAGTCTCCCTCACTGTCACCCACATGCTGCACGGAGAGGGTAAAACGCGAGAAGCGTACGCGTACATGGTGAACGCGGTGGAGTACTTGGACTCCCTGGTCCACGAACACCAACTCCAATGCGATTACACCCGTTCCGGCTTTCTACGGGTGGCCACCACCCCGGGATACGTCAAACGCATCCAAGAGGAAATGGAACTAGCGGCCAAAATCGGCTTGACGGGCATCGAGTGGTGGGAGAAAGAGAAAACGCAGGAGGCTGTCCACTCGCCCAAATTCCTGGGCGGCTGGTGGGAACCCCGATGTGCCCTCGTCCACCCTGCCAAACTGGTACGTGAGTTAAAACGCATCGCGGAAGCGGCCGGAGCCCAAGTGTACGAACGCACGCCGGTCACGTCCGTGGAACGAACTGCCCACGGTGTACGCGTCCACACACCGCGCGGAACGGTAGAAAGCCAAAAGGTGGTATTCGCTACTAACGCGTGGACCCATCTCTTTCCTTGGGTACGGCGCAAGCAAGTCCCCGCGTGGACCTACATGGTGGCCACAGAGATCCTAACGCCCGAACAGTGGGCAGCCATTGGGTGGAAACAGAGAATGGGCATAGAGGATGCCCGTAACCTTATCCACTACTTCCGCCCGTCACCGGATGGCCGTCTACTCATGGGCGGTGGGCCGGTGATTATCAGTTTCGGGAAGGACATGGATCGGGATGAGCACCCACCCACCTGGCACCACCTGGAGACGTTTATCCACACGCTCTTTCCGCAGTTGGGCGACATTCGTATCACTCACCGATGGGGCGGTCCCTTCTCCGCCACCCTGGACTTAGTGCCCGCGGTGGGGTACGTGGGCGATAAGCGGGCTGTGTACAACGTGGGATGCATCGGCCACGGCGTATCCCTCATGCCCAGTAACGGCCGCATCATCGCGGATTTGGTACTCGAAAGGCAAAGTGGGCTCACCTCCTTGTGGTTCGTCAACCGCCGCACCCTTCCCTGGCCGCCGGAACCCTTCCGGTTTGCCCTCAGCCACGTGGTCCGCGACTATCTCCGGCTGGAGGACTGGTGGTACGAGCGCAAAGGACTGGGCGAACCCACCGTGGCCTAAGGCGTCACGGCTGAAAGAGATGAACGCCACAGTGCGAGAAACGCGCGCGCGTCCTCCCACATGGACACGTTATTGAACAGCACCCAGGTCTCGGGGTACGCTTGAACCCAGGTGCGAAGACGCTGCAAGTCCGCTTCCGTGTAACGGTAACGATAGCTGCCGATGCCGTGAAGACGGAAGTAGACCACCTCCTCGGTGACGGGAAGACGCACGAAGGGATCCACCACGTGGACCAGATCCAGTTCCCGGCAGAGGTCGCGCACCAGATCATCCGGCCAATCGCCCCGGGGTTCCCAGCCCAAACGCCAGGCGCCCCGCTCTATTCGGCGGAAGAACGCGCGCAGGTTCTCAACGTGCTCGTCGGTGGGAGTGAAACTGCGCGGGCACTGGAAGATGATCCATTCTGCTCCCAGGATCTCCGCGATCTCCCGGGTACGTTCCCACGCATGCCACACCTCATTTGTGGGACGAAAATAGCCGTACGCGTCCCGGGGACCGGTCAGGGGTTCCCGCAAGCGGCGGTAAGTAGGGGAAGAAGCCGGGTGGGTGATGAGTTGCCACGCTTTCATGGTGTAATAAAAACCCGGACGAGCGGCCTCCCGCCACCGTTGAACGGTACGCACTTGTGGCAAAGAGTAGAAGGTGCGCTGAATTTCCACTACATCCAGGTGGGTCATGTATGTGGCTCGGTTCACGGGGAACCCGCAACAGCCCACGAATACACGTGTGCTCATGGGCATTCAACCTCCCGCAGGACAACGGGGAGGGACCGTTTTCGATGGTCCCTCCCCATTCACTTTCAGCACTCACTGTAACCGCAGTTCGTGCATCGCTTGCACCCTTCAAAGGGAATGAGGGTGGCCTGGCCGCACTCTGGACAGATATCACCGTACACTTCAAAGGTATCCTTGGGGCCTTTGTCCCCTTCCTTCGCCTCGATGGCCGGTGTGGTGAGGGTGAAACTCAACTGTTGGGGCGGTGGAGTAGGCTCCCCACCCTGCTCCAGGTGCTGGCGCAGGACCTGGGCAATCGCGTCAGGCAGGGAGCGGACCCGCTGCGCGCCGAAGCCCATCGAGCGCCCTCCGCCAATGCCGCTCAACTGGTGGATGACCTCTTCCAGCCGCTCTCGCGGGGAAAGGGGCGAGGGCAGGCGCAGGATCAGGCTGATGAGTCGGCCCAAAGCCTCGGAGTCCGCGGCCACGTCCGAACCGGCCTTACCCACGTTCAGGAAAACCTCGAAAGGCTCGTTGTACTCGTCGTTGTTAACGGTAATCCACGCGGTGCCCACCGGGGTGGGGCGCCGGTACGTGCGTCCGGAAAGGACGGTCGGCCGGGGGCGCAATTGATGGCCCCCATTCCAAGGTGGAGCCGCGGGAACGTTCCCCTCCTCCTTACCGGTGAGCACAGACGAAGGCGTGGATTCCACCTTTTGCAGCCTGGCTTCACCTTCGCCCTTCTTCTTCTCCTTGATCTCCCGTGTCTCCAACACAACTTCCTCCCGTGAGCCCGTGACGTACACGGTGATGCCCTTGCAGCCTAGTTTCCAGGCCAGGAAGTACGCGTCGGCCACATCCTGAACCGTGGCCGTCTCCGGGAAATTAATAGTGTTGTGGTTACCCAATCCGTTTGCAATAAACGTGTGACTTCCGGGCACACTGATGTCGAACACTTCAGCAAAGCCCACTTCCACACCTTCGACCAAGACGTACACGTTGTCATCGTGGTCATGGGCAAAGAACGCGTCTGCCACCGGGTGGCGGATACCCTGTTCGCGCAGAGCGTGATACAGGCGCCGCCCATCCTCCCGGTTCAGGCGATGTTCCTGCAGCAGGTTCACCCGAGGGCGTTGATACGCCCGGGCCTCCTGGGAGTCACCCACACGGAAGAGGTTCCGCAGACTGCGATCGGCCTGAGATTGCATCTCGGCCAACGCCTGGGTGATCAGGGGGGGCAATAAGCGACTGTAATTCCGCATCCGGTGCAGGCGGCCCACGCGACGGCGGCTCAGACGTTCGTTCTTCCACACCTCCACAAACCCCACAATCTCAGCCAGGCGTTCCAATTCGCTTCCCTGAGCCACCAATGTCCACGCGTTCTCTGCACTGCGGTGCAAAGTCGTGATCACCCCAAAGTTGAGGAGCAGGACCTGGAGTTGGCGCAAGAGCCGCTCGCTAGCCAATCCTATGCCGAACAGTCGGCCATCCTGGGTCATGTACCCGTCCAAGAACAACCCACGCAGGAACGCGGCGATCTCCTCCTCACCCGCTTGCAGGATGCAGGTGGGGATAATCTTGTTCGCCGCGCCCGCCTCCATGCCCAGATCCACCAACAGCCAGTGGCGGAGTGCACGAGAGTTCACTTGCAGGTAATGGACGTCGTTCCGAGAATCCTTGACAATGGTGCTGTTGATGCCGAACACGCGTTGTACAATGCCCTGCAGTTCCTCCAACAGGGAGCGATCGGTGTTGCTGATGCTGACCCCGTTGACGGTGATCGCGCCTTCAGAGGTCACGCATCCCAGGAAGAAGGCCAAATCTGTGCTCATGTGAGTGGGGAAACGGATGTCCTTGCTGTCCGTGCGCAAGGCCCCGCTGAACCGCGGTAAGGGAGCCTTGCCGGGGCCAAAGCGCCGTTGGTTGCTGTAGAGGACCACCGTGTCGCCCGGTTTCAGTTCGTCCAGACGGCGGAAGACCACATTGCCGCTTTCGTCCAGCACGTGGATACGGTGGTTGGGTGTCCCCTCCACCGAGAAACCGTACTGCAGCCACACTTTGCGCGTCTCCCGCATGCCGCCGTAATAGAACGCGTCGGTGGATTCCACCCCGTGAGGGCTGACCACGTCCAGGCGCAAGGGCTCGAACTGGTCGGGGAGCCGGAATTCGGCCAGGTCCTGCATGGGAACCAGTCCGCGCGCGGTGAGCAGGAGGGTGTCACCCACCACGCACTTGCTGATACTGTTGTCCACGAAGACCTGGAGCGCGGCTTGCATGCGCACATGTTCTTCCGCGGTGATGTCTTGGGCCACAACGAAGACGTGCCGGATCTCCTCGGGCAGTTCTTCGATGTGCTGGCAGGTGCCCTTGCGCAGAACCTCATCCACAATGCGACGCTTCGCGTCCTCGTCCAGGTGGGCTTCCTCCAGGGCACGCATGAAGCGCGGGCTCACGTACTCCAGTTCCACATCCCGGTCCTCGTCCTTGAAGTGGCGGATGTACGCGAGCGCGAACACGGGCTCGCAGCCGTACCCCTCACACCCGGACACGGTGGCGATGGTGCCCGTGGGCGCGACGGTCAACTGGGCCGCGTTGCGAATGCCGTAGCGCTTAATCCCATCAACTATGGCTTCCCAGTCCAGAGGAGGACGCCCCCAATCATGCCGGGGTGCCCCACCCAGCCAGTCAGGCCACGTGGGTGGCCGCCACTTCAGGTCCTCGGGGTCGTAGATGCTGCCCTTGATCGCGGGGAACGCGCCCCGTTCCTTGGCCAGTTCGATGCTCTTGCGCATCGCGTGGTAACGGATAAATTCCATCACCTGCGCGGCGAACTCCTGGCCCTCCTCGGACCCGTAACGGATGCCCAGGTCGTACATGACATCGGCCAGGCCCATGATGCCCAGGCCGATGCGCCGGGCCTTCAGCGCGGCCTCCTTCAACTGGGGAACCGCGGGCACGTACGCGTTCGCGGTCACCACATTGTCCAGGAAGTGGACCGCGCGCTCCACCGTATCCTGGAGCAGATCCCAATCCACTGTGCGACGGCCATCTTCCACTTTGACGTGTCGGGAAAGGTTGATGGAACCCAGGCAACAGTTCTCATACGGCCCCAGGAACTGTTCCCCACAGTTATGGCAGACCAGCCCGTTGGCGATGAGGCTGTGGGTCTCGGGTTCGGTCAGATCGTACACATCCGCGGTGCCCGCGTCCTCCACCGCTTCCACCACATCCTCGAAGCGCTCCCGGTACGGGCCGCGGGGCTGACTCTGGATGTATGCCATCAACCGAGCCTGCTTCTCCTCGTCAATGAAACCGATAAGATGGGCAAAACGATCCCGGTTGGCCTTGCCGATAACCAGTTCGTACGGTTCCGCGACGTTGTACATTTTCAGGCCGCCGTGCCCATCCGGCAACGGGCGTTCCGGCGCGGCCCGGCGGGTGTAAATTCGGGATACAATACCGAAATTGAGGAGCAAGAGTTGCACGTCCTCCAGCAGTTGGCGAGACGAACTGGCCAGGCGGACTGTGCAATCCTGTTTGTCCTCGTTGACCAAGACGGTGCCGTCCGCGCTGAAAAGTCCCTGCAAGAACCCGACCACCGCTTCCCGGGGCGCGCGCCAGATACTCTCGGGCACCCGCTTCTCCGTGGCCCGAACGGCCGGGACGCCCAGGGAAGCAAAGAACTCATACGGCACCCGGCCGTAAGTCAGCTGGTAATGGGATCCCCGATCGGCCACGTGGCCCTCGCCGAACCAGGGGCGCAGAATCTCCCGCACCCGTTGCAGGATGGTGGGTTTATGGAAGACCATGCCCACCGGTGCGTTGCTATCGGGGCTTAACCACCCATCCCCCACCAGCCATCCCAGAGCGATGCCCAGGTCCTGGGACCACTCCTGGGGGATGTCCGCGTACTGGGTGACAGAAGCCCGGCGCGGAGTCAAGTGACCGGACGCCCAATCCCCGCCCCGTCCCATGTGACGCAGGGTCTCGACCATATGGGCCACGTTGGGCAGCGCGTACTCGGTGCTCCACCCCCCCTCGCCCGACTGGAGGAGCACTTTGTCGCCGGGCTTCAGATCTTGCAGTTCCACATATCCCCGATCCGGCGTCAGGAACCGGTGATCTGGCGTGGCCACAACGGTGTAGCCCATCTTCGTGCGCAGACGGAGTACCCGTGCGTTCTCCCGGGTCTTAAAGGCCTGGACAGCCACCCGCCGCGCGGTGCCGTGATCCGTGCCGGGAACGCCCTGCCCACCCCAGGGGGCACGGAGGTCGGTGAAGATTTCGAAGGGCGTTCCTGATTCTGCCAGTTCCTGGATGGGGATGAGCCCTCGGGCTGTGGCGATGCGCGTCTCCCCGACGAAACAGGGATTTGTCGCTTCCAGGGTGTAGAGATGAGGCAAGGGGTTGGTACGGTTCGCGGTGTCCAGGAAGAGCGCGCCGGGTTCGCCGTTGTAGTGCGCGTGGCGAACGATCTCGTCGAAGATCTCCCGGGCTTTCACCGTGCGCCACACCTTCCCGTCTCGGGGGTTGACGAGATCGAAGTCCCGGTCCTCCTCCACCGCGCGCATGAAGTCATCGGTGATGCCCACGGAGAGGTTGAAGTTGACCAGTTCTCCTTCTTTCTCCTTGGCCCGGATGAAATCGAAGATGTCCGGGTGATCTACCCGCAGCACGCCCATGTTGGCGCCACGACGGGTGTTGTGTGTTACCATCCCCCAGGCCAGGTACGTGTGATTCTCTTCCACCTCCAGGTCCAGGGTCAGGCGCTCCCCCGCGTCTTCCACCGTGGTCACATGCACGAACCACAGGGCATCCACATCGGGAGCATGAGCCTGGAACACCTCATACGCGTTCATCAAGCGCTCATACGTGGACAAGGTGAGGTGCCGATCTCCGCGCAGGTAGCGCAATAATTGCCGTCGGAGTTCGGGCTCGGTGGCCCGGAACTTCAGCCCCCGCCCCCGACCTTGCCGGTCCACCTGGGGCAGAGTGATGGCGTCCAACACCGGACTCAACCAGTACTCCGGTGAGGGCAGGGGATAACTGGACTCCCGGTCGGTGTCCGGCGTAAAGGCACACACGGCCGCGAAGCGAGACCGGGGATCACATCCGACGTGCGTACGCCAGGCCTCAAGCCCCCGGTGGGACACAACTCGTACTCGCCAGCGCGGCGAGGTGCCAAAGGCGTCCTGAGGGATAGGCGCGGATTCCAAGGTGGCCGGGATGCCCAGGCCGATGAGCAACGTGACCACCTCACGGGCTAAACGCTCCGAAGTGGTGAGCAGGCTCGGGTAACCGTGAGAGAGTGTGCCATCCGCTTCGAACAGTCCCCGCAGGAACGCGCCTACCACCCGGGGGGGACTCTGGCGCACAATGCGGGGCACGAACGCCTCCCGACTGGAGAGCTTGGTCACCCCGTTCAGAAGGAGGAAATCCTTCAGGGCCCGATTGTCCATGACAAACGTCACCGACGCGTCATCCGCTTTCTGTTGACGGTGTAGGGTGATGGCATCGCCGAACAGGCCGCGGATCAGCCGGGGCATCTCCTCCATCAGGTAACTGGAGTGGGCCACCGTCACCCCAACCCGGTGGTCCTTATCCCCGCGCGCGATGAATCCATCACCGATCAGGTATCCCAGGAAGAAGGCCAGGTCTTCGGTGAGCGCCTCGGGGAACCGGGGCATGACCTGGTTGCCGTGTTGTTGTCGGGGACGGACGAGTCTCTGCGGTTGGCCCCGGTGCTGGCCCAATTTCACCAGGATGGCATCGCCCGGCTGAAGGGATTCCAGGGGCCGCCACGTGGGACCGTCCGCGGTCATCACCTTGACCTTGTGATCCGGGGTGCCCACGATTTCCAGCCCTTCGGAGGTCCGGACGCGCAGGACACGCTTGATGCCGTTGTTATACCCCCAGGGAGACGCGCGCCACCCTTCGTCCGTGGCCACCTGCAGGCGGTGGGACTGCCATCCAGGCTGTTCGGGGTGGACGATTTCGTCCAGGCGAAGAGTACCCTGTTCGGTGAAGACGAGCGTTTCCGGGACGAGACATCCGCCCTGGGCTATCTCCCCGAAGGCCACATCATACACCCGCAGGAAGCCTACGGGGCCGGTAGCCGTGCCCGCGCTGGTGCTCACCTTATCGCCTCGAGGGCGCAGTCGGGAGAAGGAGAACCCGTTGCCCCCGCCTGTTTGCTGGATCAGCGCTGCGTTACGCAGCGTCATAAAAATTCCGTCCGGCTCCTTCCCCATATCATCACTGATAGGGAGCACGAAACAGTTGTGGACCACCACCCCTTCGGTGACATACGTGTGGTCCTCGTCCACCTCACAGTTATACACGACGCCGCTGAAAGGCACGACCTCAATACTCTCGATTTCAAAAAACGGCCAACCGTCAAATCGATGAACACGAGGACGGAGATATCGTTGATCGGGTTCCGGCAAATCCACCCCAAAAACTCGCTTAATCAACTCCCGAGACTGAAGCGGCGGCATGCTGACTTGGGCCGTCTCACGAGCATTGGCCGTGACATATGTGGTATCCACCGGACGAATGGCCGCGTCGTATCCCAAGCGCAACAGAATTTCCCACACTTGGTGGACTAACCCCGGATTTGCCATCGTGACTCGGAACGACCGGAACATCTTGGGCTGGGAGCGACCGGTTACACTGTACATCTGTTCGAAGAACATCCCATCGCCCCGGAGCAAGCCGACCAAAAACTCCTCTTGGATTTCCCGCTGAGCGTAAAGCAACCACAGCGGTAAATGCTTGTTGGCCGTTCCCCAACCAAAATGCTCTCGGAACCAGGCTGCGATAACCCGGCTATACACATCCACATTTGTCCACTTGCCGTGATGAGAATCGATCACTCGAGGCGAGCGGCCAAAAATCTTTTCTATGAGTTCAACGACATCTTGTTGGTACTCTCTTTCATCCTGGCCAAAAGTAAAACGAACATATCGCTCATCCGGGCCAATGGTGCCCTCGGCCACATAATAACCACACAGCCGGGCCAGCTCAGGCGTCAGTTCAATGTAGCGCTTAGTCCACTCGGCCTGCCGCCCAGAGTTTTGATATGTGCTTGGACGACGCACCCGTACCGATTCGTCCGCCACCTGAACTTCTAATTCCTCTGCATATGGCAATTGAGCCAGATCAAACGTGGGCGGTGGGGTCTCCCCCTGGGGGACGCCGACAGCCACCAGATCGCCTACCTTCAAATCCTTGGCTTCCACCCACCCATCTGGTGTGAGGATGGGGTGTTCCGGAGTCACTTCGATGGTCACCCCGATGAGTTTCACCTTGATCCGGTACAGATCCCCCTCGTGATAGCGCTGCATGGTCTCGGTGACCGAACGGAAGCGACCTTTATGTGTCAGCACCCGGTCGCCCACCTGGAGGTCGGCAATACGCTTGAGCCCTTTATCGGTAACTACCCGCATATCTTCGGTAAAACAGGCGGCCAGCTGACCCAGCGGGGTGCCCGCGCCGGTGAAGGTGGGTGAGTTGGGCATGAAGCGGAATGCGGTCAGGAACTCGTAGAAGGTCTCCGTAGTCCGCGCCACATCCTCCTCGGTGCCCCCCAATTCCAAGTCCGCCTTGGCCACGTGATACGCCACCCGACGGAACATCTGCGCGGGGGATTCGATGATCTTCCCCTCCAAATCCTTGCGCAGATAGCGTCGGGCCAGCACCCGCAAACTGTTCGCGGAGAGTTCAATGCGCTCGGATTCCTCATCCCAGGGAATGCCCAGTTGACGGATAATCTGTTCCTTCATCTCTTTATGAAGCGTATCATCCATCATTTCCTTTCCTCCTCCGGGGGAATATGGCCTAACAACCGATCGATCTCCTCACGCACCGCGTTCAAATCCGGCAATTGCAGATAAACCGTGGCAAAGCGGATGTATGCCACCGGATCCACCGCTTTCAAACGTTCCAACACCATATTTCCAATGACTTTACTGGGGACTTCTGCCTTGCCCATGCTGAACACCGCCTCCTCCACCTGTTCCACAATCCGCTCCAAGGCCTCGGCCGGTATAGGACGCTTCGCGCACGCGATGCGTAACCCTTGCAAGATCTTATCCCGACTAAACGGCTCACGTCGGCCATCACTTTTCACCACCTGGACCGACTGCACAATGTGCTCATGGGTGGTAAAACGACGCCCACATCGCCGGCATTCCCGGCGGCGGCGAATAAACCGTCCCATATCCCGCGTATCCACAACCCGTGACTCATGGTACCCACAATATGGACAGATCATCTTTTCCTCCTCATTCCATCGACAACACGTCCCCCCAACAGAGAAACGCGCACCATTTGGATGACCTCACGGAAAAAAACAGCACATCCCGGTACCCTTGGGGCACCGCAAATCGTGCCGCTCATGTTGTTGGTCGGGGGGGACAAGCACACACACTTGCGTTATGGAGAAAACACACGCGACAAAACGCCTCTAGACCGTTGGAAAGAGCCCCTACACCCTTGTAGAAGAGACGGTGTGCAAACGCGATTGCATTCAGGAGTTTCCCTGCTGCTTTCTAAACCAAGGTGCATCCGCAGAGTTTTATCGGTTAGCCGGCCCTATATGTAGTGATATTAACCATTTCTGCCACTACATATAGATGTCGAGGCGAGCGTGAGTATAACACAAGGGGAGAAAAGGGGGCAAATTCAGCAAACACACAGGGAGAAATTCAAGCGTTCTCCGCTTCTGAAGAAGACTCCTCATCGCCTCCTTCGTCTTTTATCTCCGCGCGGTCCACATCCGCCGATGTCTCCTGTTCGGGCGAAACGCTTGCGGGCTGTTCATCCGCTGCCCGGTCATCCGAACCTTCCTCGTGAAAGCGAGCGGGCTTCATCTTCCTCCTCCCGTATGAAGCCTATCCGACCGACACATTTCGTTTTATGTATGCTGGCGTAAGAGAAGCGTAGGAATTCGTGTAATTCTCGCGTCTTTCGGACGCGAGAATTACACGAATTCTTCCCCCTACAAGACGGCCGATTCCCGAAAGCGCCTATTTCCGCCGCAAGAAGGCAGGGATGTCCAAATCGTCCCCATCATCCCCACCGCGTCGTTCGGGGAACGGAATGGTCTTGGGGGATCGCGGTCTGGATTCTGTCTGGTCTTCCCGATCAAACCCCGTCGCAATCACCGTAATCCGCAACTCATCCTGCATGGTATCATCGATGACCGCACCGAAAATAATGTTCGCCTCGGGATGGGCAGCCCGCTGGATCATCTCCGCGGCTTGGCTTACTTCATGCAACGTCAAGTTCGTGCCGGCCGTCACGTTGAAGAGGATGCCCCGCGCACCCTCAATGCTGGTATCCAACAAAGAACTGTAAATGGCTTGCTCTGCAGCTTCTACGGCCCGATTATCCCCGCTGGCCCGACCGATCGACATCAATGCCGTACCGCCTTCGTTCATGATTGTACGCACATCCGCAAAGTCCAAGTTGATTAAGCCGGGCACCGTAATCAACTCGGAAATCCCCTGAATGCCCTGGCGCAAAACATCGTCCGCCAGTTTAAACGCGTCCAGAATGCTCACCTTCTTATCTACCAGTTGCAGCAACTTATCGTTAGGAATGACAATGAGGGTGTCCACAGCCTGTTCCAACTCGCGAATTCCGGCTTCGGCCACCTGACGGCGCTTCTCTCCCTCAAAGGCGAAGGGTTTGGTCACCACACCAATCGTCAGAGCCCCTTCCTCCTTCGCCAAGGCCGCTACAACGGGACTGGCCCCGGTCCCGGTACCGCCGCCCATACCCGCGGTAATGAAGACCATATCCGCACCTTTGAGCACCTCTCGCAGGTCTTCGATGGATTCCTCCGCGGCCTTGCGTCCGATTTCCGGATTGCCCCCGGAGCCCAGCCCGCGAGTAATGCGCTCGCCAATACGCAGGCGGATAGGCGCCTTAGAGAGCATCAGGGCCTGGCTGTCCGTGTTCACCGCGATGAACTCCACACCCTGCAATCCCATCTCGATCATGCGGTTCACCGCGTTCGACCCGCCTCCACCCAAGCCGACCACCTTAATATTGGCCTGCGAGTTCACCGAACCATGTGATGTTTTCCTGGCTGTCATTTTTCTTTTAACCTCCCTTCGGGAATCGGCATTATCTTGTTCCTCATGGGCTTTCGGCCCTTGGAACCGCGCACCCGGTTGTGTGCGCTCGGCAGACGCTATCCCCCCGGACGATGGTTTTCCCGGCCGAAACGTCCTATTCCCACCCTTAGACCCATCGTTCAGAGAACGGGCAGGGCCTCGTTGCCTTGGCTGTTTCCCTTCACCTTCCTCATACACAAAACTCGCACGCGGTTCCCAATCCACCGTATACCTCCTTATGATTCCGTCCCTGCAGGCAGCAGACGTCGTAACCAATCACCTACCCGGTGCCACCAACCGCCTCCGGGTTCTCGCCGAGAAGGGGCCCGTTGGAACCCCAAGTGAATGGGTTGACGCATCCCGTACAACAACAGCCCCACCGCGGTGGCATACGCCGGAGACCGATGCTCCTCATCCAACCCCTTAAAGGGTGGAAGCGTTCCCACCCGCACCGGCACATCCAGATACTCCCGAGCCAGATCTCGGAACCCGGGCAACTGAGCCGTTCCACCGGCCAGCACCACGCCGGCCGGTAACAAGCCATCGTAGCCCGAAGCTTTAACGCCCTTCCACGCCAGATCCAATATCTCCTCCGCGCGCGCCTCCAGAATTTCGGCCAGAAGGTGACGGCTGATCACCCGTCGACTATCATCCCCAAATCCCCCGATGGTCACCGTCTCATCCTCGGAGACCCATCGAGTTTGCACGTTACCGTAATGTAATTTCAACTCCTCCGCCGCGGACATGGGCATCCGAAGGCCGATGGCCACATCCTGGGTGAGATGATACCCGGCTACCTGAACCCCGTGAACATGCCAGGGCGTGCCTTCCAGGAAGATGGCCACATCTGTGGTCCCCCCTCCCACATCCATAACAGCGACCCCCAACTCTCGCTCCTCCTCCGAAAGCACGGCCAACCCTGAAGCAATGGACTGAAGGATAAGATCGTCCACCTCGATCTGATTGCCGCGAACACATTTCACCAAATTCTGCACGGCCACAGTGGACGCCGTAATCACCAACGCGTCCACCTCCAGGCGAAACCCTTCCATGCCGATGGGGTCTCGGATATCTTCCTGATCATCCACCTTGTACGTGCGCGGGATAGTAAGCACCACCTCGCGGCCGGGAGGTAAGGATCCCACCACCGCGTTCTCCAAGGCCCGCCGAATATCCTCCAAAGTGACACTGCGCACACCGCGCCCCGCAATCGTCACCAGGCCGCGAGAGGGAAGCGCCTCCACGTTCGCACCGGATAGGCTGACCAACGCGCTCTCAATGCGCACGTTGGCCGCACGCTCTGCGATGCGCACGGCCTCCCCAATCGCCGCGGTCACCTCGTGCACGTTCACCACCACCCCACGGCGCATCCCTCGCGAGGGCACTTCACCGATGCCGATGATGCTCAACTGTTCATCGTCGATTTCCCCGATGATGGCGACGATCTTGGTTGTGCCCACATCCAACGCGGCAATGATATCGTCCACGGATACACTCCTTTAGGGTTCTAACACGATCTGGTCCGGATTGCTCAGATCGATAAAACGATACCACATTCCTTGGCGACGCATCTCACGTAACACCGTCGGCAAGTACTCCAAACGTCTTTCCAACCCGATATATCCTCCCAAATACACCTGCATATCCCCCGCACTCGTCCGCACCACCAAACGCAATCCGGCACTGCGATCATACAACACAGTGTTCACACTAGGAAAAATTTCATGTATATCGCGCAATGTCTGTAGCAGATATGTATCGAACATCTCCCTTTCGGGGGAACCCTCCGGTGACACGGCCGCCAGGCCCTGGGGATCCACAACCCGCAACAAACCGCGTATCTCCCCCTTAGGTGGCAACACCTGCCCTTCCTTGTCTACCCAAAACACCCCATCCGCGCGCTGCCACACCAGCACAGGAACCCGCTCCTCCACCAGAATAGTGACCCGAGCCGGTACCATCACCCGAACCTTCGCCCGGCGCACAAAAGGCAATTGTTCCACCCGGGAAGCCACCTCCGTCGGGCGCACGTAAAACGCATGGCACCCCTCCACCCCGGATACCTTGTACACCTCCTCAACCGATGTGTACTTTACCCCTTGGACTCGTACATCCTCCCTGTACACATAAAACGTATCGCTCATTCCCATGAGCACCAACAAAGCCACCCCCACGCCCAAAAGAGCCAACGCCACCATTTGAGGGCGACCCAACGGGGGAATGGAAAGCGCCCGTTCCACCCGTTCAATCTGTAAGGGGAGATTAAGTCCCCTCTCCGCCCGCATATGACGCCGTCTCCCCCGCGCCCGCCGGGAACGACGGGGCCGGGGATCCGAACGCCGAACGGTCCGCCGCGTAGTACGTGAGCGACGTTGTGAGTTACGTTGAGTACGACGCGAATCCCTTTCGTTCGGCATATCGTTCTAATCCCAATTGGATGAGTGTGTCCACCAACTCCTCCCCAGGCACCCCCGAGGCTTCCCACACCTTCGGGTACATACTTACCTGGGTAAATCCCGGGATGGTGTTCACCTCATTGATATAAAGCGTGCCCGCCTCCCTATCCATCAGAAAATCCACGCGCGCCAGACCGGCCGCGTCCACGGCTTGGAACGCGCGAAGGGCCATTTCCTGCGCCACGGCTGCCGTATCTGCATCTATCGGCGCGGGGATGAGCAACTGTGTTCCCTCATCCACATACTTTGCTTCATAATCGTACCACTCTCGTCCGGGGACCACTTCCCCCGGGACCGACGCTCGCGGGGTATGATTCCCCAGAACACCGACCTCGATCTCCCGCGCCGAAATTCCCTGCTCCACCACGATCTTGCTATCGTACCGCCCTGCCGCGAACAACGCATCCACCAATTCCGTCGCGTCTCCGACCTTGCTAATCCCCACACTGGAACCCAAATTCGCAGGCTTCACAAACACCGGATACGCGAGTTCAGACTCCACCCGTGCCACCACCTCTTCCACACCCGCACGTACTTCATGCAAATACACCACCACATACGGCAACACCGGTAACCCTACTGCCTGAAACACCCGCTTCGCGACCACCTTATCCATCCCCACCGCACTACCGGTCACCCCACTGCCCACATAAGGCAACCCCAACACATCGAACATCCCTTGCAACGTCCCGTCCTCACCAAAGGGGCCGTGCAACACCGGAAACAAAATATCCACTTGCGCCACTCGCTCTACCGACGGCAACAACTCCTTGGGCGCCGGCACCATTGGGGGAGATGGGATCACCGATGCTCCCTCCTCGAGCACTCGAATAGCCACCGTATCAAACCACCATCGGCCCCAACGGTCAATGTACATGAGCACCGGAATGTGATCCCGACGCTGCAACATCTGGACCACATAACGAGCGGACATAATACTCACGTCGTGTTCGGCCGATCGGCCACCGAAAATGACACCCACATTCATCGAAAAAAATGACCTCCTTTGTCCTGCACTATCCCCCAACGATGAGGATCTCCAGTTCCAGGTGAACCCCAAACTGCTTTTGCACCCGCTCCTGGATCAAGCGGATTAACGCCCGCACATCCGCGGCCCGACCGTTGCCCAAATTCACGATAAAATTCGCGTGGACCGTGGAAACGGCCACATCGCCTACACGGGTGCCCTTCAACCCCGCCGCCTCAATGAGTCGCCCCGCGTAGTCCCCCGGTGGATTGCGAAAAATAGACCCCACACTGGACTCCGTTGGCTGTGTGCGTCGCCGATGCGCCAAATACTCATCCGCCTGCTCGCGCAACTGTCGGGCGTCCCCGCGACGCAGTCGTAACGCCACATCCACCACCAACGGAAACATCTCCCCCCGGCGGCGCGCCTCCTTCAGCACAGATGTACGATATCCATATCCCAAATCCTGCCCGGCCACACGGACCACCCGGCCGTCTCCTTGCAACAAGCGAACCCAGGCCACCACATCGGCCATGCTGCCCCCGTGGGCCCCCGCGTTTCCGACCACTGCGCCGCCCACCGTGCCGGGAATACTTACCGCCCACGTCAGACCATCCCACCCCCGTCGCACGGCCTCGCGAGCCAATCCCGCCAGGGAAACCCCGGCATCCGCCCGCACGTACACCCACTCATCCTCCTCGGAGAGCACTTCAAACGTGCGGCAACGGTTCACAATCACCAAGCCGCGTATCCCTTCATCCGGGAGGAGCACGTTGCTTCCTCCACCCAATACCAAAAAGGGCACCCCTCTCTCCGCGGCGCTCCGCGCCAAAGCCACAAAACGCTCCGTCCGGGTGGGTACGGCCAACACATCCGCCGGCCCACCAATGCGAAACGTGGTATACGGGGCCAACGGCACCTGTTCCGCGAGCAGATCATCACCCAATATCTGTTGCCAAACCCGGAGCGCATCGTGCCGTTGACGGAGCCTATCCACCAACGCATCGGCCACTTTCACACTGGTCCCCGCGCCCAATGTGAGTACCACATCCCCGGAGCGCACGTGGGCCTGTAAATACGCCACCGTCTCCTCCACCCCACCGGTGTATTGCACACGGGGATGCCGAAGCGATTGAGCCACCTTCTCGCCGGACAGGCCCAGCGTATCCACCTCCCGGGCTGCGTAGATCTCCATAACGGCCACTGCATCCGCCTCAGAAAACGCTCCACCCCACTGTGCTAAAAGCGCCCGCGTGCGACTGTATGTATGGGGTTGAAAAACGGCCCATATTCGCCGCTCCGGGTACATCTCCCGAGCCGCGGCTAACGTCGCCTGCACCTCTGTAGGGTGATGCGCATAATCGTCGACCACCACCACCCCCCCCACTTCACCCTTCACCTCGAAGCGTCGACCGGCCCCTTGATAAGAAGCCAAATGTCGTGCAGCCCGGGCCACATCCACCCCCAAAACGTCCACCACGGCCAACGCGGCCAATGCGTTGAGCACATTATGACGGCCCGGCACCTGCAAAACCACCGGCTCCGCGACCGGTCGGCCGTCCTGCTCGGGGACAAATTGCCACCTGCCTGAGGGGGACACCTCCGCGCCCACGGGGCGCCACCGCGCGTCCGGAGAAAATCCATAAGTGATCGCCTTCACACCACTGCGCACCCCGACCACCCGTGCGCCTGCGTCATCCGCGCAGACCACTAAACTCTCCGCCCGACCGGCAAACGTCACAAATGCGTCCACATAAGCTTCCCGGGTCGGAAAACAATCCACATGATCCCACTCCACATTCGTGACCACGGCCACCAGTGGGGTGAGGCCCCAAAACATGTAATCGTACTCGTCCGCCTCGATAACGAACACCGGATCGGATCCCGCAGCCGCGTTGCCCCAGCGAGGGACCACCGAGCCAATGATGTATCCCACCTCACGGCCCATACTCCGCAACATGTGGACCACCATCGCCGTAGTCGTGGTCTTTCCATGCGTTCCGGCCACCGCGACCACCTCTCGGCCAGCCAACACGTAAGGGAGAAACTCTCGCCGCTTGAGGACAGGAATCCCCTGTGCTCGCGCAGCCGTCACTTCGGGATGATCCGTAGGCGCCGCGGATGTCACCAAAAGCGCGTCCGCGTCCCTTACGTGCGCGGGATCATGACCCACCATCACCTGTGCCCCCAGTCGGGCCAGATCGCGAAGCAGGGCCCCGTCCTGACGGTCGCACCCACTGACCCGATACCCCTGCTCCAACAACACGCGCGCGATCGCGGAGAGACCCGTACCTCCCATCCCCAAAATGTGAATGTGGTGCCACGGCAACCCGCGTGTGTTCACCCTCTCACCTGCGCACACTAATGAAAATCAGCACCGCCGCGAACACGGCCAATACTTCCGGCTTCGGTTCAAACAACTTGGGTGGCAAATATTTCATCAACACCTTGGCCCGATCCGTCCAATTCGTGGTCAGCAAATGCCACTTCACCAGATACGGATATTTGTACTTGTCCAAGTAATACCACAGCGTGCCGGTGAACAACCAACCGTTCACCGCACCGATGAAGGTACTGATCAGCGCCCCTTCCAATCCCTTTTTAGGCGCTCCGGGGAAGGAAAGGGACCGTCCCTCATACCCGATGTACAACACCAACACCAAAAGTCCTGTGTACACCGCAACCATGAGGAAATTCTCGAACTCCGGACTCGGCGTGACGTTCAGCAATCGGAACACTTGACCAAACACCTTTTGCCGCAAAAGTGTCTCTATGCGGCTGCCAAAGTAAAGTTCCACAAACAAGACCAACAACAGCAACACCGTGATCCCTAACTCCCGGGTGTAGCCCCGGATCAAAGTCACCAGAATAAAGACCAATATGAGTGTTCCCCACAACACTTCAATTGGGCCCATCGCGTTCTCCTTTGGGCTTCAACGGGACTTCCACGCGATGATGAGAACCGTTAGCCCGACCAGTATGAGCAAAAAGTGAGCCGGGTCCAACCCGAACACCTTGGCCAGTTGAGCGAAACCCTGCGCCAACGCGCCTTTCGCGGAAGTAGACTCCGCGGCCCGCGCCATGACCGGACGTCCCGGGGGGGCGGAAGGCATCACCGTGATCAGCGTAGGAAAAAGCCACTGCACCAGTAAATACCCGTTCAACATTCCCAGCAGCCCCCCCACCAAGGAGGGCGATCCCCCCAAGATCTTACGCAACAGAGACCCGATACAACACCCAATGTGACCGATGGCATATCCCAGGAATACGAAAAACAGGAAGACAAAGAACAGGAACGCGTCCTGAGCATCATCCGAGATCAGCGGCTTCATCTGTTTTATCTGTGCGACCATTTCCATCATGCGGTTTATATCGAACTTCGCCTTCAACGCAATGTGTGCCATGAACCACAACTGGTTAACCTTACCCACCAATGTATCGCCCCAGGACGTGGTCCACAGCCGATAACCGATAACAATAAACATCAAAGTCGCCAGTTCTCGCCGCGCACCTCGCTTCCAGCCCAGATACCCAAAGGCCAGAAGAAACAGACTTAGGATAATCAGCCCCTGCCAGGTTTGGATCTTGACCGGCGCGGCCTGCATTAACATGGGTGCCCTCCCCACCGTAAAAGTTCACATGCAATGTTCCGGGCCCCGTTCGCGCGAAACGCAGACCGGGCCGCGTCGGCCATACGCCGACGTCGGACCTCGTCCTCCAGCAACCCCCGCAATGTGGGCACCAGATCTCGACCCAGGTGTTCATCGTCCACCAACACCGCGGCCCCTCGGTCCACCAGGTAACGAGCGTTGCGTTCCTGATGCCGCCCCGCGTGAGGATAAGGCACCAGCACCGCGGGCAACCCCCGCGCGGGGAACTCGCCCAACACCGACGCGCCCGCCCGGCTCACCACCACATCAGCCGCGGCCAAAGCCAAGGGCATCTCCTCATGAAGATATTCGTACACGTGATAGCGAGCCCGAAGATCCGACGGCAACTCGCGCGCCGCCGCGCTCACCCACCCATAGTCCAACGAACCGGTCATGTGCACGACATGGGCCAAAGATAAA
This sequence comes from uncultured Anaerolineae bacterium, assembly GCA_964413905.1. Taxonomy (GTDB): domain Bacteria; phylum Chloroflexota; class Anaerolineae; order JAADDB01; family JAADDB01; genus CAYPUG01. The sequence goes on along the minus strand of CAYPUG010000019.1, from coordinate 6,630 downwards.
AGCGCCTGCGCGTGGGCGACCACCGCCCGGTTGATGCTGCGCGCCCCTCGGCTCCCACCGAACACCAAGACGACCCGATCCTCCTGGGGCAAGCCCAACTGTTCCCGAGCCTGATCCCGACGAGCCTCTAGCACCGCCTTACGCACCGGATACCCCGTCACCACCGCTTTCCCCGGAAAATACGTGGCCGCTTCCTCCACCGTCACCGTTACAGATTGCGCCAAGCGTTGTAACGTACGAATGGCCAATCCAGGGCTGACATCAGGCAGGTAAATCACGAACGGCACCCCCGCTCGGCGCAGCGCAACAGCAACCGGCACGGTCACCCATCCCCCTGTAATGAACCCCACGTGAGGTTGAAATTCCCGCACAATGCGACGGGCCTGCACATATCCCCGTGCTTCTAGGACCAAATTACGGGTTAACGTCCACGGCGATTGCCCGCGCACCTGCCCCCCGGGAATAGTGCGCAAAGGAACTCCACGACGCGGCACAAGCGTGGCTTCTACGCCACGCCGATGCCCCACATAGAGAATCTGGATATTTTCCTCTCCTACCAATTCCCTTAGGGCGTCAAGCACGCTGAGGGCCGGATACACGTGCCCCCCCGTGCCTCCACCCGACATGAGCACTCGGATCACGCCCACCTCTCACGTAAACATAGCGAGATATATTCAACAGTACGCCGACCGCGGCCAATGTCATCACCAAAGACGATCCCCCGTAACTCACAAAGGGCAACGTCACTCCCGTCGGTGGGAGTAACGCCACGGCCACTCCCATGTTGACCAACGCCTGAAACGTAATCCACACCGTGATCCCGGCCGCGGTCACGGCCGCGAAATGGTCCGGCGCGTGGGCCGCGATGTAAAGCCCGCGCACCGCGAAGAGCCAAAAGAGCACCACCACCCCGGCCAACCCTATTAACCCAAACGCGTGACCCAGGGCGGCTAAGATAAAATCGTTATGCACCGCGGGCACATACTCGGTCAAATGCCCCGGCCCTCGCCCGAACAATCCCCCTTCCTGCATGGTCTTCACTGCTAACTCCAAGTGCGACCATCCTTCACCTTCCCGGTGCTGCCACACATCGCGCAACTCCTGCAGACGATGCTGAGCATGGCTAGAAAACGCGATAAGAAAAGCCGCAGTCACACTGCCCGCCAAAATGCCCAGTAGCACATGCCGCATCTCCGCGCCCACAATGAAAAACAAGGCAAAGCCGATACTTGCCAAAAGCACCGCGGTACCGATATCCGGCTGTAACGCGACCAGACCACTCACAAACCCCAACAACACACCGAACGGGATCAACCCGTACTCTATTCGCTGCAACTGATCCCGACGAGAAGTGAGCCAGGTAGCCGCGTAAATAATCAGCGTGAACTTCGCTACTTCCGACGGCTGCACCCGATTACCGAACAAAAATCGCTTGGACCCGAACACCCGCGGTGTAAACAGCACACCGATGAGCATAAGGACCGTCAGCCCGAACAAGGGCAGCGACGCCCGCCGCCAGTAAAAATAAGGAAGGCGACTCGTGACCACCAACGCCCCCAATCCGATGAGACTCCAAATGACCTGACGGCGGAAGTAAAACGCCGGATCTCCGTACTGAGATGTGCTCTGGTACAACGTCGCGCTGTACACCGAGAGCAATCCCACGAACAAAAGAATCAGCACCACCAACAACAACGTCGCATCATAGCCTCGGAACAAAGACTTCGACACACGCCGCGTTGTCGACATCGTTGTTATCCTCCGTGTGCTACGCTGGGTGTGCGCCCAGTCCACCGCCACGTTCACCGGTCACCTGGGCGACCAACTCCCGGAAATGTTGTCCTCGTTCCTCAAAATTGCGATACGCATCAAAACTCGTTCCCCCCGGAGAGAGCAACACGACCTCCCCGGTGCGAGCCACCTCCGCGGCCCGGAACACCGCACTTTCCAAATCCGGGACCACCTCGACTCCGGCAAGCGTTTCCACGCCCACGTACGGAGCCAACACCCGCTCCACCAGCGGTGCAGCCTCCCCAAACGCGATCACCCACCGCACCCGTTGCGAGGCTTCCCGGGCGAACTCTTCCCAGGGCAATTTTTTATCCCGACCGCCGGCCAAGAGCACAATAGGCTCCTCAAAAGACCGCAACGCGGCAACGACCCGCTCCGGTGCCGTCGCGATAGAATCGTTCACCCACAACACCCCCTTATGACGTGCCACCACCTCCAGACGATGGGGGACCCCTGTAAACGAACGGGCCACCTCCGCCATCGCGTCCGGAGAAACGCCCACGGCCAGGGCAAACGCGGACGCGGCCAGGACATTCGCCAAATTGTGACGCCCCCGCAAACGCACCTCATCTGCCCGACACACGATCCATTCCCGTTCCCCATCCCGTACCAACAAACGATCGCCTCGCAAATACGCGCCTCGCTCCACCGGCTCTTCCAGGCTAAAAAGGAACACCCGCACCCCCGAAGGGACGGCCTCTTTAGCCCACCGTCGGGTCCACTCGTTATCCCACCCGAGCACGAGCAAATCGCCGGGTTGCTGATAGCGGAAAATGTTGCGCTTCGCGTCCGCGTACGCCTCCATACTCGGATGACGGTCCAAGTGATTCGGTGTCACATTTAACACCCCTGCCACGTGCGGGCTACGATAACACACCTCCAACTGGAAACTGGACAACTCCAACACCAACCAGGTGGACGCGTCCAACGCATCCAACCGATCCAACGCGGGAACCCCGATATTGCCTCCCACAAACACCTTCAGCCCCGCGGTCTGGAGCATCAACCCCACCAACGTTGTCGTCGTCGTCTTCCCTGCCGAACCGGTGATACCCAAAACAGGCCCAGACGCGTAACGCAACGTCAGATCCGCGTCGCTCACCACGGGTATCCCCCGTGCCTGGGCCTCCCGGACAATGGGCAGTGTCAACGGCACCCCCCCACTCACCGCGAGCATATCGGCTTCTTCCAACAAGGAAAGGGGATGCCCGCCCAAGGCCAGGGTCACCCCCAGGGCGCGCAATTCGTCCACCTGGGAAGAGAGTGCCCCCGCATCCCGCTTATCCGATGCGATCACCCGCACGCCCCGACGCGCGAAGAAGCGCGCCATGGCCATGCCTTGGCGCCCTAAACCTAGAACGACGACCGTATTGAGCCGGTCGGTCCCCCGTTGCTCTTCAGTTGGCCGATGCATTGTTGACGTCGTCATGGACCTCGTCATATAAAATTCGGCGTGAATTTCTATCTTATACACCATCGATCCGGGGGCATGCTCAAAATTGGTAGGCAAAAGTACTGCCTTCTCCTACCCGTCTGGCCCCAAGTGTTGGTTCTCTGAAAAGCCTTGAAGCCCTCCATATGTACCTTCTATATCAAGGCCAAAGCCACACCCAGCATAGCGCTCAGCACACCAATGAGCCAGAACCGCCAGGTAACCTGTGTCTCCGACCACCCTAAGGCCTCGAAGTGATGGTGCAAGGGGGCCATCTTGAACACCCGCCGCCCTTGCCCGTACAGTCGCTTAGTCAACTTAAAATACCCGACTTGAACCATCACGGACACGGCTTCGGCCACAAAGACCGCGCCAACGACAGGCAACAACAACCATTGGCCGGTCATCAGCGCCACAACCCCCAGCGTTGCGCCCAGGGCCAAGGACCCGGTATCTCCCATGAACAACTCGGCCGGATGGGCGTTGAACCACAAAAACGCCAACACCGCCCCTACCACCGTAAAACAAAACGTCGTCAGCCAAATTTGTCCCTGCAGGTAGGCGATGACCCCATACGCAGTAAACGAGACCGCGGCAATGCTCCCGGCCAACCCATCCAGCCCGTCGGTCAAGTTCACCGCGTTGGACGCCCCAATGATGATGAACATGGCAATAGGGATATACCACCATCCCAACGGGATCTTCTCCGGCACCGTGGGAACGGCGATACTCTCCAAGCCTAAGGCAAAGTGCAAAGCCAACGCCGTCAACAACGCCAACACGACTTGCAGCGCGAACTTCTGGCGGGCAGAAAGGCCCTGTCCTCGACGACCGCGCACTCCCTCCCAATCGTCCAACATGCCTAACAGCCCGAACGTCACCATCACGCCCAGGGGCACCAAAATGGACCGACCGATGTAGGTGCGGCCCAGGAAGTTCGCCACGTTCAGCGCTAACGTGATGAGCAACACCGGTAACAGGATCATCACCCCCCCCATGGTAGGCGTCCCCATCTTGACCAAGTGGGAGGAAGGGCCCTCCACCCGAATTTTCTTACCGATGCCGTACTTCTTCAAAAGCAAGATCAGCGGACGCCCCCAAATCACCGCCAGTGAAAAGGCAATCGCCCCCAGGGTCAACGAATAGGCCATGATTAATCATCCACCTCTGCCCGGAGTGCATCCACCACCCGCTCTAACCTCATAGCCCGAGACGCCTTCACCAAAACCACGTCCCCCGGCTCCAGCCAATCTTTCGCCCGGGAGATGGCTTCTTCCACCGTGTCCACATGAACCACGTGCTCCGGGGACATGCCGGCAAAGACGGCCTCCTCCGCGATCCAGCGGGCCCGATGCCCCACCGTAATGAGCCGTTGTACCACTTCAGCAGCCCGCGCGCCCACCTTGCGGTGTCCGGTCTCCTCATAATGACCCAACTCCAGCATGTCTCCTAAAACCGCCAAGCGACGGCCGCCCAGGTCGGCCAGAAGGTTCAGCGCGGCCAACATGCTGGCCGGGCTCGCATTGTACGTGTCATCGATGATTTTCGTGTCCCGGATACCGGGCACGACCACAATGCGCAGTTGAGCATCGGTGTCCTGCAGGCCGGCGACAATCTCCTCCCAGGACATGTCGAACACCAAACCCACGGCGGCAGCCCGCAACGCCGTGTGCACACTGTGCTGTCCTAACCAAGGCAACCGTACGGGGACCACATGAGCGCCATAATGGAGAATGAACCGAATTCCCTCTAACCCTAAAGTTTCCACCTCGTCCGCCCAAAGATCCGCCTCAGGTGTCAGGCCGTAGGAGAACACGCGAGCCGGCGTCACCGCCGCCATGCGCCGGACCCGTTCATCATCCCAATTCAACACCGCCACACCGTCCGGAGGTAAAGCCCGCACCAACTCGGATTTGGCCTCCCAAATGCGTTCCACCGTGCCCATGCGTTCCAGGTGACTCACCCCTACATTGGTGATCACCCCAATGTGTGGGTGCGCCAGATCGCACAACGCTTTGATGTCCCCGGGCACATATGCGCCCATCTCCACCACCAACGCCTCATGAGTATTGTTAAGGTGCAACAACGTCAACGGTAAGCCGATCTCGTTGTTGTAACTGGCTCGGCTCCACAACGTCCGGTACCGCTGTCGCAAGACCGCGGCGGTCATCTCCTTTGTGCTCGTCTTGCCCACGCTGCCCGTGATCCCTACGACCCGTGGGGTGTGCAGAGATCGCCAATACGCTCCCAAGCGCTGTAACGCGACCAGCGCGTCGGGCACCCGAAACAGCACCGGCAGGGCCACCCGACGCTCAGGATAGGTGGACACATCCACCACCGTCCCCCGGACATTCTCGGGCACCCGTGAAACCAATGCCGCGATGGCGCCTTGCCGAAACGCATCCTCGACGAACTCATGGCCATCACGGCGCTCTCCCGGCAGGGCCACAAACACGCTCCCCTGTTCGGCCTGCCGAGAATCAATGATGACTTCGCGCACCGGCACGTCCGGCAGGCGTAGGGTGCCGCGCGGGTCACCGCCGATGCCCAACCAAATATGTCGTAACGTCAACAACGTCCTCGCCTCCTACACGTGTCAATATCCGCCGAGCATTGTACATCAGCCCTTACACCTCTGACTATTCCCCTTGACGGGCAAGGACGTTCCCCTGTTCCAAACGATCTGTCGATGACCGGATCCCCAACAACGGGTTAATAGCTTCCGCTATACGCACAAACGTCGGATACGCGGTGTTCGACGCCCATACCTCTGCATGTCCACCCCCGTGAACGGCCGGCCCTAACCGAGGGCGTTCCAGGAATACCAAGATGATGACCCGGGGAGCCTCCGCGGGATAATACCCCACAAAAAACGTGTTCTGCTCATCCTCGCTGTACCCTCCCGGGATAGGTACTTGAGCCGTGCCCGTCTTCCCGGCCACGCGCATCCCATCCACTTGGCCGAAGACTTTGATCACATCCACCACGTTTTCCAGCCACCGGGAAACCGTCCTCGCGGTTTTCGGGCGGATGACCTGATGGCCTCGAGGCCATTCCAATTCGTAATACGTGTCGTCCAGGTAATAACCGCGCAGGACATGGGGGTGTACCAGGTATCCGCCGTTTGCCAACACGGCCATGGCCCGAATGAGCTGGATCGGCGGAATGGATACCCCCTGACCGAACGCGTTGGTCGCCAGGTAAAAGGGACTCCAGTCCCGACTGTTTGGTTCGTGGAGGATACCTGCGGTCTCGTTCGCCAAATCCACCTCGGTTTTACGGCCGATACCGAATAATTCCATGTATCGATAGAAAATCGCAGGCCCCATTTGCAGAGCCACCCGGGCCGTCGCCACGTTCAAAGAGTGGGCCAACGCTTCTGCAGGTGTCACTAAGCCAAAACCACG
>CAYPUG010000018.1:0-32229 GCA_964413905.1 uncultured Anaerolineae bacterium | reverse complement strand
CGCCTTACGTATTTTGTTTTCCTAACAAAAACCCCCCTTCCGTCGCAAGGACGAAAGGGGGACCTTCCGCGGTACCACCTTGCTTCCGGGGAGGGGAAGGTGGTGGGAACACCTCATATCCCCGTCGGCCTGTTAGCCACCCCCCGGCTCTCTTATGGCTGTAACGGGCCCACCCGGCAGAGAGTACTCAGGCGTACACCCGTTCCCCCCTGCGACTCCCCGGCGACCTTCGGCGCTGCTGACGTCGAGGCAGGCTTGCAGCCGGTGACCCGCCCTCTCTGGCGACCGCGTGGCGCCTACTCCTCCGGTTCATTGTCGTTCATTCTCTTATTTGTAAGGGATATTATAGGCAAAGGGGGAAAGACCTGTCAAAATGGCCGGATAATCGTTAGGGCTCTTCAGAGATCTTCCACTTAAGGGCAAACGGGTAGGCGGCGGCCGGGTAGACGACGGCAATGCCGTCGTCTACCCCCCGACGGCCTTACGATGGCTCAACCGCGGATACAGCACCTTCGCGTGTTAGAGCATTGAAAAGCCCTAGATAATCATTTACTAGGGGCCGGACAAGGGCCGGCGGTCGTCCCCGGCGAAGAAACGCATCGAGACGTTGCCGATTGTGTGTTACGCTAGGTGAGCGATCCTCCCCTGGGAAAGTTTGGGAATGTATGTTCGACAGGCTTGCTCATCCTCCGCCACCTCGCTATACTCTCACTGTTACAGAAGGAGGAATTATATGAATGTTATGGTCGTCATCCCCACATATAACGAAGCGGAAAATATCGCCGAGATGGCCGAAGCCCTCTTCGCCTTGAACGTGCCCGATCTGCACTTATTGGTTGTGGATGACGCGTCGCCGGATGGAACCGGAGAGATCGCAGAAAACCTCAGACAGACATATCCCGGTCGAATGCACGTTATTCACCGGCAAGGGAAATTAGGCCTAGGCACTGCATACATCACCGGGTTCAAATACGCGTTGGAACACGGAGCTCAGGTGGTGGTTCAAATGGACGCGGACTTCTCACACCGGCCTGAATACATCCCTCAGATGTTGGACGCGCTATCGGAATACGACTTGGTCATTGGCTCCCGATATGTGCCCGGTGGTCGCCTGGATGAACGCTGGTCCTGGTGGCGATACTTGCTCTCCTGGTGGGCGAACTCGGTGTACGTGCGCCTCATCCTCCACACGCGGGTGAAGGACGCGACGGCTGGGTTCCGGGCGTGGCGACGTACCACGCTGGCCGGCATGGGTCTGGACCGCATTCGGTCGAATGGATATATCTTCCAGGTCGAGATGGCGTATGTGGCCGAACGCTTGGGCTACCGTATTCTCGAAATCCCCATTTACTTCGAAGACCGACGTATCGGTAAATCCAAGATGACCGTACCCGTGAAATTGGAGGCCGCGTGGCGGGTATGGCAGATCCGTTGGCGCCACCGTCGTCTGAGCCCTCGCGATCGTTTACCCGTCACGTAAGGGGAAAGCCACCATGCGACGCATTACCGGATTGAGAACGTATCTCAACCGCCTGGCATACCACGGTGTTCCCCTGACTCTTCTCGTTCTCCTCCCGTTGATCTGGTTCTGGCCTGTGGTGTTTGGCGGCAAGACACTCCTACCCGCGGACAATCTGTTCACTTTCCAGCCTTGGAAAGCCTTCGCGGAGACGATGGACGTCACCGTCCCTCACAATGCCCTGCTCTCCGACCTCATCCTGGAGAATTACGCGTGGAAAACCTTTCTTCGGGAAGCGCTGCACCATGGCGAGATTCCCCTCTGGAACCCTTACCTATTTTCGGGAATGCCCTTTCTCGCGGGAGGCCAACATTCCGGCTTGTATCCCCTTAGCCTTATTTACTATGTGTTTCCTCTGGCCCGGGCTTACGGTATCTTCACATGGTTGCAGTTGGCCTTGGCCGGGATGAGCATGTACGCATTGGCGCGCATCTGGGGACGCAGCCGAGGGGCCGCTTTGTTCGCAGGTGTAGCCTATATGTTCTCCGGTTTCTTCATCGTCAGTGTGGTGTTTCCCATGATCATCGCGGCCGCGTCTTGGTTACCTTTGCTCATGGGGCTGACCACCGTGGTCTTTCGCAAACAACAGGAAAAGGGCGCGAACCGCTTTAATCCCACCCCTTATGTCATAGCCTTCGCGGTCGTGCTGGCCCTGACCACGCTGGCCGGACATGTGGAGATTTTGTATGACACACTCATTGTGCTGGCCGCGTTCGGAGTATGGGAGATGGTCACCACCTGGCGGAAAGTAGGCGCGTGGTGGCCTGCGTTGCGCACGGGCATCTGGTTAGCCGCGGGAGGATTGCTCGGGCTGGGGATGGGCGGTGTCCAGTTCCTCCCTTTGTACGAACTTGCCCAGCACAACTTTCGGGAAGGATCGGCCACCCTGCAACAGATTCTGGGATGGGCTTGGCCCACACGCCATGTGCTCACCTTCTTCCTCCCCGATGTGTTTGGCAATCCCGCGCATCATCGTATCTTCGATCCTTGGACCCACACGTTCGTGCCCATCACGCACAATGCACTGGGCGAAGCCATTTCCACCCCGTTTTGGGGGATTAAAAATTACGTGGAAGGTGGGAATTATCTGGGGATCTTGACATGGGTGCTCGCGACCCTTGCGGTATGGGCTGCAGTCCACGCGCTTTGGAAACGACGACACGGTCAATCCACACCCTTTGCCCTGCCTACTGCCGTGTTTATCTTCCAACTCCTTCTGGCCTTCTTCGCGCTCTCCTTCGCGTTTGGACTGCCCACCTATGCGGTCCTATACTACCTGCTGCCGGGGTACAAGCAATTGCATTCTCCCTTCCGATGGGTGTGGCCGTTTACGGTCAGCATGGTGACGTTGGCCTCGTTCGGGATGGATGCTCTGCGCGCATACGTTCAAGCCCGGCAGTGGCCCCGCGCGTTTTCCCTGCTCACCGCGGGAGTCACCCTGGCGTTATTCGGGGTGCTCACGGTGGTGGCGACTACAGTGCTCATGCCCGAACCGTTTATTGCCCTGGGCAACAGGGTACTGGCCGCGTCCGATCTGGCCCGTAGGGCTTTTCCTAATGGCCGCCTGTTTTGGGCTTATGAGTGGGGGAATTTAATAAAACTGGCCGTGGCGCTGTTTGGAACCGCGGTGGTGCTGATCTTAGCCCGCCGTGCTGCACATCCTCCCTTTTCTTCACCCTCATCCTTCAAACGCCCGTCGGAGGCTTTACCCCACACTTCGGACAGGCGTGCGATTTATCTGCCCCTGGCCATCCTGTTTCTCTGGGTGGACCTCTGGCTCATCGGAGGGAAGTTTAACCCCGAAGTCGATCCCGCGCTTCTCTCCTTTACCCCCCCGGCCGTCCGCTTTCTAGAGGAACGGGTGAATGAACACACGCCGTGGCGGTTCACGTCCTTTGAAGTACCGGGCGCGACCACGAAGACGATGAACGCGAACGTGGGATGGTGGCACCACTTGCAAGACGTTCGGGGATATGATTCCATCATCCCTAAGCAATACGTGCGCTACATGGAGCACATCGAACCCCAAGGACAATTACTATACAACCGCATCAGTCCCTTTTTTGACCCTCATTCGTTGACCCACCCGCTGACACACTTGCTGGGTGTGAAGTATGTGGTCACCGAGGTGCCCCTGGCCGCGGACGGGTACCGTTTGGTGTATGACGGGGAAGTACGCATTTATGAGAACAGGCACGCGTTTCCTCGCGCATTTTGGATGACGTGTACTGCCTCCGGTCCCGCGTCTTCACTGTACCCGACCGATCCAGCCACAACGTTGATCCTCGATCATCCGGGAGAAGAGGCCCACCAATGGACGGGGTGCCGGTGGACGCCGGTAGACATCGAGCACTATACCCTCAATGAGGTATTTCTCCGGGTAGAGGCCCAAGCTCCGGGATGGCTGGTATTGACGGACGCGTATTTCCCCGGGTGGAAGGCATACCGACAGGCCACGACCGAGGCAGAGGAAGAAGCCTTGGAGATCTGGCGGGCAGACGGGAATTTCCGCGCGGTGGCCCTCCCCGCGGGCGAACACCGGGTGCGATTTAAATACACACCCATGTCCTTCAAGTTGGGATTGTACCTGTCCTTTTTGGCCGGCGTAGCCGCGTTTTTGCTGCTGGGTTTTTGGATGTGGGGGCGTTACTATCGGGAACCGGAGGAGATCGATGAGATTAAGGTTGTGGCTAAAAACTCCCTTGTTCCCATGGCCATGAATATTCTTAATCGGTTGATTGACTTCGCCTTCGCCATGTTGCGTTTACGCATTCTCAGCCCCAACGGGGAGGGGGCGTACACCTTTGCCATCGCGTACTACGGCTTTTTCGAGATTTTGATCCGCTTTGGGCTCGGGGCACTGATCACGCGAGATGTCGCGCAGGATAAGAACCGAGCCAACCGCTACCTGAGCAACGCGGTCATCCTGCGCACGATTTTATGGGGGGTGTCGCTTCCCGTTCAGGCATTCATTATCTGGGCCTACGTAAGATTCGGAAACTTAAGCCTGGCCGAGGTTCACACCATCGTGTTGTTCGCGTTGGCCTTGCTCTTCGCATCCTATGCGGACGCGATCTCGTCACTTTTCTACGCGTGGGAGAAGATGGAATATCCCGCAGGCATCGCGTCCGTCATCGTGTGGCTGAAAGTGACCCTAGGCGCTCTCGTGCTGCTTTTGGGAGGTGGATTTGTCGGTCTGGCCGGGGTTGCGCTGCTGATGAACATCATCCAAACCGTTTGGCTGTACATGTTGCTACGCCGCACGTTATTCACTCCTCACTGGGAGGTGGATTGGCCCCTCCAACGATGGATGTTAGGGGAAGCAGGGCCGTTGATGATCAATCACCTCTTAGCCACCATCTTCTTCCGCATCGACATGTGGATTTTGCGTCCGGTGCGGGGAGAAACAGAGGTAGGCTGGTATTCGGCCGCGTACAAGTACCTGGATGGGTTGAACGTTATCCCCGCGTATTTCTCCCTGGCCTTGTTTCCTTTGATGTCCCGATACGCACATGATCCAGAAGGGGCGCTTGCACGCGCATATCGAGTCTCGCTCCGGTTGCTCATTATGGTCGCGATCCCGGTAGTGGTGTTCGTCTTGTTCACCGCGGATGTGCTGATCCAGGTGCTAGGTGGTGCTAAGTTTCTCCCCTACTCAGCCTGGGCGTTACGCCTGCTCATCCTTTCCATCCCCTTTGGCTTTGTGAACAGTCTGACCCAATACGCGCTTATCGCAGTGGGCCAACAGCGTTTTCTCACCCGAGCGTTTCTCATCGGCGTCAGTTTCAACATCCTTACAAACATTCTTCTCATACCCCGTTATGGATTCCAAGCCGCGGCGTTCACCACCATCCTCAGCGAAATCGCTCTTCTCGTCCCCTTTTACTACGGGGTCCGCAAGTACATCGCTCCTCTTCCTTGGGTGGATCTGTATTGGCGTCCCGTCCTGGCCGGATGGGTCATGGCCGGGCTGATCTACAAACTATGGACAACGACCCCTTTACTGGGCATCCTTGTGGGGTTCCTCGGGTACGGGATCACCCTCATTCTGGTAGGAACTCTCCATCACCCGGATATAGCGCCCTTCTTGGCCGAACGAAAATACGTGGGAAGATTATTGCGAATTTCAAGTATGCACGGACGTCCCTGAAGGCGCCCCCCGCCCTCTGAACCGGTGAAAAGTCCTGGGCTATGTAAAAACCGATCTTGCTCTTCGGGAAAAACGTGCTACAATGGAATAGCAACGGTAGAAACGCGGTGAATGTCTACGCCAATATCCATTGCCCCAATGACTCCCGAATGCACTGCGGAGGTGCATGATGAACAAGATGCGACATATGCTCATTGTATTAATTATCTTCACGCTCTTGATTTCCGCATGTTCTTCGAGCAAGACTCCCACGCCAGCCCCCCGTCCGACAACACCGACATCGGCCCCGACATCCGCATCTCCCCAACCTTCTTCCGCCACACCTACCCAGGTGGTCAGCCCGGGCACGTGGGAACACACCGTGAAGCTCACAGCCCTGGCCTACATGAAAACTCCCCAAGGGGCCAAAGGCACAACCAACACGGTCACTATTACCGTGCGACGCAAGAAGGAACCGCGTCTCCGGGTGGGATTCTACGACACCGAAGTCGGTGGCACGGGTCCCATGTGGCGTGCGTCCGGGTGGACCGCGGTCACCGTGGCCAGTATGCTCCTGGGGGTCAATCCCCAAATGTTCGACTTCACGTTTGATGCGGGAGGTGGTTACATTGATGGACCCAGCGCAGGGGCCCTGACCACCGTCGGTGTCCTCGCAGCCCTCTTGGGAGACACCCCCAGAGATGACGTCACCATGACCGGAACCATCAACCCGGACGGTACCATTGGGCCGGTAGGGGGTATCTCCCATAAACTGGAGGGCGCTAAAGCCGCGGGAAAGAAAATCGTGCTCATCCCCGCGGGCCAACGTTATGATTATGATGAAAACCTGAAGAAGCAAGTCGATCTTGTCAAGAAAGGCAAGAAACTGGGCCTGGACGTGCGGCTTGTCAGCAACATCTTTGACGCGTACCGTATCTTCACAGGAAAACCGTTGCCCCAGCCCCGTCCCACAAGTACCGCCCAACTGCCGTCTAACGCGTTTGACAAATTGGAAGCCGGAGCTCGTTACTGGCTAAGCCGGTATGAAGATGCCCGCAATCGCTTCAAAAACCTCCCTGAAGACATCCAACAGGATCGGATGCCCGCCTATGGAGATGAACAAGCTCAACTGGCCCGGTCCGCCTTGGAGCAAGGCATGGCAACCGTGGCCTACCAGCGTGCTCTCGAAGCCGCCATCGACGCAGAAACCAACCTACAGGCGGGCCTATTGGACCAACTGTACAATGAGAATCCCGATGACCTAAATGGGTTAATCAACCACGTCAAAGCAGCCCGGTCCAGTCAAGAGGCCATGCAAGGAGTTATCGAACGACTGGCCGCCGAACAACCACGCACCGTAAGCGACGCCGTGGCGCTAATGGACGCGTGGTCTGTCTTGGCGAACGCGTGGGGAGCCAACGTCAAAGGTGATATGGCCGTCCAGCAATTCATCCAAGCCATGCAGAAAGCTCAACAAGGCGAAGAGGTGGACATGGACCAAGCCACCGATCTCCTTTGGGAAGCCGTGTATGATTACACCATTGCAAATGAGGATTTAGAGATCGCCCGTCAGAGCGCGGAAATCGGGTTGGGCTTTGGACAATCCACGGCCCCCAAACCGGAGCGTCTCCAAGCTATGGCGGAACTCCTCCGCCATGCTGCGGATGCCAACATGGAACTCTTCGAGAGCATCATTGTTGACGAACTGGCTAAACAATACGGCCTCTCGCGGGAAGCCGCGCGCATGCGACTTGCCGGCTGGGATTCCCTCTATGAGAGCGCGTGGCTGGCCAAACTAGGTTACCATGCCCTGAAGGAGGACGTGTGGGAAGAGCCCTCCCACGCGCTGATGGAATTAGGTTCTAGCCTCACAACATGGGCCAGCACGGCCGCGCTCATTGCCAAGTACTACAGTCTGGGAGCCCAAATGGACCGAGAGGGGAACCTCCTCGGTTACCGCAACGAAAAAGCGTTGGTGGAAATGTTGCGTCTGGCAGAACAGCGGGCTCGAGACATGTGTGATCTCACCGCGAACGAGGAACCGGTATGGCCCCTCTTCTACTTAGATGTCGCCCAGATTTGGCGGCAAGGCACACCCGAAGACCAACTGTGGTCCCTTTACTACTACTGGCAATCCATCGCTGAAGCAGAGATGACGGCCTACTTCTCCGGATTTTACGGCAACGCCATCAAGGAGGAACTGGAACGTAGCGGCCGCCCGACCGAACTCCTGCACATCTGGGATCTTCCGGCCCGCTAGAATCCATGTTCCGCCGATTTCGAGCAACGCGGATTGCCGCTACCAAAGTGGCGACATGTCACCGCACTGTTAGAAAAACACATAGAATGGGAGAGAAATTCGCAGGATGTTCGCTCATTTCGGCGACGAACATCCTGCGAATTTCTGCTTCTTTTACACCGAGACAGATAAAACACGAAGGAGCCGCTCGTGGACTACAAGAATTATGTCTCCGGTGCTTCTTCCTCCTGGGAGGACACGCGGGATGAAAGTTCGCTCTGTAGACGATGCATCTCCACTTCCAAACTTCGCAGACGATCTTGCAGTCGGACTAACATCCATATCATCACTAAAAGCGCAAGGAGCGGCAACAATGTCCAAGCACATACCACTCCTCCCAGAAGAGCGACTTCCATGCTTCCCATCCCCATGATTGTCACCTCGTTTCCTTTTGCGTCACGTAGGATTTGCCTACCTCAAAAGCTCGGAAGTTCAGATCAAGAAATCGGGCCGGCACCCGACGTTTCATGGCTTGATGCCATACATCATCCGGCACATCCAGCAAGGCGGATAACGCGCCGATAAGCACCATGTTCGCGGCCCTCGCGTTCCCCAACTCCTCGGCCAACCGGGTGCCGGGCACCCAATACACCCGCCGGACCACTTGGGCAACCCAAGAGCGCACGGCCCCGTCCTCCGGGTATACCATCTTACCTGCTGTGACAGTGATAGGATAAATCGGATGCGGATCCGCTACGATAATACTGTCGGGATGCAACATGTTCAAATAACGTAACGTCTCCAGCCGTTCCAGGGAGACAAGGACATCCACTTCTCCCTGGCCGATTAAGGGCGAGAACACCTCCGGACCCCACCGGACATGACTGTTCACGCTGCCCCCCCGTTGCGACATGCCGTGTACCTCGGACTTCTTCACATCCAGATTCAAAATCAGCCCGGCTTCGGCAAGTACATTACTCGCCAACAAAACACCTTGTCCCCCCACCCCCACCACCAAAAAATTCATATCCGTCTTGTCGTTCAACGCAGACATAGTCACCTCCGTGGAGTTCAGGTTCTCACTCATTCAGCACCTGGGCCCTGAACGTGATCGCGTGCTGAGGACATACTTGCGCACACAGTTCACAGCCTGTACACAGTAATGGATCGATTTCCACCTTTTGGCGCCCACTGGGGATGTGGATGGCCTTGCTCCGGACGAGCGCAGGGCATCCTGTCTGCAGGCAGACTCCACATCCATCGCACAAATCCGGGTTCACTTTTAAGGGCACATATTTCTTCCGTTCCTCCGGCAAAAGCGCACAAGGATGACGCGCGATGAGCACGGCCGGTTCATCCAGGCGCTTATACTCCTTCAGCACCTGTTCCACCTTTTTTTCGTCATACGCGTCTACTGTGGTCACATGCTTAATACCGATGGCCCGCACTAAGGCCTCAATATCCACCTCCTGGGTCTTCTCACCCATCAACGTTACGCCTGTGCCCGGATTCGGCTGATCGCCCGTCATCGCGGTGACCCGGTTATCCATAATCACCACAATGACGGGGCTACGATTGTAGGCCACGTTAATCAACGCGGGAATACCCGTGTGAAAGAACGTGGAATCGCCGATAACGGCCACGTGTTTCTCCGGACTTCCTGCCTTGGCTGCGCCATGGGCCACACCAATGCCGGCCCCCATACAGCCGGTGGTGTGAATAGTGTTCAGTGGGGGCACAACGCCCAACGTGTAACACCCAATATCCCCATTCACAGGCAGGTGAAGTTTCTTAATGGCCCAGAATACCCCGCGATGGGGACATCCCGGACAGAGCACCGGGGGCCGTCCGGGCAGTTCCGGCAAATCGGGCAGGGACACGCGGGGAGGGCGTGCGGTTTCCGGGATCAAACCGGCATTGATGGCGGCCTCGCGCACCACATGCGGGTTGAATTCGCCGATCTGCGGGAAGATGCTCTTTCCCTCGACCGGGATCCCCATCATGTGCACGTGCTCCTCGATGAACGGATCCAGTTCCTCCAGGACGATAAGGCGTTTCACCCGACGGGAAAAATCCGCGATTAAATCGCGGGGCAAAGGCCAGACCATGCCCAATTTCAGGATGGACGCGTGGGGGAAGATCTCTCGCGCGTACTGATAAGCAATCCCGGAGGTAATGATGCCCAAACTCTCATCACGCATCTCCACCCGGTTCAGGGGAAAGGTTTCCGCGTACTCTGCAATGCGCCGAATGCGCTCCTCCACCACGGGATGACGTTTGCGTGCGTTGGCCGGCACCATAACGTACTTCGCGGGGTTTCGTGGGAAACGACGTACCCGAGGAGGACGTTCCTCACGCATACCCACCCGCACACGGCTGAAACCGTGGGAAATGCGCGTGGTCGAACGGACAATGACCGGGGTATCAAACCTCTCCGAGAGGTCCAAGCCCACCATGACCATATCACGGGCATCCTGACTGTCCGCAGGGTCCAAACAAGGCACACGCGCGAACTTGGCATAATTCCGCGTATCCTGTTCATTCTGCGAAGAATGCATGCCCGGATCGTCGGCCACCGCAATGACCAATCCGGCTTCCAAGCCGGTCATAGACGCGTAGAAAAACGCGTCCGCAGCCACGTTGAGGCCCACGTGCTTCATGGTGGCCAAGGCGCGGCGTCCTGCATAAGCCGCTCCGATGGCCGCGTCTAAGGCCACCTTCTCATTAGGGGCCCATTCCGCGTAAATACCCGGAAAACGGGCGAACGTCTCCAAGATTTCCGTACTCGGAGTGCCCGGGTATCCAGAAGCAAATACGACGCCCGCCTCCCACGCACCACGAGCGATGGCTTCATTTCCGGAGAGGAGGACCCATGTCTCGCGTTCTTGGGCGGATGTTTCTTCCCGGGGGGACGTGTTGGGGCCACGCGTTTGAACCCTATCCACAGCCATGTGCTCACCTCCCAACGTTGGGTTATGTGTGCACTCCACGTTGAGGCACACCTGATGACCGGCACACCGCGTTTTGTGTACTCCGGCATCAAGGAGAATAGAAACGCGTGAACATCTACCCCTATTATAAGGCTATTCTCATCATGGGACCAATCAGTCTGATGAACCGACACATCGCGTTTTATACACCTCGTCGTAAAGAAGGAGCAGAAAATCCCACGAATTTCCCTTCTTCCTTCTAAGCCAAGGTGCATTCGCAGAGTTTTGTCAGTCACTCAGCCAATCGGTAAAGGGCTTCAACCGGCCCGCCTCACCAATCCACTTGAGGAGGAAATGCGTATGTCTTGAGCAGACCGGCTCTTTAAACGACGCCAATTGGCGACACGAAATTGCTTCTTGCCGAACAGATTCTATAATATCCTTCGGCCTCGGTTGTATCGCGTGCTTTGACACCACACCCGGGACAACATCGGTAAGCAGATGGAAGAGGAGTGACAACTCCTCTTATAACCCTAAACGTGTACGGGAGGGAGAACCATGCGACGCCTAGCGATCGGTGTGCTTATCCTGTCCTTCATCTTGGTGTATACCATTCCCGCGTTGGCCCAAGAAGCACAACAAGAGCCTCTGACTATTTCCACGCGGTATCCCGCTATTGTTGTTGAGGCGAACCAAACGGTGAACATTTCCCTCAACATTGAGAACAAAGCGGATGTGCCTCAAATCGTTCACTTTGAGATGAAGGAAATCCCTGAAGGCTGGAAGGCGACGTTCCGGGGGGGGGGCCGTATCATTAAGGCGGTGTACGTCCGTCCCAACCGGGAAGCCTCCATCGACTTACGCCTGGAGCAACCCAAGAACGTTGAAGCCAAAACGTACAAATTCATTGTGTTGGCCAAGAGCGACATCGCCCAGGCAGAACTCCCCATTGAGGTGACCGTCCAGGAAAAGTTGCCGCCCAAGTTGAAGTTTGAGGTGGAACTGCCCCGCCTGCGAGGCACTACATCCACGAACTTCCGGTTCGAGGCCACACTCAAGAACGATGGTGATGAAGATCTAACCGTCAACCTAGAAGCCGATGCACCACCGGGATTTCAAGTCGTCTTCAAACCCGGCTACAGTTCCCAGGAAGTGACCAGCCTGCCGGTCAAGGCGAACAGTTCCAAACGGCTGAACATTGAAGTGCGTGTACCACGGAGCACGCAAGCAGGGACATATCCCATCCATGTGAGGGCGGTAGGTGGTGGTGCTGAAGCGACCGTGGATTTGGCTGTAGAGATCACCGGACAGGCCGAGCTTTCCGTCACCGCGCCAGAAGGACGTCTGACGGCCAACGCTTATGTGGGTAAAGAAACGCCCATGAAGGTTATCGTCCAAAATCTCGGCACCGCGCCCGCCTTGAACGTGGAAATGAGCGCGACAGAACCCAGCGGCTGGAAAGTGGAGTTCGAGCCCAAACGCATCGACAAGATCCCCGCGGGGCAACAGGTTGAAGTGACGGCCAAAATCCGTCCGTCCGACAAGGCCATCGCCGGCGATTACATGGTCACCATTCGGGCCAGTGCTGAAGGAGGCATCTCCGACTCCACCGACTTCCGCATTACTGTGCTCACCTCCACCATGTGGGGCGTAGTCGGTGTGGGTCTGATTGCCATTGCCGTCATCATTGTAGGCTTGGCCGTGATGCGCTTTGGCCGACGATGAAAACAAGGTAATACTCGGCGCGCGCACGTTGTCAGGGCCTTCCTACCCTACAACGTGCGCCAATACATCCCAATCATTGAGGGAGGCGGGTATGGCCGAGTTCGTGGTGAAAACTCGGGACCTGACCAAATACTATAACGGCAACGTGGCCGTCGATCACCTGAACTTGCGCGTCCAAGATGGAGAAGTGTTTGGGATCTTAGGACCGAACGGTTCTGGGAAGACGACGACCATCCTCATGCTCCTGGGCTTGACCGATCCTACGGAGGGAGAAGCGCGCGTGTTGGGATTCGATCCCCTACGCCAACCCCTCAGCGTAAAGCGCCACGTCGGGTACTTACCCGATCAAGTCGGGTTTTACGATGAGCTGACCGCGTGGGAAAATCTCGCTTACATCGCCAAGTTGAACGGCATCCCACGACGGGAGTATCAGCAACGAATTGCCGCCTCTTTGGAGCGCATGGGACTGCTGGACGTGGCGCACAAGCCCGTAGGAACATTTTCGCGAGGCATGAAGCAACGGTTAGGCGTGGCCGAACTCCTCCTCAAACAGCCGCGTCTCATCATCCTTGATGAGCCTACCCAGGGGCTGGATCCGGCCGGCGCGCTGGAATTCCTGGAAATCATTCGTGATCTGAAAAAAGAAGGTATTAGCGTTATTCTGGCATCGCACTTACTCCATCAAGTGCAAGCCGTATGCGACCGGGTCGGGCTCTTCTACAAGGGACAAATGGTTCTAGAGGGCACCGTCCGTGAACTGGCCCATCAAGTATTGGGCGGTGGATATCACATCCGGCTCCAAGCAGCCGGCGACGTGAACGCGCTCACGCAGGCCTTGCAGAACCTGGCCGGTGTCGTGCAGGTCGATCGCGTGAACCGTGACACATATGAAATCCTGGCCACCGATGATATCCGACCGGAGGTGGCGAAAGCCATTGTGCAAGCGGACGGGAAACTATTGTCCCTATCCTTGGATGAACCCAACCTGGAAGAAATTTACGCCCGTTACTTTAAGGAGGTGAAACATGAGCGCGCAAGTGATGCCGCGTGAGGTAGTGCGCGAAGGATCTCCCTGGCGCGGCATGTGGGCCGTTGTCGCCAAAGAGATGGCAGATAATCTCACCAGCGCGCGCATGCAGATCTTGGAGTTTTTGATCGCGTTAACCGCGTTAGGCGCCGTCTACGGCGCCATTCAGAGCATCATGGACACCGTTGGCGAAGATCCCTTTGTGTTCCTCAAACTGTTCACCGCGAGTCGGGATCCTCTGCCTGCCTTTGTGGGCTTTCTGGGATTTCTCGTGCCCTTAATCGCTATCGCGCTGGGATTTGATTCCATTAACGGAGAATTCAACCGCCGAACTATGTCGCGCGTGCTCGCGCAACCTATTTATCGGGATGCTTTGCTGTTCGGGAAATTCCTGGCCAACCTCTTCACCCTGGCACTGGTACTCACAGCCATCTGGCTGCTTATCATCGGCTTCGGCATTCTCAAACTGGGTTTGCCGCCGGGAGGAGAAGAGATCGCGCGCGCCTTGTGGTTCCTGGTCGCGACCATCTTCTACGGCGGGATCTGGCTGGCCCTTGCTATGGTCTTTTCCATCTCTTTTCGTCAACCGGCCACAGCGGCCATGGCGTCTATTGCTATGTGGCTCTTCTTCACCGCGTTCTGGGGCATGATCGTGCGCATTCTGGCTCAAGTCCTTAGTCCCATTCGATATGGCTTCCCCCAGGAACAAATCGCCCAACTGCACACGCTCATGATTCTCTCTCGGCTCTCCCCTAACACGCTGTACGGGGAGACGGCCCTCGCATTGCTCCATCCTACAATTCGGGCGTTAGGGCTGATCCTGCCCAGCCAATTGTCCGGTGCTATCTTGGGGACACCGTTGCCCTTGACGCAAAGTTTGCTTCTGGTGTGGCCCCAAATGACCGGCCTAATTGCCGGCACCATCCTCCTTTTCGCTTTAGGGTACATCCTCTTCCAGCGCCAGGAAATCCGGGCCTAACGCGTGCTCGCTCCCCAAAACTCATGGAAAGGGTCGCAGAATTCATGTGATTTTGGCCATTCAGACAAAATCACATGAATTCTGCCCCTCCTTTTCAAGCCAACGCCCGTGCGAAAAAATAGGGGTTGATAACCCTTGCACCCTGGATTATAATACCCCCAGAAGGACATTCCTCGATGAAGGAGGGATGCTATGAGCATCCGTGTACTCTGGGACTTACAAGAAGTGGATCTGGCCCTGGACCACATCGCGCAGGAATTGGCCGACATTGAAAGCCACCTGCATACCCCCGCCATTCTCCAAGAATTAGCCCACCAGATTGCTACCCTCGAAGCAGAACTCCATCACATCACCGTTCGTCAAGCCGATCTGGAGTTGGAAATTGCCGGCCTGAGCGAACACATTGAGGACTTAGAGAAACGTCTATACGGTGGGTACATCAGCAATCCCCGTGAGATCGAAGCCGCACAACAAAAGGCCGCAGAAATGCGGCGCCGCCGCAGTCATCTAGAGGACGAACTGCTCGATCTCATGGAAATGCAGGAACGTCTGGACGCGAATCATCGCGACCTGACCGCCCGACTTCAGGAGGAAGAAGCCCGTTGGGATGTTGTCCAATCCGGCCTCCTGGAAAAACAAGCGCACCTACGCGCCGAACACGATCACTTGGTAAAACGACGCGCAAAACTCATCGCTCGTATCCCCCCGGATATTGTTACGGTATACGAACGGCTACGCCGCGTGAAAGGAGGGATGGCCGTCTCCCGCTTGAAAAATCGCGTGTGTGAAGCGTGCGGGGTGGAAGTGCCACGCAGCGTAGAACGTCAGGTGAAGTACGAAGAAGGCATTGTGTATTGCCCCACATGTGGGCGCATACTGGCCTCCATTGTGTAAAGCCTCCCTTCGGGAAGGCCGCTTGAATCACATATTTATCACTCCACGCTGATACCCGACCATTGATGGGCCTATATCCCGCGTTTTATGTGCTTGGCGTAACGGAAGAGAAGCGATTTCACGTTCTTCGCCGACACGCACTCGATCGTGAACACGCAAAAGTGTATTAAGGTCGCCGGTCATGTCCGATCAGACTCAGGAATTCGCTGCGCGTTCTTGTATTCGTCTTGAACAACCCCCGCATGGCACTGGTGACCATACGCGCGTTCGCCTTTTTCACGCCCCGCATCACCGCGCACATGTGAACGGCCTCAATGACCACAGCCACCCCTTGGGGATGCAGCAGGTCGTCCAGGAACTGGGCAATCTGCTCGGTGAGACGCTCTTGTACCTGGAGGCGACGGGCAAACATCTCCACCACGCGAGGGATCTTCGACAACCCCAGGATACGACCGTTAGGAATATATGCCACATGAGCATACCCGTAGAAGGGAAGCATGTGATGTTCACACAGACTGTATAACTCGATATCGCGCACAACCACCATCTCATCATACGAAACGTCGAACAAGGCTTCGTTCACCAAGAGATGGGGGTCCACCCGATACCCAGCGGTCAATTCCGCGAACATCTGGGCCACCCGCATGGGGGTGCGCTCCAGGCCCTCTCGATCCGGGTCCTCGCCCAGGAGAACCAACAACTCTCGCACCAAACGGCTTATCTCCTCCACCGGCCAATCCGTCGGTATTTCCACCCGCTCGATAGACATTATCGAGACTCCCTCCTTTCCTCAGAGTGAAGAAGTGCAGGTATCTAGGCGATAGGGGCGCCCAACTCCGAAGGCCCATCGGGCTGTAAAAGCACCACCCGACCATCAGATTGAATCGCCCCTAACACAAGCACCTCGGACATAAAAGGGCCAATCTGTTTAGGCGGAAAGTTCGTCACGGCCACAACCAACCGCCCCACCAACGCATCCGGATCCGGATACCAACGGGGCAGCTGGGCAGAACTCTTTTTCACCCCATACGGGCCGAAATCAATCCACAGCTTATACGCGGGCTTGCGGGCCTCGGGAAACGGTTCCACGCGAACAATCTTTCCGACCCGCATAGACACGCGAGTAAAATCATCCCATGTAATTTCCGGCTTCTCTGTCATCTTCCCCTCCTACGTATTTTCCCCAGAGATAAGAGGAATAATCTCCCGGAGGTCTTTCACGCGAGGACAGTGAACATCATTGAAGAGCCGCCGAGCGTTCACCAAAATGACCTTCAGCCCAACAGATTGGGCCCCTAACACATCGGCGTAATAGTTGTCCCCCACATACACAGAGTGGCGTGGGGACACGCCGATCCGCTCCAAAGTCACCTGGAAAATGCGAGGATCGGGCTTCCAATATCCAACCTCGCCTGCCGCCACAGCGAATTGGAAGTAATCGGCAATTCCCAATTGCTGCAACTCCTCTTCAAAAGAATGCAGGCGGTTGGACAACACCCCCATGCGCACTCCGAAAGAGTGCAGCGTCTCCAACACGTCCCTCGCACCGGGCATCAGAACGGAATCCGGATGATACACCAGGGAGAAGGAATCCATCACTTGGCGGGCCTCCTCCAGAGTGACCGGGTAGCCCGCCAAGTGAAGAAGCCGATATATGAAACGCAGCCACAGCCGCTCATCGCCGTGAATCTCCTTGTCATCTTGTAACTCTGGACTTCGCGCCCAGTAATAGTGCACCCATCGCTCTAACATATATCGCTGATCTTCCGAAAAGGGATACCCCATATCAGCACAATGCCGGGCGAGGGCATCCATAAATCGAGGCTTGCTTACCCGTAACGTGCCATCCAAGTCGAAAATCACCGTTGTGTACCTTGTGTTCATAGCCCTCCGTCACCTGCTGATTGACTGACAAAACTCTGCGAATGCACCTTGGCCTAGGAAGAGGTAGGCTACTCCCTCTTTACGTCGAGGTACATGAAACGCGATGTGTCAGTCAATCAACGTCACCTGTAAAACTCTATAAACGGGTGGGCGAAGGGAGTACCCTCGCCTACCCGTAGATGGGCAAACCACTCTACCCGACAATGTAAAGCAGTCCGACATACAATACCCCGGCCCTCCAAGAGCGTCAAATTATAAGGGCCGGGGTTGCATTGCCCATACATGACTGCCTTCATCACACCGAAGCGCCTCAAACGCCTAAACGCGATGAAGGCCGTCCTGATTTCCGGTCACTTATTAGCCTGACGGCGTGGGCGTTGGTGTCGGCAAGGGCGATGAAGGGGACGTGGGCGTCGGAGTCGGTGTCGGCAAGGGCGATGAAGGGGATGTGGGCGTCGGTGTGGGCGTGTCGGTAGGTGTGGGCGTAGGGGTAGGTGTGGGGGTCGGCGTAGGGGTAGGTGTGGGCGTTGGCGTGGGTGTGGGGGTGGGCGTAGGGGTAGGTGTGGGCGTAGGTGTGGGAGAGGGTGTCGGCGTGGGCGTCGGCGTGTCGGTGGGCGTAAGGGTAGGTGTAGGAGTCGGTGTAACAGAATGCGCGCTCGGGTTGTAACGATAAGCCACAAAAGGCACATGTACTTGGGAGACGGTCGGCACGCATACCGTTAAAGTAACCAAATCCACGTATTGGGCCGTTGTTCCATCACGACCGTCGTTGAACGTGCCAAAGTGGATGTACAAGGTCCGGCCCCGATATGGGCTCAGGTCATAGGTATATTCTCGCCACGACGGGTCGTTCTTGCCGTACACAAACAGTAGTCGGCGCAAAATCTGTTGGTATCGGTTCAACAACAGAACATACTGAGCATCGCTGGCCAGGGAAGCCGTACGCGGATCCCATTCGTCGGGCAAATTATTAGGCACGCGAGGGTTCGCCAATTCCCCCGACGTCATAAATAAGTAAAATTTGAGTTGGGCGCTCACCGCGTTGGGAGGAATGGTGAAACGCTGCTGAGCCGTCGAATGCGAGTACACGTTCGGTCCCCCTAGGGGTATCCCGGTCTGTAAAGCCCAGGCGCCATCATATACGGGCGTCTGGACATATCGGGCACGATAAGGGGTTCGCGGGCGCTCCCATACGCGATCGTTTCGGGCCTCAAAGGAGGGGTCGGCCAAGAGCTGATAACATAAGGGGGAAGGAGGGATCTCATCTTGAGAGAAGGCTGCGGGGGTATCGCGAAACGGCCCGGCCAGCAAGTGAGATGTCAAAAGCGCGGTCAGGGCCAGGGCGAGAACCAATGGCAGCGAAATAAAACGATGGTACCTGCTACGGTGTCCAAATATTTGAGTCATAGTTGACTCCTTACCAAAGGATTGCTACTTCATAGCGGTGACATGCCACCGCATTCCAAAGTGCTGATATAGGGCTTTTCGGAGATCTTGTACTCAGGAGCAAACAGGCAGGCGCTGGTCGGGTAGGGAACAATATTGCCGTCCCCTACCCGACAGCCTCACGATGGCTTAATCGCCGATACAGCGCCTCCGCGTGTTAGAGCATTGAAAAGCCCTATACTGATATCCTGATTGACTGACAAAACTCTGCAAATGCACCTTGGCCTAGAAAAAGGAAGGGAAATTCGTGGGATTTTCGCCGCCGAAGGCGGCGAAAATCCCACGAATTTCTACTTCTTCTTTACGCCGAGGTACATGAAACGCGATATGTCCGTCAATCAGGCTGATATCCATAACATTGAACAATTGGGTATTTCGGTGTAAAATATCTTATTTATTTCACCGATGATGCGTAACTCCTCATACCTAAGGACGTCATCATATGCGAATAAGTTACGCGTTGGGCGCATTTTCTTCAGGGGGATGGTTGTGTAAAACGTTTTGATCCACTTCTGTGTGGGAGGCACGTCGGCTATGAGCGAAAACAGATCCACGGACAGTCTGATGAAAGTAGCGTACACCATGCACTCATCGAATGGTGTAAACGTGATTAAGGTCTCATCGAAATCTCGATCCACCGCGGTAGCCGGCGCCATTGCCGGCGTCATTCGGGATGTAGGTCAGGCCGTTGTACAAGCCATCGGCGCCAGTGCAGTGAACCAAGCCGTCAAGGCTATTGCCATTGCTCGTGGTTACTTGGAAGGAGATGGTTTAGACATCGCGTGTAAACCCACGTTCACAGAGGTGGAGATCAACGGCCAAGAACGTACAGCCGTTCGTTTCCACATTGTTGCGGAACCGTTGGAACAGTCGTCCTCGTAGAGTGTATTCATCCCCACGTGTTTATTTCGTTCAAAGGGCACCCTGGACAGGGCAAAGTGGATACATCCGGGGTTCCTCCATCGCGACGTGTGTACAACGCGTCCTTGCCTAGTTCAACAATATCGCCTTCCTCACCGTCATCGCGGATCAAGCGAACCTGAACGGTCTCACGCAGCGCGTTCACCCGCAACACACGCCCCCGACCGTAGATGGTCACCACTGTACTGCCAACACGCGGCAACGCGCGGTTCGCCTCCTCGTATGTTGCCAATTCATAAGAGAGACAGCACAACAGTTTGCCGCACACCCCGGTGATCTCCGAAGGGTTGAGCGGCAAGTTCTGCGCCTTCGCCATCTTAATAGATATGGGCGAGAACTCGCGCAACCAACTCGCACAACATAACTCCCGGCCACAACGCCCATAGCCGGAGAGCATTTTGGCTTCATCCCGGTCACCGATTTGGCGCATCTCAATGCGTGTGTGGAACGTCCGGGCCAGATCCTTAACCAGTGCGCGAAAGTCCACCCGCTTTTCCGCGGTAAAGTAAACGACCAGACGCCCCCCATCGAAGTTGTATTCGCACTTGACCAACTTCATTTTCAGGCCATGCTCTTTAACCTTCTCCTGACAAATCTGCATGGCCTCCTGTTCTTTGTGCGCCCATTGGTCTTGGGAGACAAGATCCCACGCGGTCGCCCGACGCAAGATGGGTTTCAGTTCGTCGGGGAGTTCCTCATCGGGCACTTCAAACGCCGGTTTCACCACCTCACCCAACTCACGTCCCCGAGCTGTTTCCACAATGACATAATCGCCCGCGGCCAACTCAAAACCGGCCGGATCAAAGTAATATATTTTCCCCGCACGCTGAAAACTTACACCCACAACCCGTGCCATTATGTCCTTTTATCCCCCTGCACTCATAGAGTACCGCGATTAGTTGACCGACACACCCGTTTTGAAATGAAAGGTGCAGAAAGCGCTCCCTGTTTCCCAACCGGAACAAGCGCCTTTCACATGTGCAAAAACAACACGTCCATTGCCAAGCGTACATTGACGTTCGTTTGCAGGTAACGCTGCGTTTGCATCAAGCTTCGCAACGCGCGGTGCACGCGCTCCCGACCCAAACGTTCGGCCAAGTCGGATAATTGATTTTGATAATCCACATTACGCACCGCGTTTCCACGCCCTTCAAGCAGAATGAACATGTCTCGATACAAAACCTGCAACACGTGCAGAAAGTTTAATCGCTCCTCCGCACTCCGCTTACTCCAACGCTCTGACTCCTGCAGCCGCAACCAGCGGCCGGGGTCTTGGGTAAGTGTGGAGATTAAGTCTAACGCCCGTTCTCGCAATGTCCAAAAATGCGCGTCCTCATGTGCACGCAACGCCCACCCCGGACGCCCCCCGGACAGACGAGCCAAGAGCAGCGCCCGATCCGCGACCACGTGCTGCTCCTGTAACGCTTTAACCAATTCAGCCTCCGGGACCGGGCGCAAGTGCAATACTTGGCAGCGAGAGACCAGTGTAGGCAACACCGCGTCCTCACTCGGTGCGGTGAGAACTAAGATCACGTGGGACGGAGGCTCCTCCAACGTCTTGAGCAACGCGTTCGCCGCAGCCGGGTGGGCCTGCTCCATGTGCGTAAGAATAAACACGCGATGTGTTGCCTCCACGGGCCGACGACTGGCCTCACGCGTCACATCCCGCACTTGATCCACCCGCAACACCCCATCTCGGGGTTCGATCAGCCACACGTCCGGGTGCACGCCCGCGGCAATGCGTCGGCACGCGTCGCAGGCCTCACACGACGCCGGATATCCACCACATAACAGCGCTTGAGCAAACGTCTTCGCCAGGGTGGTTTTCCCAACCCCGTCCGGACCGGTGAACAAATACGCGTGGCTCAAGCGGCCGTCCTCAACGGCCTGAGAGAGTAATGCCACCGCCCATTGATGACCGATAATCGGCCAAGTGTTCATCAGGCTACTTCTTTCGATCGAACCGCCTCCAACAACACCAGATTGTGTTCGGCAATAGCAGGCCGTTGAGTGCGACGAATCGCTTCGGCCAGGGCATCCATGGGATAAAGGTGTAGCTTCTGCATGACCGCAAACAACATCACCGCGGTCTCATCCGCTCGTGTCACCCGTACTCCAAACCCTTTAGGGTCGATAACCACCTTTCGTGCCGGCGTTTCCACATCCGCAAACGCCGGCACGGTAAATACCACATCCGACTCATCCATGCGGTCTAAATAATGCTTGACCTTTGCCAACCCTTCTTGCGCCACAATGACCAACGCATCGGGCTTGTAAATGCCCGTGTACATAATCTCCTCAGGACTTAAGATAACCTGGCTCACGCTATGACCGGTCATCACCGTCACCGGATAGTCATCCCGCTGGGTCGCCCAGAGCCCACTTAACACACCACCGGCAGCGACCGTACGGGCGCTGGACCGCACCTTCCCACCGGCACGACCGGCCACCACAAGGCGATATGGCGCACTCAGGTTAGACGTGAAAAGGGAATCCAGTGGACGCACAGGCAACGTAGGCTGTCCGTGACGTTCCTCGGCCAGAGCATGCAAAGTAGTGGCGAATTCCGGCCGAATTTCCTTATGAACCAACCCGGTCTCCAGCCCCAGCGCCCTTTGGGTTTCCAACAGGAGTTTCTTGTTGAAGTTGTTGTTAGGCACAAAGTACGCTGTGCACAACTCCCAAATATCCAACAGCGCAAAGCCCGGATGTTCAATGGCCTCGGCAATTCGGTCCGCAAGGTCCTTATCAAAGACAGAACCTCGCCACGCGTACGTCGCGCCGTTATCCACCACCGTGCGAACGATATCCAACGGCCGCTCCGGGTTCCCGCTTCGAGTGGTGGCCGTACGCGCACCCGTCGGTGTGGTGACCGAATGTTCCCCACCCGTCATGCCGAAGTTCATGTTGTTGAATACCAACACCGTCACATCCACATTGCGACGAGCTGCATTTAACAGGTGATGGCCTCCGATCCCGGTGCCGCCGTCGCCGATGAACACAACGACCTTCAAATCAGGATTCGCCAACTTAATGCCGGTCGCATACGCCACACTGCGCCCGTGCAGTCCGTGAAAGGCATTGGTGACAAAATACTGATCGCTCAACCCCACACATCCGATATCACTGACCAAAACGACCCGGTGCGGATCCAATTGCAATTTCGTCAGCGCCTTGTCGACATTGTTCAAGATCACGGTGTGTCCACAACCCGGGCAGAAGGGATACTTGCGTTCATTGCGATATGTTGTACGCGGCGTCTCGATCGTTGCCGCGTTTGTCGTCGCGGTGGTCATTGTCGCCTCCTACAGGACGAGATCTGCGAATTGTTCGGGCGTGATCTGCTCACCATCCACCCGGTGAATGCCCACGATTTCCGGTGGGCGGGTGCCGTTCATCGCGGCTTCCCGGTATACCAACCGTTCGATCTCCCGGGTGTATTGACCGATGTTCAATTCACCCACTACAACGCGACGCACCCCACGGATGGCCTGCAAGATGAGGTTTTCCGGAATAGGCCACAGTGTGTGGAGCGTGAGCGTTCTCACCTTTGCTCCCTGCTCGCGGGTCCGCCGAGCCGCCTCGCGCATGGCTCGAGCCGGTGTACCGTAGGCGATGAGCACAGTTTCTGCGTCCTCGGCCCCTTCTACCCGGCCGAATTCCGTTTCCTCGCGATGGTCCATAACCTTCCGCCAAAGGTGTTCGTTTAACCGGCCCACCTTCACGGGATCTTTAGTGAGAAACCCATGCTCATCGTGGCTGGACGTGGTGACCCGCAAGATGTGCGGTCCACCGTAGTGAGCCATAGGGGGCACCGCGTCCACCGGCTCAAAATCCCACGGGAGAAACGTCTCCTCGGGGCGCCATCGCGGATCCCGATAGCCTGGGGGAGGAGGGGGAGCGAGCGTGCGGTCACGCACGGGCAAACGCTCGTACTCACGAATGTCCACCGTAGCCATGCTCGTGACCATCTCCTTGTCTGTGGCCAAAATCACAGGCACTCGGAACCGTTCGGCCAAGTCGAACGCGCGCATGGTCAACGTATAACTTTCGGCCACAGAAGAGGGAGCCAACACAATCAGCGGATATCCGCCGGACGTTCCCCAACGCAGAAATTGGACATCCCCCTGCGCACCGGTCGTCGCTCCACCGGTCGCGGGACCCATCCGCTGGACATCGATGATGACCAAAGGCGACTCGGTCATAATGGCCAGGCCGATGTTCTCCGAATACAGGGAAATACCTGGCCCGGACGTTGCTGTCATCGCCCGGGCCCCACCAAAGGTCGCGGCAATACACATGCTGATAGCCGCGATCTCATCCTCTGCCTCAATGGCAACACCCCCTACTTTGGGCAATTCCCGTACCATGTGGAGTAAAATAGGGGTGGCAGGAGTGATGGGGTATCCGGCGAAGAATGTACATCCCGCATCGATCGCGCCTCGCGCGATAGCTGTGGCACCGTCCACGTATTCACGGGTCATGTTTTTAGGAGCCTCCTTCGCATTAGGGTTCGGGGTGCTCTTTTGCCCCCACCTGACGGGGTAACTCTACGGCAATAGGGGGAGCCGGTTCCCGCTCAAAACGCAGGCCTTCTCCGTCTTCCTCCACGCGCACAATAATCGTATCACCTTCTTGAAATTCGCCGCGCAGAATGGCCTTCGAAAGGGGACTCTCCAAATACCGTTGGATGGCCCGCCGCATAGGGCGAGCACCGAACACCGGATCATAACCGCGCTCGGCCAACCACTCACGCGCTTCATCGCTCAGGCGCAACGCGTATCCTTGCTCCCGGACCCGTTCGGCCAGTCGCCCCACCTGAATGTCCACAATTTGCCGCACGTGCTCGGGCTTCAGCGTGTGGAAGATGATAATTTCATCAATACGGTTAATGAACTCCGGCCGGAACGTCCGTTTCAACTCGCGCGTGATGACATCCTTCAAGGAGGCCTCTTCCACGCTCTCGGTCGTTGCCGTAAAACCTATGGCCCCCACCCGGCGCACGAACTCCGTCCCCACATTCGATGTCATGATAATGATGGTGTTCCGAAAGTCCACCACCCGCCCTTGACCGTCGGTGAGGCGACCATCCTCCAGAATTTGGAGAAGAGCATTCCACACATCCGGGTGGGCTTTTTCGATCTCATCAAACAGGATCACACGGAAGGGACGCCGTCGAACAGCCTCGGTCAACTGACCGCCCTCCTCATACCCCACATATCCCGGAGGAGCGCCGAACAAGCGACTTACCGTGTGTTGTTCGCGGTATTCGCTCATGTCGATGCGTAACAACGCGTCCTCATCATCGAACAAGAACGCCGCGAGGGCGCGAGCGAGTTCGGTTTTCCCCACTCCCGAAGTCCCGAGGAAAAGGAACGAACCAATGGGTCGGCGAGGATCTTTTAAGCCGGAACGCGCGCGACGGATGGCATCGCTCACCGCGGCGATGGCCTCCTCCTGGCCGACCACGCGCTTGGCCAGTTCCTCCTCCATGCGCAACAAGCGCTTACTTTCGGATTCCAACATGGTCGTCACCGGAATCCCCGTCCAACTGGCTACAATGTGGGCAATGTCCTCAGAGGTAATCACATCGTTCAGACCGGCCTCTTTACTCCAGGCCGCACGTTCGATTTCGAATTGTTTTTCCAAGCGCAGGCGTTCTACCTTGTATTGGGCCGTGCGTTCCCAATCCCGCGCTTGCCACGCATCCTCTTCTTTCGCTTTGATCTGCGCTATCTTCCGTTCCATCGCGCGCAGGTGGGGGGGCAAGGAGTGAATAGCAACACGACGTCGGGCTGCGGCCTCGTCGATCAAATCAATCGCCTTATCGGGTAAGCGTCGTTCCGTAATGTAGCGATGCGCCAGACGGACCGCGGTGTCCAAGGCCTCATCGGTAAACCGGACTTTGTGGTAATTCTCGTACCGGTCGCGGATACCTCGTAAGATCGCCACCGTTTCCTCGATGCTCGGTTCGTCCACCCAAATCGGTGCAAAACGACGCTCCAGAGCGCTATCCTTCTCAATGTATTGGCGGTACTCATCCGGTGTGGTCGCGCCGATGCACCGTAATTCCCCACGGGCTAGCGCGGGTTTAAGGAGGTTAGCCGCGTCAATCGCGCCAGAAGCCGCGCCCGCGCCCACCACGGTGTGCACCTCGTCGATAAAGACAATAACATGGCCTTCGGCCTGCTTCACTTCCTCCAAAAAGGCCTTGAGTCGTTCCTCGAATTCGCCACGGAAGCGAGTTCCCGCGATCATGGCGCCCAAGTCCAAGGAAACAATGCGCTTGTCCCGCAACAGGTCGGGGACATCTCGATCCACAATGCGCTGGGCCAACCCTTCCACAATCGCGGTCTTGCCCACCCCCGCTTCCCCAATGAGGACCGGATTGTTTTTCGTCCGTCTACAGAGGACTTGGATGAGCCGGTTGATCTCCGCCTCTCGCCCTATGACCGGATCCAATTTGCCCTCCGCGGCCAATCGGGTCAAATCATGGCCAAATTTCTCCAGCGCGCCGAATTGGGATTCCGCAGTGGGCGTGGTGACCCGTCTTCCCCCGCGTATTTTCTCAATCATTTGGTACAAACGCTCTTTAGTAACGCCTTGGCGGTGCAAAATCTCCGCTGCCGGGGAATTCCGTTCACTGGCAATAGCCAACATCAGATGCTCGGTACTGATGTACTCGTCCTGGAGTTTATTGGCTTCCTCGTGTGCGGTGTCAATGACCCGTTTGAGGCGGGGAGTGATGTAGACCTGCCCCATCGCGCCGCCGGGCATAATGGGCATAGGCCCCCGAGGGATACGTCGCAAGACATCCTCCAACTGCTGGCGCATCGCCTCAATGGATGCGCCCAACTCTTGCAACATGTGCGGGACCACACCATCCGGCTGTTCCAGAATGGCCAGGAAGAGGTGTTCGGTATCCACCTGGGCGTGCTGATACCGCTGTAATATCTCATAAGCGCGCATCGCTACATCTTGAGCACGCTCGGTAAACTTGTCGAAGCGCATCATAGCGATGACCCCCTATTGCGCAACGCCTTCCACTTCCGCACCAATTCCCGCTCCTCGGAAGTCAACCGTTGCGGCAAATGAACATGTATGTGAACGAGTAAATCACCCCGCACGCGAGGATCCTGCGGAGAGGGCATACCGCGACCGGGTATACGTAACATGCTATTCGGCTGCGTGCCCGATGGAATGACCAATTCCACTAACCCGTCCGGGGCAGCCACCCGAACGATTCCTCCCAACAACGCGGTAAACACATCCACGTCCGCGTCCACGATAATGTTATCCCCCTCCACGCGGAACTGAGGATGGGAACGCACGTGGACGCGAACCAATAAGTCGCCGGGGGCGCCGCCGAACACACTGCGTCCACCTGCACCGGGAATGCGCAACGTCATGCCATCGCGCACTCCGGGCGGCACGGATATACGTACACGCCGCCCCTCCACCGTCAGGGTGATGGTCTTCCCCCGATACGCCTCTTCGAAATCCAATGTCACCTGAGCTTCATATGTACGTCCCTTAGGCACATCCTCGCGTACGGCTGAACGACCGGGAGAAGATGTGGGTTCCCCAAACAGAAAATCGAACAGATCCCATGACGAGTCCCAACGATGTCGGTCTGCAGACGGGGCCCCGCGCCGAATGCGGACGCGTGTGCGGGCCCGATCGTACGCGCGCCGTGATTCCGGGTTGCCTAAGACTTCATACGCCTCATTGATCTCCTTAAGTTTCTCCTCGGCCTCCTTATCCCCCGGGCGCATATCCGGATGATATTCACGCGCCAAGCGACGGTATGCCCGTTTAATATCCTCTTGCGATGCATCCTTGGAGACCTGGAGCACGCGATAATAATCTTTCTTCGTCTTCTTCATGGTGATCTTACGAGGGCTTCCCTCACCTTTTGCCCTTACGTCACATGCACTCTACAACAAGGTAAAGTAACCCTTTTGAAACCAACTTGCCCAATGTGACACTTGATCGACCCATCCGGTACATCCTATACCATTATAGTCCCAGGCCTGAGAAGGAGCAAACAGGTATGAACGCGAAAGGGGGAATGGGGGAGGGGAAAACAACGGAAGTAAGGGCTCCGCACGGTGGCATGGGACCGTGCGGAGCGTGCTTTTTATTCCTTGACGTACGGCTGACCGTCGGCTGCAGGAGGCACAGCACGACCGACCACGCCGGAAAGCACGACTATGGTGACGATGTACGGTGCCATGAGAAGAAATTCCGAGGGAATGGGCACCCGAAGAATGGCCATCTTCACCTGCAGCGCGTCGGCCAAGCCAAAGATGAAGGAGGCGATAAAGCCACCGATCGGGGTCCACTTGCCGAAAATCATTGCGGCCAAACCGATAAATCCCTTGCCCGCGGTCATCACTTCGTCAAAGCGTCCTACGGACCCCAAAGTAAAGTATGCACCGCCCAACCCTGCGATAATGCCACCGATGGTCACACTGATGTACCTTGTCCGGTACACGTTGATGCCCAACGTGTCCGCTGCCTTGGGGTGTTCTCCCACGGCCCGCATACGCAAGCCCCACCGCGTGTAAAACAGGATAATGTGCGTTAAGATCACCAATGCGAACATAATGTACACGATGAGATTCACATTGAAGAACATGGGACCGAGCACCGGAATTTTCGCCAACAAGGGGATGGGAATGGGCTTAAAATTGGGAGCCGCGTTCAAATCCTGGCGTACGGCCAACCAGGAATGACTGAGGAAACTGGTCAAACCAATGGCGAAAATGTTGATGGCCGTCCCCGCGATGATCTGGTCTACACGGAACCGAATGGCAAGCACGGCCAACACCAGGCCCAAAATCGCGCCGGTGAACACGGCAGCCAACAATCCCCAATAGGGGCTACCCGTTGCGCTGGCCACGACTACACTGGTAAACGCGGAACTTAACATCATCCCCTCGATGGCAATGTTGATGACCGCCGTGCGCTCACACCACACACCACTGAGAGCGCCAAAGGCAATCGGCGTGGCCCGCAGGACAGTACTGGCCAACATGCCCGTCAGGTTAAATGACTTCCCCGCAGTGGCCCAGACCAGAAACGCCATGACGAAGATAATGAGCATGACGGCCAACAACGCTTGCGGTTCCCGAAAACCGCGCGACAATTGCCATCCCCCCATAAACGCGGCAATGAAACCCAGGAACAAAATCGCCGGACGCGCAGGGACCACCAAATCCGGGACTTTTATTGGTTTCGCTGCCGTCACGATGTTCAGTCCGAACTTCGCCTTTTCCCCCGGTTCCACATGAGGGAAAAACAACGCCCAAATCGCGATGGCAAAAAGCAGGAAGACAACCCCCCAAATTTGATTCTGCCGCAAATACCGGTGGCGAAACGCTGTCCAATCCATAGCCCGTGGTGCCACAATACCTCCTTACAGTATCCGTGCCCGAAGGTGTTCTCGTTGCAATCGTATTGTGTTTTCACCAATATATGGAGTGAGACCCCCTAAAAATTCCGCCCATCCTCCCACGATTACGTGCCCCAGCCACGAGTAAAGATGGTCTCTCCCTCTTCCGCGATGGCTCGGAACCGCCAGATCATGCGAACCAGAGCCGGGGCAGCCACAAACACAATGACCAACCCCTGGATAATCTGCACAATGTCAATGGGAATGCCCGCCGCGGACTGCATCCGTGTGGCCCCGGCCCGGAGGAACCCCCACAGCAACGACGCCAGCACCACGCCGAGGGGGTGACTCTTCCCCAACAGGGCTAAAGCAATAGAATCAAACCCGTAGCCCGAGGAGAAGGCCTGAGCCATGAAGTGGTTCACCCCTAAAATCTCACTGGTTCCCGAAAGGCCGGCCAATGCGCCACTGATAGCCATGGCCAAAATGAAATTCTTCGCAATAGAAATACCCGCGTAGCGTGCCGCGTCGGGATTCGCTCCCACCGTTCGGATCTCAAATCCCCACGTGCTCTTCCAAAGAAACCAGTACACAAAGTAGGCCACAATAAGGGCCAGGAAGAAACCTGCGTGAAACCGCAGTGGGTCCGGTGCCAATTTAGGTAACCAGGCCGATTTCTCAATGGGAGGAGAAACCGGGTTAAACCCGGACCGCTTCATAGGCCCCGTGAGCATGTAATCGGATAAACGAAAGGCCACGTAGTTCAACATAATCGTGGTGACTACCTCATGGGCCCCGGTGTATGCTTTGAGAAACCCGGCAATGGCCGACCACAACGCGCCGGCCAGAGCGCCCGCGGTCAGAGCCAAGGGCAAGTGAATTAACATGGGCAACCCTTTGATGGAATACCCAATGTACGTGGCCGCCATCGCCCCCACAAACAATTGCCCTTCCACACCGATGTTGAACAGACCGCAGCGAAATCCCAACGCCACGGCCAGACCGGCGAAGATGTACGGGGTGCTGTAAACCAAGGTGCGATCAATGCCTTCCAAGGAAGCGATGAACTCCTTCTTGTCGCCGGTTTCAAGCCACACACGGAACCCATGCCAGATTCGAGAAGGATCACCCAAGCCACCGCTGATCAGCGCGCCATAGGAAATCTTCAATTTCTCCACACTGGCCGCGAGGGCAATGCCGGGAGCGTTGAAAAAATCCTTCCACAACTTCAGCAATTCCGTATCGGAAATGATAATAAAAACGCTGCTTAAGACCAACGCTGTGATAATGGCCAGCAAAGGCAATAATAACGCGTTTACAACCGCCCGCCATCCGGCCGGTTGCCCGGTCTCTTCAGCCGGCGAAGGGAGGGACTTCCCCTCTTGAGACTGAGAACGTTTCTCCTGCGTGTTCACGCTACCTCCGATGGGTTCTCTGTGGATTCTTGTGGCCGAACGCCTGCCATCAACAACCCTAATTGTTCACGTGTCGCTTCCTCCGCGGGGAGCACGGCCATGATCTTGCCCTCATACATCACGGCGATGCGATCGGAGAGCGCCATAATCTCGTCCAGCTCCGATGAGACGAGCAGGATCGCACAGCCCTCATCCCGCTTAGCCACCAAACGCTTGTGAATGTACTCGATGGACCCCACATCTAGGCCGCGCGTGGGCTGCGACGCGACCAGCAAGTCAATGGGTCGGGAGAACTCTCGCGCGACAATCACCTTCTGCTGGTTACCTCCCGAAAGGTTCGCCACAGGGGTGTAGATGCTCGGGGTACGAATGTCGAACTCTCGCACCAAGCGGCGGGCATTCTCCTCGATGGGCTTCTCCTGAACTCGAAAGCCAATGGCAAAGGGCGGCTTGTAATACATGTTCAAAATAAGGTTATCCCGCACGGGATAAGAAAGGACCAACCCATCCCGCTGCCGGTCCTCCGGCACGTGTGCGGCCCCTTGCTCAAAGAATGCCCGGGATGATCCCCAGGTGACATCCACGCCTTTGATCACAATGCGGCCCTGTGCGGGTTCGCGCAATCCCGTGATCGCCTCCACCAACTCCGTTTGGCCGTTTCCCTGGACGCCGGCAATGCCCAAGATCTCACCGGCCCGGACCTCCAGGTCGACTCCCCGCACGGCCATTTCTCCTCGCACATCTCGAACGTACAGATCCTCCACCGAGAGGACTACATCACCCGGCTTCGCAGGGGATTTCTCCACGACCAAACTCACTTCTCGCCCCACCATCATCGCAGCCAATTCTTCTTCGGTGGTATCCTCCGGTTTGGTCGTGCCCACAACCCGGCCGCGGCGCAGAACCGTCACCCGATCGGCAATGGCCATGACTTCTTTCAGTTTATGGGTAATGAAAATGACAGAATTCCCCTGATCCACCAGGGAACGAATAACTTCAAACAGTTCCTCCACCTCCTGGGGGGTCAACACCGCGGTAGGTTCGTCCAGGATGAGAATGTCCGCCTTGCGGTAGAGAAGTTTGAGGATCTCCACACGCTGTTGAACACCGACGGGCAAATCCTTGATATACGCCTCGGGATCAACTTCCAGTCCGTAACGCTGGGAGAGTTCACGTATGCGCTGTGTCGCGGCCTTGCGATCCAAGAAAGGCCCCAATGTGGTGAATTCCGCGCCCAACATGATGTTCTCGGTCACGGTCATCACGGGCACCAACATAAAATGCTGGTGAACCATGCCGATGCCCAAAGCAATAGCGTCGCTGGGCGAGCGGATCTCCACCGGCTTGCCGCGAATGAGGATTTTACCCTCGTCGGCCTTGTACAAGCCGTAGAGGATGTTCATGAGCGTAGTCTTACCCGCGCCGTTCTCCCCCAAAAGCGCGTGGATTTCTCCCTGTTCGAGGGTCAAGTTAATGTGGTCGTTGGCTAAAACGCCGGGGAAGCGTTTCGTGATGTTGCGTAGTTCCAGAACCGGTGTCATGTACACGTGGCTCCTTATGGGTAATGAAGGACCAAGATACGCGAACGTAAAATTTAAAAACTCCCGCGGGGATAAGGGCCCCGCGGGAGTTCAGTGTTTATGCGTTACTTCGGCCAACCGGTGCTGATCTCGCCGTTGATGATGCCCTGCTTGACTTGCTCCAGTTCGGCCTTCAACTCGTCA
>CAYPUG010000017.1:20540-35519 GCA_964413905.1 uncultured Anaerolineae bacterium | reverse complement strand
TGCGCCTCATCGGCGAAGGGCGATCCGAGGAGTTTCTCCGCCACTTCCTGGGAACCCACTTCTTTAATCCTCCCCGTTACTTGAAGTTGGTGGAGATCATCCCCGGTCCGGCCACCGACCCGGACATTCTGGACTTTATGACGGATTTCGTGGAGCACCGCCTGGGCAAGCGCGCGGTCCGGGCTAAGGACACGCCCAACTTCATCGGCAACCGCCTGATGGTCATCACCGGCGCGTTTGTCTCCAAATTCGCCATTGAAAACGACTACACCGTGGAAGAGGTGGACGCGATCCTGGGCCAACTCATCGGTCGACCCAAGACCGCGCACTTCCGCCTGATGGATCTGGTGGGCATTGACGTGATGGACCACGTCTCCCGCAACCTGTACGAGGCCATCCCCCACGACCCCTTCCGCGATCTCCTTACCGACCCCAACGTTCAGCGGGTGACCAACTTCCTGCTGGAGAAGGGCTGGTTGGGGAACAAGACGGGCCAGGGCTTCTACAAAAAGGTGACGAAGGACGGCAAGCGGGAGTTCTGGCACCTCAACTTGAAGACCCTGGAATACGAGCCCCCCCAAAAGCCCCGCTGGGATACGGTGAAAAAGGCCAAGGACATGGAGGACCTGGGCGAACGCCTGCGCTTCCTCGTTGCTCAGGATGATAAGGTGGGACGATTGGTGTGGGCTACTTTGGCTAACCAGTGTTCCTACGCGGGCTATGTAACGCCGGAAATCGCGGACGATATTATCAATGTGGACAACGCGATGCGCTGGGGGTTCAACCACGAGATGGGGCCCTTTGAGGTGTGGGACGCACTGGGCGTCGCGGAGACGGTGGAACGGATGGAGAAGGAGGGCTATCTGGTCGCCGATTGGGTGAAGGAGATGCTGGAGACCGGGCATCCCTCCTTCTACCAGTACGAGAACGGTCGCGTGGTGGGGTATTACGATTTCCACGCGAAGGCGTACAAGCCCATGCCCGTGAACCCTAATGTCATCGTGCTCAAGGACCTGAAGGCCCAGGGCAAGGAGATCGAGCGCAACCTGAGCGCGAGCCTTATTGACCTGGGGGATGGCGTGCTCCTGCTGGAGTTCCACACCAAGGCCAACGCGCTGGATCCGGACATCTTCAAGATGTACGAAATCGCGCTCAAGCGCCTGGACACGGATTTTGACGGCATGGTCGTGGGCAACCAGGGCGAGCACTTCTGCGCGGGCGCGAACGTGTTCAACATCGCGATGGCCGGCCAGCAGAAGATGGTGGACTTGCTCCACCAGATGGTGAAGGAGTTCCAGAGCCTGATGATGACGGTGCGCTACTTCCCCAAGCCCATTGTGGCCGCACCCTTCGGCATGACGTTGGGCGGCGGTACAGAGGTGGTGTTGGCCGCGTCGCGGGTGGTCGCGTCCGCGGAGACGTATATGGGTCTGGTGGAGACGGGCGTGGGCCTGATCCCGGCCGGCGGTGGCTGCAAGGAACTCCTGCGGAGGGTGGTGAACCCGGCCATGCGCACCCAAGGCGCGGACCCATTGCCCTTCCTCCAGCGGGTGTTCGAGCAGATCGCGATGGCCAAGGTGTCCACCAGCGCGGAAGAGGCGCGGCAAATGGGCTTCCTCACCGCGGCCGACCGCATCGTGATGAACCCGGACTTCCTCATCGCGGAGGCGAAGCAGGAGGTGTTGGAACTGGTGCGTCAGGGGTATCAGCCTCCGGTGCCGGAGAAGATCTACGCCGCGGGTCGGGACCTCCTGGCCGCGCTGAGGATGGCGGTGTGGTCCATGCGCGAGGCGAACTACATCACCGACCACGAGGTGAAAATTGCCAATCACCTGGCCTACGTGTTGGCCGGCGGCGACCATGACCGCCCCACCTGGGTGGATGAATGGCACATTCTGGACCTGGAGCGGGAGGCCTTTGTGGAACTGGCCCAGGAACCCAAGACGTTGGAACGGATCTGGAACTTCCTGAAAACGGGGAAGGTGACGAGGAACTGAGGCGTAAGGCGCAAATTATCAGAGGTTCTATTATGGACAAGAGCAAATCCATCCGATTGCGAGTGCCTTTAGACATATGGACAACGTTGCAGGCCCGTCGTTCAGAGGGAGATCTCGCGGATGCCCTTCTCCTTCCTTTGGCCGTAGGGCTTTTCGTAGAGGGTACAATCAGTCTGGCCAAGGCAGCGCATTTGGCCGGCATGACCCGCTAC
This sequence comes from uncultured Anaerolineae bacterium, assembly GCA_964413905.1. Lineage (GTDB taxonomy): Bacteria > Chloroflexota > Anaerolineae > JAADDB01 > JAADDB01 > CAYPUG01. Next base: position 33,310 of record CAYPUG010000017.1, on the reverse strand, counting down.
GAATTCGCCCTGTATCTCAAAAAGAAGGGTATTCCCGCGTATGAGTATGGTACTCCTGAGTACGAGGAAGATCGGGCGTTCATCGCATCTTTGCAGGAGTAGGGCATGCAACGTGTATCTGTCGTCGTCAATGCCAGTCCGCTCATCTACTTATCCGTGTTAGATCATCTTGCCCTCTTGTGGCGAGTGTTTGATGAGGTGTACATCCCGGAAGCCGTCTACACGGAAGTGGTAGAGTTGGGCCAAGGACTTCCTGGCTCCCAAGAAACAATGCGTGCTATCTCGAATGGGTTCATTCACGTGAAACCGGTTCATGACCATTTGGCCGTTGATGCGCTGTTGAGTCAGCTGGATTGGGGAGAATCGGAGGTCATTGTGTTGGCACGTGAGTTGGAACTTCAACACGTTGTCTTAGATGACCGGATGGCGCGCCTTCGAGCCGTACAGATGGGTTTAAATGTCACAGGCACTCTTGGGATTTTGCTCCTATCACATAAGATGGGCGTTGAAATCAATATACAACAGGCAATACACGTGCTGAGGGAACAAAACTTCCGAATATCTGAAAGGCTGTATCGCAAGATCATCCGAGATTTATGAAGGAGAGCGAGCCATGCAAGAAGCCGTCATTGTATCCGCTGTGCGGACAGCCGTTGGCAAGGCGAAGAAGGGAACATTGCGGGACATGCGTCCCGAGGATATGGCCGCGGTGGTCCTCAAGGAGGTGGTCAACCGCGCGCCCGGAGTGACCCCGGAGATGATCGAGGATGTGCTCATGGGCTGCGCGATGCCTGAGGGCCCCCAGGGACTGAACATCGCGCGGCTGGCCGTGTTCCGCGCGGGATTCCCGTACACGGTTCCTGCGGCGACGATTAACCGCTTCTGCTCGTCGGGGTTGCAGACCATCGCGATGGCCGCAGAGCGCATTATGGCCGGCTTCGCGGATATCATTATCGCGGGCGGTGTGGAGTCCATGAGCATGGTGCCGATGACGGGGGTCCAGTTTCGGCCTAATCCCTGGTTGGCCGAGCATTACCCTGAGGCGTACATTAGCATGGGTCACACCGCGGAGCGCGTCGCGGAGCAGTACGGCATCAGCCGGGAGGACCAGGATGCGTTCGCGCTGCGCAGTCATCAGCGCGCGATTGCGGCCATTGACGCGGGGAAATTCAAGGAGGAAATCGTCCCCCTGGAGGTGAAGAAGAAGGTCCTGCACCCGGACGGCACAGTGGAAGAAAAGACCATCATCTTTGACACGGATGAGGGCCCGCGTCGGGACACGAGCATGGAAGCTTTGGCCCGGCTCAAGCCCGTGTTCAAGGAAGGGGGCACGGTGACCGCAGGGAACTCCTCTCAGATGAACGATGGCGCGGCCGCGGTACTGGTGATGAGCCGCAAGAAGGCCGAGGAGTTAGGGTTGAAGCCCATCGCGCGGTTTGTAGGCTTTGCCGTGGCCGGTGTTCCCCCTGACATCATGGGCATCGGGCCTATCGAGGCGGTGCCCAAGGTGATGAAGAAGACGGGCCTTTCCATTGATGATATGGATCTTATTGAACTTAACGAGGCCTTTGCATCCCAGTCCCTCGCGGTTATCCGCACCCTGGGCTTCGACCTGGAGAAGACAAACGTGAACGGCGGCGCGATCGCGCTGGGGCATCCGCTGGGATGCACGGGCGCGAAGTTGACCGTGCAAATCCTGCACGAACTCAAGCGCCGAGGCGGACGCTACGGCTTGGTCACCATGTGCATCGGCGGGGGCATGGGCGCGGCGGGGATTTTCGAGATGCTATAGGTCCCGCGGCTATCCAGACCGAACCCGCTTCATTGAGTGAACCGCTGCCAAGGCAAAAAAGGCTATCTTGAATAAACAAAGGCATCCCCCGTTCGGCTCAACGCGCCCGGTGGGGGATGCCTGTTCGCCTCCCCCGGTTCGCTGTACTCCCTTGGAATCGTGCGACCACGCTGTCCCCAATCACTGCCACGTATCAAGCATCTGCTTGAGCATCTGCAGCGGTTCCTTCTCGGGCATGTTGGCAGGCGTTTCCACGGTTATGGATTTCACGATAGAGCCCTCTTGCCAGAGGGCTACGTACAATTAGGTCCCTTCCGTGCCCTGTACTTTCCACACCTTCTTTTGGTTGCCCGCGTCATTCGTCCCGGTCAAGGACACGGCAACCGCGGAAGCGGGGATGTCTTGCACTAACGCGTGCACGGCGTCGCTGGCTTGTTGTTCGTCCTCATAGACGAGCACCAGTGCGGCGACGACACCGCGAGTGCACCGTCCAAGCCGGGAATACCCCTGGCGGAATTGGAGGAGGGGCGAAGAAGCATCAGTAGCGCCCGGGAAGAATCCCTCATCCACGGGTTGAGGGTCCTGCCAGGCACAATGTAACGTACTGGTACTTTGGACCAGGGAATTGAGCACAGGCTCGGCCTGAGTAGATCTCACGTGTTTGAGGAGAATGAGGATCGAAAGGCCAACGATGACAATGAACAGGGTTAAATACTTTTTGTTCATGACCGTCACCCCTTCTCTCATTGATAGTAACTGGGATCCCACCAAGGTCTAGGGAATAGCCCCTCATATAACCTTAGATATCTGTAACCCGAGTCCGGCTGGTAATTATCCCCTCGAAAAATTTGACCATCCTCCGGAGGCGCCTCCCCGGAGGCGAATACGGTAGTAACAGGCTGATTGACTGACAAAATTCTGCGAATGCACCTTGGCCTAGAAAGAGGAAGGGAAATTCGTGGGATTTTCGCCGCCTTCGGCGGCGAAAATCCCACGAATTTCTACTCCTTCTTTACGACAAGGTACATGAAACGCGATGTGTCAGTCAATCAGAGTAACAGGAAGGAATATCAACATCAGGACGACAAGAACGGTGACACTTTTCCGAAACGCTGACATACCTCCTCAGATTTAGGATGAGCATAAAAGGGGGAAGCGCTTCCCTCCATATTTGCTTCTCCCGACGGCGCCGTCCGGACACTCCACTATAGCAGGGACCACCCTCAAAAGTCAATACCATTTCGCGCGACTTTGTGCGCGCCGGTGAGTGCGAACGCGATCACCGGCGATCACATGACCGCGCGCCTGAGCACATCTTTCCACACGTCCCCTCACACGCTTTCACAGTCTTCCCCACACCTGCCCATCTTTCATCTTCCGTCGGGTGGTGTGGGAGGTATTTGGAGGACAGGAGGAGGACAAGAGGGAAGACTAGGAGAGGGCAAGAGGATTTGGCCGTGTTCGACTCTCCCAAGGCGCATGGGCGTCGTATCCGGACCACGAACATGGTGGAACGCTTGAACCGAGAGATGCGTCGTCGCACCCGACCCGCACAATTTACAGAAAGAACTTGACACTACTCTTTATTGCTCCCGGACATATTTAGTTGAGCGGCAATCTTGAATAGTACATAAACAAGAAGAATCGCTATTGTCACAACAACTGCGATTATCAGCAGGTTCACAATTTGTGCAACGATAAACGGTATATTTATCATCAGTCTCTCTCCTCTTTCATGAATTTTAATTCACCACTCTCTACCGTACAAATGAGTCTAGGATAAGGAGAGTCGCTCATAGTATCCTTTTGGGACCTTTCAACACAACCACCAGGAGGACTCCCTCCGGCATTTTGCAAGAGAGTCTCGTTATGCGCTTGCGCCGTTGGTTGCAGAATAAGAACCTTGCCCGGGACACCTACATGTTGCCTATGGCTCAGGTGTTGCTTCGGGTTTTGGCCCATGAGCCCTTGGTGCTGGTCATTGATGGCACCACCCTGGGACGCGGCTGTACGGTGCTAATGTCCCCCAAAAGATGCATTGTGCGATGTTGGCGCAGGTGGTGCCCCTTATCCCACTCGTCGCCACTGTCTACATCCTCGGCGATGGAGGGTTCGATGGGGTCGAATGGTTGGCTGAAATCGAGGCCCAGGATTGGCACTACGTGTGTCGTACCTCCCCTTCCTTGCTGATGACCGCCTTTGACTATCAGGTTCCTATCGGTGACGTGCCTCTGGCGCCGGACCAGGCGTGGTATTGTCCTGATGCTCGCTTCACCCGCCAGGAGTACGGCCCACTGATGATTATCGGCTACTGGGAAGCAGGGGAGAAAGAGCCCATCTACCTGGTTTCTAACCTCACCTCGCCAGAGAAAGCCTTGGCCTTGTACGAAAAACGTGCACTCATCGAGACCTTCTTCTCGGACCAGAAGGAACGGGGTTTTCACCTCCAGGCCAGCCATCTCTCGATACCGGAACGTCTGGAACGCTTGCTCCTGGCCACGGCTTTGGCTTACATCTGGATTATCTATCTGGGCGTCCATGCCTTGAAACCGCGGTGGCGACGTCGTATCCACCGCATGGACCGTTGTGATTGGAGTTTGTTCCAGTTGGGTTTGCATTTCTTGGCCTATTGTTTGAAGGAGGGCTTTCCTATCCCAAAGGGCTTCTTACCCCCCTTACCAGTCCCGTTGACCGCTTGAATGTCTAGGAAAGAGCAAATGTGTACGGTAGTGAGTTGGAATAAATGCACAATTATCATGTAGTCGCTATCTCTTGGAGTTATCGATAAAAGAATTTTCAAACATGCTCTAACCCGCACAATTTACAGAAAGAACTTGACACTACTTGCCATCTCTCGTTTTTAGCATACTACACTCAGAATTCTCAGGAAAATCCTGTAATTAAAGTAGTATTTTCATGATTATAACTGTGCCAATAACCACAACGCCAAGGGATAGTATAAATATTGCCATATTAACTTCTCCCCTTTTTGCTATAACACCTGCAGATATGGCAGAACTTATGAAAGCTACAATAGCAATTACAATAGCAATCGTTGACAGGACATCTAATCCCCGACATGTTGTTCCCATGCCTTTACCTCCATTCAACATACTAACACACGTGCAAGTTTCCTGTTGAGCTTTTAGTAGGGACCAAGGAAGGGGAAGAAAAGGAGAGTGGGTGGTGTGGGCCGGGCTACACTTAGCCTACATCACCCGATATCGGATATCCCCCTTCCCCTACGAGTGGACAGATCACTTCTCACTTCACCAGTTACTGATGCCATATCCATCCTAGTGGTGCTGGATACCACCACCATATAGGCCACTTCAATTGCACATATATACCTCGGTGCCCTCCTATTTCATCAATTAAACCGACGGTTGCTGCCCCTACAGTTAACACTCCAGCGGCTACACCAAGTGTTACGGCAGCTGGCGCTCCACCACCGGTTGCTCCAGCGATAGCCGCTCCGATAGTCGCAACACCAGCCCCTATACCCGCCAACCATATAACATAATGGGTATGGCAATCGTTTAGATAGACCCGCGGTCCAAACCAGTTAAACCTTATCCCCGTCCATCCATTGCACCAGCGGGAGAGCAGTTCTCCAGCAGGGCCTAGCAACAGAGTGGTATCAGCAGCTACAAGAGGAACGGGTTCCCCAAAAATGTTCTTCCCATCACTCAGGGAAACCTCGTGCAACCGCAGATCTCCGGATTTAATGCGAGCATTAGTTATATCCAGCGCAGCCTTCAATTCCTGAAAGATATCCTCATCCACCCCAATTTCCGCCCCCGATGCCACGTCTACATGTAGAAGCTTATCTCGTCCCACATACATGTGCTCTTCCATCTTGCGGATGGCGTCCATGTACGCTTCCATCCGGGCCTGCATCTCCTCCACTCGTTGCAAATCGGGAGAGGCTGTTTGGGCCGATGACACGGCATCCGGAGGCGCCTCCCCGGAGGCGAATACGGTAGTAACGGGAAGGAATACCAACACCAGAACGACAAGAACAGTGACACTTTTGCGAAACGCCTTCCACCCCATGACACACCTCTTCAGATTTAGGATGAGCATAAAGGGGGAAGCGCTTCCCCACATCATGCTTCTCCCGACGGCGCCGTCCGGACAGGGATATTATAACAAGATGCCTACTCAAAAGTCAATGCAATTTCGCGCGACTTTGCGCGCGCCGGCGCGCGAAGTTACGCGCGCTGGCGCGCAAGTTTGTGCGCGTTGGTGCTCGCGTTCACGCGCGCCGGCGATCACCTTCCCGCGCCCAGACGCACATCTTTCTGCCCCCTCACGCATGTCCACCGTCTTCACCACACCTGAATGGCCTCTCATGTATAACAATATATCCTCTTCTACTGGCTATTTGACTTCTCGCAGAAAAGTTGTATAATTCCACCGTACATGTCTCTGTCCATATGCCTTACACTTCAAACGCTATATGTCCCATTAGAAAAAACACCGCAACCCTTCCCGAGGAGTACATCCTATGTCTGCTCGACCTCCGCTTCTCATCGTAGATCAACCCTTGGCTGCCCAGGCTTATCAACGGCTCTTCCAAAACCACCACATCCAAGCCCTCGTGCTGAACCCCTCCTCCACCGAGGAACTCTCCTTCCCACATGCCGCTTTTCTCTTGGTCGAAATCCACTTACCTCAAACCTGCGGCCTCCTCTGGGCTCACCACCTCCACCGCCAACACCCCCACCTCCATATCATCTCCTGGACCACCCACCCCTCCTCCTTCCACCTCTGGCTGGCCCACCACTGGGGCTTCCCCGCCTTCCTCGACAAGGCCATGCCGGCAACCGATGTGCTTCACTCCCTGCACCTGATGCTTCAAGGGTACACCACGTGGCCCCTCCACCTCCTTCAACGCGCCCTCCTCTGGTGCCAAACCATCGCCCCCATCCTTACCGCCCTCCCCTCGGACCTATGGCACCTTTGGAACGGACTGCTCCTGGGGGAGGACGTGGATGCCTTAAGCCAACGCTTGGGTTGCTCCGAGGGCACCGTGCGCCGAAAACGCAAAGTACTATATGAACGGTTACAGGTACGAGGATGGGCGGAGGCCGTACGCAAGGCGTGCACATGGGGTCTCACAGAGATCCGCAACGGACACTTAACTTTCCGTCGGGTGGTGTGGGAGGTGTTTGGAGGACAGGGGGAGGACGAGAGGGGGGACTAGGAGAGGGCAAGAGGCTACCCCTCGGCCTGGTCACCATGTGCATCGGAGCGGGTCATTTGTGCACCGGTCGTAACACTCCATTCTCGATCTCGTAAACTTCATCTACATACGCCAGGGCCGCGGGGTCGTGGCTGGCCAGGATGACAGTGCGCCCGTGAGCCTCCACCAAGCGGCGCAGGAGACGCCATATGTCCCCCGCGGTGGCCGAGTCCAGTTCGCCGGTGGGCTCGTCGGCCAGGATAAGGGGCGGGTTGAGGGCCAGGGCCCGCGCGATGGCTACCCGTTGCTGTTGGCCCCCGGAAAGTTCGTAGGGCCTGTGCCGCGCGTGCTCGCGCAATCCCACCATTTCCAGGCACTCTTGCACGCGGCGGCGCCGTTCCGCCGCGCCGACCCCGGCCAAGCGCAGCATGACCTCCACGTTTTCCGCCGCGGAAAGGGCGGGTAGCAACGCGAAGGACTGGAAAACGAACCCCACCTTAAAGCGCCGAAAGAGGGTGCGTTCCCTTTCCGAAAGGGCCGTGATCTCCCTGCCGTCCACCCAGATACGGCCCCGAGTGGGCACATCCAGCGCGCCCAAGCAGTTGAGGAGCGTGGTCTTGCCCGAGCCGGAGCGCCCCCGGATGAGCACAAAACGGCCCCGGGGTACCTCCAAGTTCACGCCCCGGAGCGCGTGGACCTGGTGGTGTCCCACCCGGTATATGCGATGAACCTCTGTGGCGCGCACAAGGGGGGTGGTCATAGCCTGGGTTCCTCCTTTCGGGACGGATTGTCACTCCGTCTTACCGCGCGGAGCAAGATCCCCTCTTCCCGCACCTCGACCACGGCCCGGTCCGTGATGCCGACTTTCTCCAACAACGGCCGCGGCACCTGTAGCCGCCCGGAAGGGTCCACGACCACGTATTCCTCGTATCCCGCCGCCGCCTCCGGCGCCCGCGCCAGGGCCCGCACCCAGTCTCCTTCCTTGTGGATGGTTTCCGTGCTCACCCGGCCATCGCGAATAGCCACTACCCGATCGGCATAGCGAATGACCTGCGGGTCGTGCGTCACGATGAGGGTGGTCAAGCCGTACGTCTCATTTAACTGTCGGAGCATCCGGTAAATCTCTCGCGCGCTCTCGGAGTCCAACTCCCCCGTGGGCTCGTCGGCCAGGAGCAGTCGGGGCGCGTTGGCCAGAGCCACGGCCAGGGCCGCTCGCTGTTGCTGTCCGCCCGAGAGTTCCACCGGCCGGTGGTGTCGATGCTCCCACAGCCCCACCTGTTCCAACAATGCCCGCGCGCGCGCCTCCCGCTCTTGAGCTCGCTGCCCGGCCAGGAGCATGGGCAGCTGCACGTTTTCCCACACCGTCAGGTACGGTACCAAATTGCGCGCGGGGATCTGCCAGAGAAAGCCCACCTCCTGCAGACGGTACGCGTCCAGTTCCCGGTCGGACATCTTCCCCAGGTCCCGGTCGCCCACCTCCACCTTTCCCGCAGAAGGGCGATCCAGGCCCCCCAGAATGTGGAGCAGGGTGCTCTTGCCCGCGCCGGAAGGCCCCACGATGCCCAACATCTCCCCTGCCGCGACCTCCAGGTCCAACCCCTGCAACGCCACCCGCTCGATGTCGGCCACCGTGTAGATTTTGACCAAGTTCTCACACCGGATAAAGGCCGCCATCACACCATCTCCCCCATCTTCACCGCTTCAAACAGCCGGAGGTGCCGCAACAACGTCCACACCACAGCCAATGAGATGGTTAACGCCACGCCGAAAAGCCCTACCATCCCCCCGATCTCCCGCCAGGCGATGTGCACGATGAAGGGGGGAATGGGGACTTCCGGCCGGAGGAAGGGAATGAACAGGTAACTCACGGCCAGACCCAACCCGACCCCCGCGGCCAGTCCGACCAGGAACACCGTGACCTGCTCCACGGCCAGGAGCCAAGCCATTTGCCCTTGGGAGAACCCCAGCGCGCGCAGCACCCCCAGTTCCACGTAGCGCCGCCGAAAGGAGAGCACCGCGACCAAGACAAAACTTAACAGGGTGAGGAACGCCGCGGCGAGAAAGCCCGCGGACAGGACGCCGAAGACCCCTTCTCGGGCCGCGCGTTGCTGCGCCTCCTGCACCTGCGCCCGCGCGTCCTCGGCCACGACCACCGGAATGCCCAGGCTGCGCACGCCCGCCACCACGTCCTCCCCGCGCACCCCCGGGGCCAGGCGCAACCACACCTCGTAGGGCACTTCGCCCCCCCACAACTCGAACAGGGTGTCCAGGTGGGTCACAAAGAGGGGCCCCTTTTCCAGGGAGACGCCGGGAAACAGGTCGAACGTGCCGACGATAACGAACACACCCCGCGCCTGCAGGTCTCCGGCCCCTACGGTCAACGCCAGGGAATCCCCCACCTGCAGGCCGTGGCGCGCCAAGAAAGAACGCTGCACGAGCAACGCCATCGGGTCCTGGGCCAGCGCGTTCATCAGCGCACCCAGGGACCGACCTCCCGCGAAATCCGGGCGGAAAAAAGCCACCTGTGGGAAGGCCACCCGGTCCACGCCGACCACCTGCCCCCGTTCCACGCCTCCGGTCAAGGAGACCTCCGCGGCGTAAATGCCGACCCGCGTTGCCGCCCGCACGCCTGGGACGCGCAAGTGCTCGGAAACGGGCAGGAAGACCCACGTTCCGGCGGCCTCTCCCTGGGCATTCTCCTCCTGCGGCACGCGTTCCCCCAACTCGGTCAATCGCATGTCCGCGCCTACCCGGTAATACACCTGGTCGTACATGTTGCGGTCCACGGTCACCGCGGTGGAAGCGATAAACGTGGCCAGGCCCACCGTGAGGATGAGCAAGGTCAACGGCGTGGTGACCAGACCGGGCGCCCGGGTCAGATAGCGGAAGGCTAAGAACGGGACGATGCTGGGGAAGCGTTCCCACAACGCGGCCAACCCTCCCACTCCCCAGGGAAACAACCGCACTACCAAAAGGGCGCCGCTCACCACGAACAGGGTGGGGGCGAGGAACAACAAGGGGTTGGCGAAGAAGTCTACCTCCTGCCCTACGGCGGGACGATTCCGCAGCAGCCAGTAGCCGTACAGGGTGGGCAAGAGGAGCAACCCCTCCGCGTGAACCCTCTGCCAGAAGGCCGCGCGTGGGGGCCGGGAGAGGGCCTGCTTGTGAGAGATCACCGTGTGGCGGGCCGCGGACCACGTGGGCAGGGCCAGGGCGATCAGCGCGGCGAGGAGCCCCGCGGCGGCGAAAAGTACCGCCGTGCGGCCGTAGCGCACCGGCAAGGAGGTCGGGGCAAGGGCGAAGGCCGGGTCAAGGAACACGTGGACGAGCGTCAGTCGCCTGGCCAGCTCGCCGGCCAGGAGGAGCCCCAGGGGCAGGGCCACGAGGCCCAGGACGATGCCTTCCCCCACTTGCAGCGCGACTACGTGTCCCCGCCGGGCCCCGCGGCTGTGGAGGATGGCGATTTCCCCCTGCCGGCGCAGACCCAGCATGGTGGCCACGAGGCCCAGGAAAGCCAGGAGCAGGCCGAAAATAGGCAGGCTAAACAGGGTCATCTGCAAGGCCAGCGTGGCCGCGGCGTGGCGGTACTGTTCCAGCGCGTCCACAGGGGAGACTTCCAGCGCCAGATGGGGCAGCAGCGCGGCGACCTGGGCTTCCACACGGCGGATCCGGCGCACCAGGCCGGGCACGTCCTCACTGCGGACCGCGCGGCCGTCGAACACCGCGTACCACACCGCCTGGTTCACCGGCTTCTCCCACCGCGGGACCACCTGCTCCCGAAACAGTGGCTCGGGGATGAACAGCGTCTCCTGGAACGCCTCCGGAGGGTAAAACCAGTACGGGTCGTGCTCGTCCCGGGGCACCCAGATGCCGCTCACGCGCGCGGGGAACGGCTCCCCCTCCTTCCCCACCAGGAGGAGCGCGTCCCCCACGTTCAGGCCCACGCTATCGGCCAGCCCCTCGCTGATGAGAACCGGAAGGGGACCGGCCGCGGCATTCGGCGGGTACGCTCCGTCCACGATGGCCACGTGCTCGTCCAGGGCCGACATGAAGGCAATGTGGGTCCAGAAAAGGGGCTGGGTTTCCTGCGCGTCCCCATCTGGAAGGAAAACCCGAAGCCGCGGGGAGCGGACGAAGCGCGCCTGCAGGCGGAGAGGAAGCGCGATGCGGGCCGGGGCGTCCTGCGTCAAGAACCGGTCCACTTGCTCGTACGGCGCCCAGGCCACGGGGCCGTACCAATCGCCCACATAGCGGAAGAGAAAGGCGAACGGCGGGTGATGGTCCTCCGCCTGGAGGTGAGCGTGCAACACCCGGTAGTGGACTGCATCCGCGTAGAGCGGGATGGCCGCGGCAAGCGCGATGACGGTGGTCATCCCCATCCACAGGACCAGGGAAAGGGCCCGTTGGTGCCAGAGGCGACGCAGAAGAATCCCCATCATGGCCCGATCACCACCTGACCTTCCTCCAACCCCGACCGGATCTCTACCCGGTCCTTGCCCCGCAGGCCCAGGGTGACGTTCACCCGGCGGCGCAGGTTTCCTTCCTGCACGACCACGAAGGTACGGCCGCCGAAGGTGCGGATGGCCTCAGGGGGTAGCCAGAGGACATTCTCCTTGCGGGCCAAGACCACGTGCACCTCGACGAGATCCCCTATCTGAAGGCCCTGGGCGATGGGGTCACGGTCGAAACGGATGCGCACAATGGTGCCCTCCTCCGGCGTTCCCTCCGCCTGCCCGCCACTGCCGTAGGGGTAGGGAAGTCGGTCGATGTGGCCGGGAAGGACGAGGCCGGGACGACTGGGCAAGGTGATGGTGACAGGCTGCCCTTCCCGCAGGGAGCTTAAGATATCCGCGTCCGGTTGAGCCGTGACGGCGAGGCGCCGGGGGTCGGCGAGGATGAGGACGGGCTGGTAGGCGCGGACGGATTGGCCCACCGCGAGGCTCAGGGCGATCACCCGCGCGTCCACCGACGCCCGCAGTCGGGTCTCCTCCAGGCGGGCGCGCACGTCCTCCACCTGGAAGCGGGCGTCCTCGAGCCGGATGCGTGCCTCCAGGTCCTCCTCCCGGCGAAGGGTTTCCAGCCGCTGTTGGGCCTGAACCAAGGCCAGCTCCTCGGGCGTGTTGGGCGCGTCGTCCTGGAGGCGCTCCAGGCGGCGGCGGGCCTGGGCCACTTTCTCCGCCTGGAGCTGGAGGTCGATGGCGTGGATGCGCACGGCTTGCAAGGCCAACTCGTAAGCGGCTTTGGCCTGTTGGTACGCCAGGGTGGCCTGTTGCAGTTGCATGGCCTGGGGGAGCGCGGCGATGTCGGGACGCCAGGCGACCGCGTCATATGCGGCCTGGGCCCGTTCCAGCTGGACGCGGGCCTGTTCCAGGCGGGCTTCGGCCTGGGCCTTCTGTGGGGTGGGGTCCTGGGCCTGAAGTTTGGCCAGTTCCTGCTGGGCGATGCGCAGTTGACGCCGGGCCTCCTCGCGCGCGGCTTCCAATTGCAGCTCCGCCAGGCGCACCTGGTGTTCGGCTTCCGTGAGGCGCGCCTCCCGGGCCTGTTGGCTGGCCGCGAGGGCGAGTTTGGCCATTTCCAGGTTGTGCTGCGCCCGGGCCAGTTCCCGCTCCAGGTCCGCGGCCTCCAGTTCGGCCAGGAGGTCGCCCTGATGGACGTCTTCCCCGCGCTGCACGTACACCCGTTTCACGATTCCATCGCGGCGGAAGTAAAGCCGCACCTCGTCCGCGGCGCTGACCCGGCCGTTGAAAGTGGCGCTGACCACCACCGTGCCCCGCTGCACCACGTACGTGG
>CAYPUG010000017.1:0-20530 GCA_964413905.1 uncultured Anaerolineae bacterium | reverse complement strand
GTTGGACGGGCCGCGCGGGCGTGGGGATGGGGGTAGGGGTCGCCTGGGGTCGCCCCCGGCTCCCGCACGCGACCAGGAGGCCTGTTATCAAAAGGAGGAAGAGGGCCAGATGTGTACGGAGATACGCCTCTCGGTATTGCAACGGTCGGACGGATGCCTGCTGGCCCCTTTGAACGACGCGCGATAGCCGTCTCATGCTCCGTTGAACCTCTTAACGCTTATGGTGTTTTCCCACCCCACGTGTGGCCTCTCCCATTATCTGCACTTCCGCCGATTTGGGAAAGGTCGCCTGTGGTGCGGATGGCCCATCCGCGCCACTACTCCGTCCGCGCCAGGGGGTGGGTCGGGTCCACCTGGCGGAGGCAGGCCACCACGTGCTCCCAGTCCCCCACCTCGCCTCCCGTGCAGGTGAGAAAGGCTTCCGCCTTGGCCTGGGCCGGCGCCAGCACCTGGGCCAGGTCCGCCTCCGGCCCCACCGCCCGCAGGGCCTGGTCAAACCACCAGAGGGCCAGGCTCTTCAGCACGTCGGCGTCGGTCAGGGGCGTGGGTGGAACGCGCTGCAGCGTGGTCATGGCCGCGGTGTAGCGCGGTTCCCCCAGGCGGGCCCGTGTGGCCTCATCCTGGGCCAACCTCCGCAGGGCGGGCATGCCCTGGGCGACCAGCTCGGGGTGTTCGACGGCAAATACGGCCCACTCCCAGGCGATGCGGGGGTGAGGGCTCCGGCGGTTCACGCCCACCAGAAAGACACGCACCGGCCAACGGGTTCCGGGACGCGGCATCAACGCCACCGGCACATACCCGGCCGGCGCGTACCGAAACGCGAACATCAAGGCCGCCGGCCGTGTACCCCGCAGGAGCGGTCCGGGTCCCACCCACGTGCGCAGTTGCTCTAATGCCCGGAGCACGGGCGCAGCCGTGAATTGGGGGACGAGCGCGTCGGAGAAGAGGGAAATGCCCTGTTGTTCCAGGACAAAGGCCAGCTCGTAACCATCCTGGGGGGCATAAGGGATCAGGTGAGACGCTTTCTCGTGGATAACGGCAGCCACGTTCCACACATCGTGCACCGACCACGACGCGTCGGGAGGCGGAAGTTCCAGCTGGATGAACACGTTGGGGGCGTAGAAGAGCAGCACGGGGCTCAAGGCGACGGGCAACCCGGGCAAGCGCCCCTGCCAGGAGGGGAGGCTCAGTGCCTGGGGCCAGAAGTCCTCCTCCCGGAGATGGGGAGCCACCTCGCCGATGTGCTCGACCGTCATCAAAGGCGTGAGAAACGCGCCCGTGGCGGCCAGGGGCACACCGGGGTCCACATCGAAAGCCACGGCGTCGGCTTCGGCCGCACCGGGCCAAAAGGAAACCCACCACTCAGGATGCGTCCTTTCAAAGGCCTGCACGTAGGAACGGGCTTCCGGCGAGGCCAGCCCTTCTTGCATGACCCGCAGCCGCTTTTTCCGGGCCAGTTCCTCGGGCGGGATAGGCGGCATGACGGTAAAGGGCTCGGGATCCTTCGGCCGGTTGTACCAGGAAGCCACCGCGGCGGCCGCCTGCTGCTGGACCGCGTCCACGTCCACCTCTTCGGCGGCCAGTTGCACCAGCAACTGCACGAGGTAGCGGCCCAGGATGTGCCGCACCGCCGCGTGCGGATCTTGAGCCCAACGACGTAACCCCTGGGTGACCGCGGTGAGCAACGCTTCCTGTTGTGCCGGCGTGAGCGATGGGGGCCTTTTCATCCGGGACAACAACGCCCGCCGTGTGGGCACTTTGTTCACGGGCAAGAAGCGCTCGCTGAAGAACACAAACCAACGCCACACCTCAGGCTGCACCTGGCTGCCCCGGCTCATGGCGAGCACCGGACCTAAACGTACATCTCCGGGACCGTCCACGCCCACCCACACCGGTTGGGGCAGGGGGGCATACGCAATGTAGGGATTCGCCTGCAGGACCGACGCCATAAAGGAGAGTTGGCTGTAGCGAACAACGGCCATGGCCACATGTCCCTGGCTTAAGGGGGTGACAGGGTCCCACATGGGAAGGGAAGCGTTCAGCTCTTCCACGTGGAGGCCCAGGTAAGAGAGAAGATCTCGGTGCCCCCTTAAGGCTGCCAACACCTCCGGATCATTCAGCCGAGGCTCATAGCGCTCTCCCACCTGGCGGTACGGCTGGATTTGCGTGAGCAGCCAGTTGGCCAGGGTGATATAGCGCAGGGTGAAAGAGGCCGCGCGTCCTGACCGGGAACGGGCCTTGGCTCGGTCGATTTGAACGATGGCTTCCTTGAGATCGGCCCACGTCCACTCGGCTGTGGGCTGGGGAACGCCGGCCTCGGCCAGTTGTTGCGTGTCGTACAGGAGGACATGGAAATCCATGCCCAACGGCAAGACCACCCAGCGGTCGTGCGCCCGACCGGCCGCGAGGGTCCCGGGCAGGAAGTCCTCCGGCCGAAACGCGGGGTCCGCGTCCGCGAAGGGGGTGAGGTCCTGAAGGAGAAGCGTATCCTGAGGCTGGATGGAGAGCAACGCCGCATCATAGTGGCGGGGCCATTCCCTGTCCGGGAGATCGTAGAAGACATGGACGCGGATGTTCGGGTAGGTTTGCTCGAATTCCTGGATGTATCCATCCAGCGACAGGGGGATGTTGGTGAAGAAATAGATGTGTTTTACAGAACGCACCTCGGGCTGGGCGCATGATGCCACTCCCAACAAGATGAGGACGGTGATGAATAGGCCTATCTTCGTAGAGATTCTGATAGGAAACATTGTGGTTCTATTATGTCCCATAGAATCCGACAATTCCGTCAATATCAGAACTCTCTGAGAGATGCTCTCAGGGGTAAGCAAGGACAAAACTCTTGCTTACCCCGGGTTGCTTTATTTATGGTTCACATCGAAGTTCTGTTCTTTGGCGTGTCTCACCGGTTGGATAACAGTATCCGCTTCCATCATGACACATGAATTTCTCTTCCGTTATATGGTGCACATACCAGAAACTGTAAAGAGCGCAAGCTTCGTAAGGGCCATCTCGTACATCACTTATGACTCGCCACTGAGGGTACCACCAAGCAAATGCAATTGCTGTAAATACAAGGAGAATAAGAGAAACCAACACAACGGTCCGCCAGGTTATGTTCGGTGAAGGGTAAATTGCATACTCCAGTCCCACAATCCACCTCCTCGCTTAAATAACTAGATCGAGGAGGGAAGCGCTTCCCCAACATTCCCTTTCCGACGGCGCCGTCCGGACAGAGATATTATAACAAGATGCCTACTCAAAAGTCAATGCAATTTCGCGCGACTTTGCGCGCGCCGGCGCGCGAAGTTACGCGCGCTGGCGCGCAAGTTTGTGCGCGTTGGTGCTCGCGTTCACGCGCGCCGGCGATCACCTTCCCGCGCCCAGACGCACATCTTTCTGCCCCCTCACACATGTCCACCGTCTTCACCACACCTGCCTATATCTCACTTCCGCCCGGTGGTGTGGAAGGTGTTTGGAGGACAGGAGGAGGACGAGAGGGAAGACTAGAAAAGGGCAAGAGGATTTGGCCGTGTTCGACTCTCCCAAGGCGCATGGGCGTCGTATCCGAACCACGAACATGGTGGAACGCTTGAACCGAGAGATGCGTCGTCGCACCTAACCCGCACAATTTACAGAAAGAACTTGACACTACTGGGCCAGGCAACACGAGATACCAACAAAAACCGCAATGTGCGTCATTTCATTTTTGAATTTCGTGATAACGTTAATGCAGATCCCATCATCACGATAAACGAAATCACAAGCACGAAAGTAATGCCCCCCAGGAGGTTTTACCGACGATACAGTCGTTCCGGCCGCGTGCGCCATCCCGTGACCGGGAAAAACACATCTTCCTCTCGGAAAATACGAAGAGGACCTCGGTAATAATCGTGTACCAGGCGCTCGGTGTCTTCATCGATAAAAATGCGCCCGGGCGTATCCAGAATAATGACTCCGTACACCCGATTACGAATCCCCTGTCGGACGGCCGTCCGTATGTAAAGTCCCCACCCCTTTGGATCACCACGCACCACATCGGCCACCGCGCCCACGTGAGCGCTTTCCTCTTTCCCCGCGCGTTCGGCCAAATACGGGTGGAAGGGAATATAGACATCCCCTTTGAGACCGCGCACGCGCTGGACCAAGTTCTCCCCCGCCGTCCGATCTCGCGCCCGAGGAATATAAACCCGGGGAGAGTAAATGAGCGTCAGAAGTTGCAAGAGGACCAATATCGGCACAGCAATATTCACATCCGAGACCTCAAATCGTTTTGTTCCCCCCGCCATAAATACACCCAATCCGATGGCCAACAACGCGTGGGCAGGCATCAAATCGTTAGCATACCCTCCGAGGTGCGCCCACGAGAGCCAAGCGCTCCCCACCATCCCTACAAACAAAGCGACGTAAACTCCCCATCGTTCCCACTGCCGCTCCAGACCATCCCACGCCAGAAGGAGCAAATATCCCCAGAACGCCATACCCACATAAGCCAACATGTTCACCTTCCAGAATCGCCAGAGCCGGGAAGGTAACACTTGAAAATGCGCGGGCAAATAAAAAATGTAATACACAAACCAGCCTTGAGAGAACACACTTAAGATCGCAACGGCTACCGAGGTAATCCCTACAAACGTTACCAAAAACACCCGGGAGGAAAGCCGTGGAGAGAAGAGCGCGTACACTAAAAGAGGCAACGCGATGGTCAATGTCGTCTGTTTCGTGAAAAAAGCCGCGCTGAGCGTCAAGCCGGCCAGTAATCCTCCGAGTGCCCCGGTGGAAAATCGCACCAACAGAGCCGCCAAAAGAACCCACATCAAGAAGAAAGCATCCACGCGGCCTACATCAAACCATGTACCGCTGAGCGGATAGGTTCCCGCGTAGAAGCCAATAGCAGCCAGGGAGGGGAGAACCCGCCGTGTCTCCTTCCACACCCATATCCCTATGACCAAGAACGTGATCAACGTGCTCCCCAAAGACACCAAGCGCAACCCGGTGAAGCCCGGTCCCACCAACGAGGACACAGCCGCGGCCGCGTAAAAGTAAAGAGGGGGATAAATGAACGGCACATAAGCCGGGCTAGGGGCTACGTACAAGGCCTGGCCGGAGAGAAGACGTTCCACCTCCAGCAGAATCCCCCCCTCGACCCACTCCAACTCAAAGGGATATTCCAGACGTTTCATTGCGGCAAATAAAAAGAAGACCAGATACACAAAAGATAACAAAATGATAAACCCGTTCAAAAACCAACCGATCTTACGTCTCATGCTCGTATTCCTCCAAAGCCGCCAAGAGTGCATCGGTGTGTTCGGGTTTGCCCGCGCTGACGCGGATGCAATTCTCCAAGCCTGGCTTGCGAAAGTAGCGGACAAGAATCCCCCGCCGTTCCAGCCACTGCTTGAGCTCCCACGCGTCCCGGCCGATGACCCGGGCCAGGACAAAGTTCGCGCGACTGGGGTACGGGTGCAGGAAGGGAAAACGCGCGAGGTCCCGGTAGAGGCGCTCGCGCTCCCGGATCAGGGCTTCGGTAGTGCGCGTGTAGTACGCGCGGTCCTCCAGCGCGGCCAGGCCCGCGACCGTGGCCGCGACGTTCACATTGTACGGTTGTTTGAAGCGCCAGAGGTGAGGCATGAGCCAGCCGGGGAAGATGCCATATCCCAGGCGCAGACCTGCAATGCCCGCCCATTTGGAGAAGGTACGCAGGACGATGAGGTTGTCATGGTTCAGCACGCGCGGGGCCAGGGCGGGCCGGCCCGCGAACTCGATGTAGGCTTCGTCCACCACGACCATGACGGGCAATGCCAGGAGTGCCTTCAGATCTTCCTCGCTGAGGAGGCTGCCGTCCGGGTTGTTGGGCGAGGTGAGGAAGATGATCTTCACCTGCCCTTCGCTATCCCGTCCTTGTTCCACCACGCGGGCAATGGCGTCCACGTCCACCCGGAAGTGGTCGTCCCGGGCCACGTGAATGACCCGGCCCATGTTGATGACCGCGTCGAATTCGTACATGCCAAAGGTGGGGGGCGTGTTGATGATCGCGTCCCCCGGGCGCAGGAAAACGCGGCAGATCAGGTCGATGAGTTCGTCCGCGCCGTGTCCGGGCAAGATGTGGTCCGCGGGGACACCCACGTACTTCGCGAGTGCGGCTCGCAGGTGCTCCTGTTGCGGGTCCGGGTAAATGTGATAATGGGGAAAAGTGGCCAGGCGCTCGCGCACCCGTGGCGACGGGCCGTAGGGGTTCTCGTTCGCGTCCAGTTTGATGATTTCCTCCGGCCGTCGGCCCAGGCGTTCACTGAGCACCTCAAAGGGCAATATGGGCGTGTACGGTTCCATGTCCGGTATGTCCGGACGGAGCAAATTGAGCCAGCGTGTGTTCTCGGACATGGCACATCCTGAAGGGATTGAAGATTGAAGGAGGTGCGTGTTGTGTATTTCGGCGGTGAAGCCCACCTGAAATACACAGCACGCGACCTTTCCTCACTCGATACTCGTCCAGAAGTCCTGCAGCGCGCCGGTCAGGGTGTGCGGGGCCTCCGCGGGTACGAAGTGCCCCACCTCAGGGATGACGAGAAGTCGCGCGTTGGGAATCCCGTCCGCGATCTCCTGGGCCCTCGCTACGGGGGTGACCACATCTTTGTCCCCGACGATGACCAGGGTCGGCACAGAGATCTCCCCCAACCGTTCAACCAGGTCCGGGCGGGTGAAGACGGCTTCCGCGGTCCAGTGGAGGCCCTCACCATCCAGTTGTTTGAAGTCGGCCACGTAGCGAGCGATCGCGTCCTGCCGCGCCTTGCGGCTCAGGGGGCTGAAGAACAAACCCACCAGTCTGTCGACCACCGCGTCGTGGTGTCCCGCGCGCACCGCGGCCACCAGTTGGCGGTACCCGGCCAAGCGTTCCTCGCTCTCCGCGCGCGGGGAACCGCCGATCAACGTCATGGACCGCAACGCATCGGGGTGAGCCAGCGCGAAAAGTGGGCCCATCATCGCGCCCATTGAGTGCCCCACGTAATGCACAGGTCCCACGTCCAACATGCGCACCAAGGTGTACAAGTCCTCGGCCATGTCGGCCAGGGAGTAGGGCTCCGCGACATAGCCCGTGCCGCCGTGCCCGCGCTGGTCGGGCAAGATGAGGGTGTACTGGTCAGCCAGGGCCTCCACCTGCGCGTCGTAATCGTGGTGGTTCCAGGTCAGGCAGTGGGCGAAGAGCACGGCTGGGCCCTGACCTATCACTTCATATGTGTACGGAATACCGCGAATTGTGGCAGTCGCCATGATGACGCCTCCGGACAAACCTTACTCCAAAGCCGTTATTAAAGCGGCGACAGGTCGCCGCATTCCAAAACTTCTCCCGTTACCCCTACGAAACAGGTACAGTCTCGGGAATTTCCTAAATTTCTTCCCAAAATCAGCGCAAGAAGTGTCGATTTCTGATCGAGGACAAAACGCCATATATGTCACTCGATCAGCCTTCAACTCGCTTCCTATAAATATACTCCGTAATGCCCTCGAGGATGTAATCGGGCAGCGCGCCGACGCGGACATACCCGTGGCGCTCGTAGAAACGCTGGGCCCCGGTGTTGAAGTCCGACACCAGGAGGAACACGTCCCGGGACGTGCGGGCCAGGAACGCCTCGGCCCGGGCCAGGAGGACCGCGCCCACGCCCATCCCCCGGTACGCTTCGGCCACGCCGATGAGGGGGATATACCCGCTGCGCGCGAACGCGCCGCGCGGCTCACACCACACAAATCCGGCCACCCGGCCATCCACCTCGGCCACAAACAGCGTCGCGCCTTGCGCTAACCCCTCGCGAAAGCGCCGCGCGGCCTGATCCTCGGTCACCCCATACCGCTGCCAGAGCCGCGTCTCCGCCATTATAGCCGCACACGCGGGCACATCGGCCGGAGTCATCACGCGCACCTTCATCCGTGCCCTCCTGGAGGGGGATTATCCCGCACCGGCGGGCTGGGCCGCAAATACCAGGCCGGCACCTTTGTGGGATGGCGCAGGTCCAGGGGAAACGCGGTGAGCACGTACAGCCCCAGGCTGACCAGCAACGCCACCCGGGCCAACCGTTCCCGTCCCCTCCGCGAAAGTCGATGCCAGGCCCAGACCAGGGCAGGCCCCGCGGCCATCACCCCCAGGACGAACACCAGGCCCAGCCGGTAGGGGATCCCATAGCGCTGCCGTACCACCAACCCCACCTTGGTCTGGCCACGAAGAAATCGGGGAAGCCAGTACGCCAGCAACGGGTTGTCAAACCGTCCCACCAGGGGATTGACCACCACGATGAGGAACTGGATGGCCGCGCTGAGCAGGGCCAACCCCACCAGCGGCCAGCGCCATCCCTTCCCCAGAAAGATGTAGGGCAGGAAAAGGAAGGGAAAGGTGGGGACCAGGAACCGAGGGCCGGGTGAGGATCCGCCCAGGGTGTAGAAGTACCCCGCGTTGAGGAGCAAAATCACCCCAGGGATACCCAGAGCCATCCAGAACTCCGCGCGCCAGTGGCGATCCCGCCACATACTTACATACGCGAGCGGGCTGAGCCAGGCCACGGGCATCAGGTAGAAAAGCCCCTTGGGGCTGAAGAGAATCTGCACCAGGTGGGATACCCGGGGCCACTGGACGCCCAGGAGGCCGTGGCGGTGCTCCTTGCCCCAGGGGGCCGCGTGGTACAGGTAGGAGAAGTGAAGCGGGCTGTCGAACGCGAGGGTGTTATACGCGGCCAGCATCAGCGCAGGACCCAACCCGCCCGCGATGACCCAGGCCACACTGCGCCAGGACCGCCGGGTCGCGGCCACATAAAGAACCAGGGCAATAGCAAAAACACCGTTGGGGTACTCCGCGACCACCCCCAGTCCCACCAACACCCCCGCGAGGAAGAGCCATCGGTCGGAAAGGCGGCCCAAGCGCACGTACAGCGCAATGGCAAAGGGCACAAAGCCGAAAAAGGCCGCGATGTTGTGCCCGAAGAGCATGGTCGCGTAAGGGAACATCAGCGTCGCGAACGCGAGGACGAACACCGTTATCCAGGGCATCTCACTGTGGGGGCGCAGCGTGCGGCCCACGTGCAGGAAGATGAGCAGAAGCAGCGCGGTGAGGGGGACGTTCAGGCTCGCGTTCAGCACCCAGAGCAGGTAGGTGAGCATGAGCCGAGTGTCCAGGTTCACCCGATCCAGGTGCTGGAGAGAGCGCAACGCCTGGTACACGGGATAGCCCAGGAAGGATACCAAGGGCGCCTTATCTGAGTAATAGTGGCCGTTGTAGTACGCGCGGTCGATCGCGTTCGCGGTGTACGTGTCGATCTCCAGGCGCCCCTCGTGGGCCAGGGCCAGAGTGAGGTTCAACCGGCTGAGTTGGTTGGGGCCCACGCCCTGGACAAACACACCGAACGCGATGAGAAAGAGAAAGAACAGGGCCGCGTACAGCATCCAGGGAGCCGGGGGCTCCCGACCGGGGATAGAGCGCACCGAGCGTATCCCACTCACGGTCCGCCTCCCTTCACCAGCGGATGGGCACGATGAGTTGCAGGATAAGGCCGAGGATGAAGAGTCCGCCCACCAGTCGGTTCAGCCACATGGCCCATCCCACATACCAGAGGGGCCACACCGGCCACTCCGGCGGAGGTTCCTGGGGGCGGGGTTGACGATAGACCTGCAGCACCGTGCGCAGTCGGTTCAGGGAGAAGAAAACCAGCAAAGTCCACACGGGCAAGGCGTTGATGAGGACGAGGAGCACGATAAGCACATACATGCCAACCATCAAGACCATGGTCAACGTGCGGGCGCGCTCCAGGCCCAGGAGGACCGGCAAAGTGTGGATACCCTTCTGCCGGTCGATCTCGTATTTATCCAGGTGCTTGCCCATGAGCACATCCCCCACCAGCAGACCGAAGGGGAGAGTTGCCAGCCAGACGCGCCAGTCGATGGTGCCCGCGACCACGTAGTACGTCCCGCCGGTCATCAGGGCCCCCCACACCAGGAAGGCGACGAGTTCGCCTAGGCCGCGGCGTTTAAAGGAGAAGGGGGGCGCGACGTACCCCAAACTCATAAACGCGCCCAAGAGCGCCAACACGAGAACGGGCCATCCCCGCTGGGTGAAGAAGTAGATCGCGATGGCGATGTCCACCAGGTTAGCCAGGACAATAGCGGTGATCAACCGGCATTTGGTGACCAACCCGCTGAGGATGGGGTGGGGCGCGTAGTTGGCTCGCGGGTAATCGGGTGTGTCCACCCCCTCTTCCGCGTCGATGAGGTCGTTGGCCATGTTGTTCACCGCGTGCGCGAGAAGCAGACCCACCAGGACGAGGAGGGTGAATCCCCAATGCACATAGCCGTTCATCGCGGCCAACAGCGCGCCGATGAGCACAGAGGTGATGGTCATGGACATGACGCAGGGCCGGACGATGAGCAGCCAGCGGGAGATGACGTCCATGTCCGCGTGCGCGGGCAAATTACAGGTTTGAATGATGGTCCACCACTTTTTCCAAGGCATAAGCATCCCATCCCTTTGAGTTTTCACCCTGAGCGACCGACAGAGCCCGAAAAGGAGATTTACATAAAACATGACGTGTCCGTCAATCAGCGCCTGATGTATCATACATGACGGGCGGATTGACGGACAAAACTGCACCTATTAAAATCCAAACTTGCCAATTTCGCTGGTTTATGTTATGCTATCTACGTCGAATGAGCCCCCATAGCTCAGATGGATAGAGCACCGGCCTCCGGAGCCGGGTGGGGAGGTTCGAGTCCTCCTGGGGGTACCAGGGATGGGCGTTGCCTTGTGGGGCAGCGCCCATTTTGTTTAAGGCCATAGGGAGATCCCATGTCCGGTATAAGATCCATTTCGTACATTCGATACGTCTCCGGCCGACTCAAACACGTCCAAGGATGGGTTGTAGAGGAAATTCCCCTCTGCCTGAGGGTGAACGGACAGCCCTGGATCACGCTCATGTGTTCTCCTCATGATCTGGAGGATCTGGTGTTGGGTTACCTGCGCTCTGAGGGCGTCATCTCGAGCACGAACGATGTCCTCGAAATGCAGTGGGATACTTCATCCTCCTGTGTGAATGTGCGCGTTGCATCTTCTACCCCCTTACCTGAACATCCCACGCGCACCACCGGCTGTGAAGGGGGCGTTACCTTTGCCGATCTGGCGGAGACCCTGCCCCCGATTCGGAGCTCGTGGACCATCTCGCCCGAACACATCATTCGGCAAATGCAGGATCTGTTGCGCTCCGCCCCCCTCTACCGACAGGCGCGGGGTATCCACTCCGCGGGTTTAAGCGATGGCCACCGCCTTCTCCTCCACGTGGAAGATGTGGGACGTCACAACGCCTTAGATCGGCTGTGGGGGCGAGCTATGCGAGAGGGTATTGAGATGGGAGAACACTTTATCCTCACCACCGGTCGCATCAGCGCGGAGATGTTACGCAAAGTCACCCTTATGCGCATACCCCTTATCGCCTCACGCACTTCACCCACCGCTCTCTCCCTTGAACTGGCCCAAGCGTGGGGCGTGACCATTATAGGATACGTGCGATCGTACAGCCTTCGGGTATACACCCACCCCGAACGGGTACGTGAGTAAGAAACGGGCACTGCCCATTGTTCCGCATGCCTATTCGCCCTCCTCGTCGGCCAGGACAGGTTCTGTAGTCGAAACCATCTCCCTGGGCCCACACCATACCTTTTCCCAGGCCGCGCCGAACTCAGCGCCTACGAGGAGCACGACACCGGAGAAATACACCCAGAACAGAAACGCGATGAGCGTCGCCAGCGTGCCGTACACCAGACCGTAACGGGCAAATCGAGCCAAGTACCAGCCAAAGCCGTATTTCAACCCGTTCCATCCTATTCCGGCCACCACCGCGCCCGGCCACACTGCGCACCAGGGAGGATAACGCGCGGGCAAAAAGCGGTACAACAGCGCGTACAACAACATATCCAAGGCCAACGAAAAGAGTGGGGGACCATACTGCCAACTGCTCTGGATCACTTCCGGCCGGATGGGAATGAGCATCACCAGTAAACGAGGAAGGAAGACCATTAAAACGGATGCAAGCAAGGACACCAAGAACAAGATTACCACAGCGATCACCAACCCCAGGGCAAGCAAACGGTGTTCCCAAAATGTGCGACCTCGGGCCTGGTTCCACACCCGGTCTACAGACGTGATAATGGCCGCGAACAAACTGGACGAGGACCAGGCCAAACTGATGCCGGCCACCCAGTTAATGGTCCCTCGCAAAGCGAGCACATACCGGATGTTCTGCTCCAGCTGCTCAGGCACAATGGGCACAACACGCTGCAACAGGAGGAACACGGCCGTGGGTGCCTCTGTGGTGGAAAGCCAACGCCCGATCAACGAAGTCAACAACAGAATCAACGGGAAAATAGATAAAAGCGCGTAGAAAGCCAGCGCAGCCGCACGCATACCCGTGTCATAGTGACCATAGGCGAGCACGGTTACCTGGACGGTACGCCGGAAATTAGACCACATCCCCTTGCCGTTCACACCGTTTCCCATTGTCGCGTCGCGTGAGATTTGCGCACTGCGTCGAGGACTTCTTGGTTGTACAAGCCATCCTCAAAGGTGGCAGCGGGTTCCAACCAGGACCGATCACCGTCTCGTACTGCCCGGGCCAAGGCTTCGGCCAGGTGAACCGTTGCCATAGGGAAGGGCGTCTCCGGTAACACACGCGGGTGTGCAGGATGTCGGTCCGGCTGAGTGAAATCGTGCATAGGGCCTTTTTCCTCATACCGGATCCCCCACAACTTCCCTTCCTCGTCTAAAATCAGCATCCCCCCACTCCCGTACGCGACCACCCGTTGACCGTAATTGCCGGCCACCGCGCTGATGCTCACCTCCGCGAATCCATCGTGACCGAACCGGGCCAAAAACGCCGCGTAATCGTCCGCGGTCACCGGACGGGGACGGCCCGTTATCGGGTCAACGCGTTCATGAATGAAGGTGCCCAACACGCCCGACACCTCGGTGATCTCCCCAAACCACCACCGGAGTGCATCCACCATGTGCGATCCCAACGCGCCGAGAATACCCCCCCCCTGCGAGGCATCCGACCACCACGTCCACGGCTTGGTCGGGTCGCGACGGGAGTTGGAACGGTAAGCATATGTCACGTGGTAGAGGTGACCGATGTACCCTTCACGAATCAAGCGTCGCATTTTCTGCCGGGTGGGGAGGAAGCGGAGTTCATGGTCAATGAGGGCAATGCGGTCGGTGCGTGCCGCGGCCTCCCACATGACGCGAGCCTCCTCCGCGTTGAGAGCCGTGGGCTTCTCGCAGAGCACGTGCTTCCCCGCGTTCAGCGCGGCCAAACTCATTTCCTTATGCCACGCGGGAGGTGTCACAATGCTCACCAAATCCACTTGAGGCAGGTCAACGAGCATCCGATAATCGGTGAACGCGTGGGGAATGCCGTGCTCCGCGGTGATCCGTTCCACCTTTTCACGGGTGCGTCCGCAAATCGCGACCACCTCCCACCCGGTGGCCTGAAACGCGGGGATCTGTACCCGAGCGCCCCAACCTACACCGATGATGCCCAACCTCGGTCGATCTCCCATACTCACTCCTCCTCCACCCGTTCGATATGCGCGCCCAATGCTCGGAGTTTCTCCTCCAACCGTTGGTATCCTCGGTCGATTTGTTCCACATTGTGGATCTCACTTTGCCCTTCGGCAATGAGCGCGGCCAGGACCAGAGCCATCCCGGCCCGGATGTCGGGGCTGGTGAGAATGTCTCCGTGGAGCCGAGCCGGACCGCTCACCACAGCCCGATGTGGATCGCAAAGGATAATGTGTGCGCCCATGCCGATCAACTTATCCACAAAGTAAAGACGGCTCTCGAACATCTTCTCGTGAATGAGAATGGTTCCCCGAGCCTGTGTCGCGACGACCAACGCGATACTCATCAAATCCGCGGGGAACATGGGCCAAGGAGCATCGTCGATTTTAGGAACCGCCCCCCCTACATCAGAGATAACCCGGAGATCCTGCTCATCCGGCACCACAAGCATGTCCCCGTCGAACTCCATGTTCACATTCAAACGCTTCTGGAACACCCACCCGATCATGCGTAAATCCTGTGGCCGCACCGGACCAATGCGGATCTCTCCTCGGCTGATGGCCCCTAGGCCCAAAAAACTACCGATTTCCACGTAATCCGGGCCCAGGGTGAACTCCGCGCCGTGTAGTTTCTTCACCCCGTGAACGGTGAGTACATTACTGCCGATCCCTTCGATGTGTGCGCCCATGGCGTTGAGTAAACGACACAGATCCTGAACATGGGGCTCACACGCGGCATTCCGGATCACCGTAGTGCCTTCAGCCAAACTTGCAGCCATGACCGCGTTCTCCGTCGCGGTCACGCTTGCCTCATCGAGCAGAATCTCCCGCCCCTGCAGACGACGGGCGCGAAAGCGGAACGTGTGCGCATACGAGATTTCCGCGCCTAACGCGCTCAACGCGAGCAAGTGGGTGTCTACTCGGCGCCGTCCGATCACATCCCCACCGGGCGGGGGTAATTCCACCGCGCCTACACGGGCTAACATGGGCCCGGCCAGCAAGATGGAGGCCCGGATGGAGCGGCAAAGGTGAGGATCGAGGACTGTTGAGTGCACATCTTTGGCCCAAAGGCGAACGCTGTTCGGACCGATGAATTCCACCTCCACCCCTTGCGCCTGGAGCAACTGTATCATGGTAAGAACATCCCCAATGCGGGGAACATTGTGCAACACAACCGGTTCATCGGTGAGGAGGGTTGCGGCCAATGCGGGCAAGGCCGCGTTCTTGTTCCCGCTAGGTCGAACAATCCCATTTAGCGAGTATCCTCCTTCAATGCGAAATCGAGCCATTACAATGCCTCCTATTCGACTACACCTCCACGCGTTGAGCTTTCACCCGATCCCCCACGCGGACGCCCCACGCAGCTGCCGCGTTTCCCTCACGGATGGAGAACTCCAGCGTGTTGTTGCTGCCGATAAGGGCCAGAGGTTCACCCACACTCACTTCCGCGTACGCGCTCTTCAGCCCTCGGACGCGGTGGCCTCGCACTTCAAACTCCCATGTATGCGGATCCCCATCCAATAGGGAGGCGGGTATGTTCGTCACAACGTTCCCAAAGTGATCCACGTGTACAACAATGCCCGTCACAGTGCCATCATCTTCCACCCGCGCGGCGGGCCATTCCAGGTGAACCACCTCGTCCACGTTCACGGGTGAGCCCAACGCGGAGAGGGGAACCCCACGAGCAATATAGGCCGCGACCGGAGCAAACACATCCCGGCCGTGAAATGTGTGACTCACCCGCGCGAGCCAGTATGTGGGGTTGGTGAGATGAACAATTTCCAGGACCCGTTCATTCTCGTAGACAGGCGACAAGACCCCGTTGTCCGGAGCCACATAGTAGGCCCGTTCCGTGCGTACGGCCAGGGCCCGACGTTCCGTGCCAACCCCGGGATCCACTACCGCGACGTGAATGCTCTTTTCCGGGAAATAGGGTACCGCGCTGTTCAGCACATAGGCACCCGTCCACACATCTTGAGGGGGCACATGATGGGTGATATCTACGATAGTCACGTTCGGAGTAATACCCAGGATCACTCCCTTCATCACCCCAACGTACGGATCGCGTGTGCCAAAATCGGTGGTCAATGTGATGATACGTTGCATCATGGTGATATGCTCTCCTGTTGTTTCGTGTAACGGATGACACCCGACCACACCCTACCCGCTTCTTCACGCACAGGCTCCAACGCTACCCGGTCCACTGCAATCCCTAAAGAACGAAAGTCCGGGTAGCCCCCAAGGCGGATGTACGCGCTAGGGGTGTCCACCACCTCCTCGGCTGTGCCCGGACGTGCCCCTTTCACGCCCACCAGCGCGTGATACGCGCCCGGATGTTCACGCAAATCCTCCTGAGCACCTAAAGAGCGCAGAGCCTCCACGGCTGCGTCCGTCAAGTGACGGGCCGCGTCCCCTTTGGTCGCAACCAGCACAATAACCCCATCAGGGAGGGTGGCGATGAAGTCTGCCATGTGTTGGGACTCATACTCGTTGGCAAAGGTGTCGAACCCGGTTTTCGCGAGCACCTGTCCCGTACGGGGATCGAGAACGGTTACATTATAGCCCCGACGGCCGTAGGACACATCATGGCGGGTGCCGTCGTCCTCTACGGTGACCATGTAGGCCCCCCGGTCGAACGCGGTGATCTCCACATCCACAGGTACGGTCACCCCCGTGCGCCCGATGGTTCGACGGGACGCGAACACATCTCGCGGGCGTCGGGTCCAGGCAAAGTGGAACGCAATCTCGTTGGTATGATCGCGCACAATGCCCGGAGGCAGTACATAAGTGACATCCTGCCACCCCGCGGGCAAAACCTCCCACCCGGTCACCGGAATCCCGTTCACCGTCACCTGCACTTTCTGGGGAGGAGCGCCCGCATACGTGAAGGGCAGCCAACTCACCCGCAGCCGATACGGTCCTGAGCCATCCCCCCGCAGGAACACGCGAGCGCGCAACCCATCCGCGCCGGCCCAGACTGCGGTACGGCCTTGAATGACCTCATCCTCATACCACCCCTCACCTCGGTACGCCTCCGTACCGGGAGTGCCCAAGTCCACTACCGAAGCCACAGGATACGCAGGTTGCACCACCCGATACGCCTCAATGCCGTTCGCGGTCCAAAACGGCGTCTTCTCCAAAGGAAGAAGATCCTTTACAAAACGCCACGTCTTTTGCCACGTTTCCATGTACGGATGGCGTCCGGGGATAGGGGGGAACAAGATCACATATCGCACATTGTACAAGCGCATCAACGCCCCGGCCTGGGCCTGAGCCTGGGCAAGCACGTCCGGCTCGGGCTCCCGGCCGAATTCCACATCCGCGATGGCGCGGAAGAGGGGAAGGCGGCGGAAGTAATCCATTTTGAACGCGGGTGCGCGACTGATATTCCCCCCCAGCATGGGTTTCCCGTGACGCCACTGGTAATACTGGATCTGGGTGCGTTCCACCCCGAACACACCAAAGGAATTTCGCCAGCCCAGAGGCACTTGCAACAACGTGAACATGTCCTCCTCGGCCGCGATTCGGTCGTAAAGCGAAGGCACGCGCGCGTCTGAGGTGGGCAAGGGAACGGCCGCATGCTCAAAGAGCACCAGAACGGCCACACCGAACGAGATCAGCCAAGGGACGGTTCGCCCCCACCGTCGTGTCCGCTCTTGCGCCCACGCCATCCCATACCCTACCAAGACGGCCAGAGCCAACATGAGAACCACACTGTTCCGATTGGGAGCCCGGTTACCCCGCACAAAGGGAATGTAATGAAGTAATGCGAAAGGCATGGGAAACGTCGCAGGCACCCCGTCCAAGTCGAACTGCCAGCGACCGTTCACTTGCAGAAACGGCCCCAGGCAGAGCACAGCGAAGATCCCGGCTAACCACAGCCAAGGCCGGCGCTTGGAACCGGCGGCCATTGCCCCCACCAAAGCCATCCCCAGGGTAACGTATCCCAGAAAGACCGTGTTGATGTCGGAGAAGCGAGAACGCCCTTCCTCCACCGCGCGCAAGGCTTGGGCCCAATCCGTCCCCCATAGAGGATGCAATGCCGTGGGAGTAAAGAAGCCCAGGAGGTCCACCGAAAGTTTGATACTGTCCCCCCACCCCTGGAGCACATACCGACCGGTGACCAGTTCCCGTACAATAGGAACCAGCACAGGGGACCAAACCACCGCGGCCA
Source organism: uncultured Anaerolineae bacterium (assembly GCA_964413905.1). Classification (GTDB taxonomy): domain Bacteria; phylum Chloroflexota; class Anaerolineae; order JAADDB01; family JAADDB01; genus CAYPUG01. Next base: position 2,772 of record CAYPUG010000017.1, on the reverse strand, counting down.
CAACACCGAGAACCATCATCACGGCCAGCCGTTTTCCCCAGGCCCGAAGCGAACGTCGGGGAGGAGTCCGGTAAGTGAGAAGAACGATGAGGGTCACCAGGGCCAAGAACACCGCGAAGATCATCTCGGCCAGCGCGGCCAACGCGAAGAACACCCCTGCACGCATGGCCTCCCGGTACGCCCGACGGGTGGGAAGGGCGTCCAGTGTGCGCAGAAGGGCGAGGAGATAGAAGGGGATGAACCCCGTGCTGACCATATCATAGTGCCCCAAGGCCGCGTACACGGACCGGTTAGACGCGAACGCGTACACCAGGCCAGAAATCATGGCCGCCCGGTCCGCCACAGAATGCCTCCGCTCTCGCAGGACGTAACGGGTCAAAAGGAAGGTCCCATACCCGCTCAACACCGTCTGGAGCACGAGAATTACATTGGACGCGAGAGGCAGATTCCCGGTCGCCCAGAACAAAGGGGCTGAGAGTATCGCGTGAATCATATCGTACGTGTAGAGGATCAAGGCGATCCCCACAGGATGCCAAATCAAATCGGTGTACAAAGGCGAAGTGTGCAAACGCAAGAGCGCGTGCTGAAAGTACCACACGTTCCACAGAAAAGTGGACTCATCAAAAGCCCATGTGGGGGTACCGGGTACGCGATAAGTTATCACCCGGGGCAACGGCCACCACAACAGAAAAGCCAGAACGGTCAGAATGGCCATATACACGATGTGCAGATGTCGCCGCTTATAAGTCACGGATGTATCGTCCTCGTCCATGCACGGATTGCACCTTCCACGCGCATCGCTCTTGGTGCTCACTCGAATTTCCCATCCGATGAGGGACATATACCATTGTAACCGGAATTGGACAAAAGAGGGATATTGCACGCGACAAGGCGCGCGCATGGGGTAAAGGGAGAGATCTTACTGTCAACCGCCGAACGTACAACCAAGGCTACGCAAAGACTCAGCCCCCAAGGTTAGAATTGAAAGACTCGCCGCCCGCCTGCCATTGGATTGCCTTTTACGCACACATCCGCTACAATATAAATGCATACCACACATCGTGGCCTGTTCTGTCCCCCGCTCGAGCACACCAACGGAGGTGGCGCATGTACGATAAGGAAAAGGTTCGCGAAGTTCGAGAAGCCAAGGAACGTTGGGAGGAGACGACCGTTCAGAAAGCATTGGCCCGGTTCCCCGAACGATTTGAGTCCTTTACCACGATTTCCGGTAACCCTGTAGAACGCGTTTATACACCGGACAACGTCGCGGACATGGATTACATGCGGGATTTGGGCCTTCCCGGCGAATTTCCCTTCACCCGGGGACCCTACCCCACCATGTACCGAGGCCGATTGTGGACCATGCGCATGTTCGCAGGGTTCGGCACGGCTGAAGAAACCAATCAACGGTTTAAGTACCTCCTTGCAGAAGGGGAAACAGGGCTCTCCATCGCGTTTGACATGCCCACATTGTACGGCTATGACACGGACGCGCCGGAAGCCGAGGGGGAGTTCGGCAAGTGCGGCGTGGCCATCTCCTCACTGCGGGACATGGAAATACTGCTCGATGGCATTCCCTTAGACCAGGTGACTACATCCATGACCATTAACTCCCCGGCCGCGGTCATCTGGGCCATGTACATTGCCACAGCGGAAAAGCGAGGCATCCCCCGGCGCAAATTGGGGGGCACCATCCAGAACGATATTCTCAAGGAGTACATCGCGCAGAAGGAGTACATCTTCCCACCGGAGCCCTCCATGCGCCTGGTGGTGGACACCATCGAGTTCGCGACGAATGAGATGCCCCTCTGGCACCCCATCAGCATTTCCGGATACCACATCCGGGAAGCCGGGTCCACCGCGGTACAGGAACTCGCGTTCACCCTGGCCGACGGGTTCACTTACGTAGAGGCCGCGCTGGAACGGGGACTGGACATCGACGCGTTTGCGCCCCGCCTCTCCTTCTTCTTCAACGTGCACAACGACTTCTTCGAAGAGATCGCTAAATTCCGCGCGGCCCGACGCATTTGGGCCAAAGCCATGCGAGACAAGTATGGCGCCAAAAACCCTCGTTCCTGGCTCTTGCGCTTCCACGCCCAGACGGCCGGGTGTACTTTGACCGCGCAGCAGCCGGAGAATAACATCGTGCGTGTGGCCATCCAGGCTCTGGCCGCCGTGTTAGGCGGAGCCCAAAGTCTGCACACCAACTCCATGGATGAAGCCCTGGCCCTCCCTTCGGAAAAGGCCGTGCGCATTGCCCTGCGCACCCAACAGATCATCGCCCACGAGACCGAAGTTACGAACACCATCGATCCCCTTGGAGGATCCTTCTACGTGGAAGCCCTCACCGACCGCATGGAAGAACAGGCCAACGAGTACTTCAAGCGCATCGAAGCGCTGGGCGGGGTCATCGCGGGCATTGAAAAGGGCTTCTTCCAGCAGGAAATCGCAGAGGCCGCGTTCCGATACCAGATGGAGGTGGATGCTAAGCGCCGCATCATCGTGGGTGTCAACGAGTACGTGGACGAAGCGCCCATCGAAATTCCCTTGCTGGAAATGGATCCCCAAGGTTATGATCGACAGGTAGCAAGGCTGAAGGAGGTGCGACGTACTCGGGACAACCGAGAAGTCCTGCGCACGTTGCGGGAAGTGCGTGAGGCCGCGCGTAACGGCAAGAATCTCATGTACCCCATCCTGGACGCGGTGAACGCATATGCGACCTTGGGCGAAATTATGGGCGTGTTGCGGGAAGAGTTCGGCGAGTGGGAAGAG
>CAYPUG010000016.1:0-36908 GCA_964413905.1 uncultured Anaerolineae bacterium | reverse complement strand
ACTGCCACCCGCTATCTGCCACCCGCTAACCGCCAACCGCCACCTGCTAACCGCCCACCGCCCCCCGCCACCTGCTAACTGCTAACTGCCACCCGCTAACTGCCCCCCGCCACCTGCCAACTGCTATCTGCCACCCGCTAACCGCCAACTGTAAAGTCATTTCCAAACGTTTGCCCAGTTCCCTCCGTATAATGTACAATGACCGCACCGTGAGGCATACACATCTCACAATTTTCAATTTGTCATGGTTAATCCTGATCATTCGAGGGCACGACGATGAAAAAACTGACGTCCGCGGAGATTCGCACATCCTTTCTGAAATTTTTTGAGAGCAAGGGACACACCATCGTTCCCAGTTCCTCCCTGGTCCCTGCCAACGACCCCACGCTTCTCTTCACCAACGCAGGGATGGTCCAGTTCAAGGACGTATTCCTGGGCGTGGAAAAGCGGCCGTACACGCGAGCCACCACCTGCCAGAAGTGCATGCGCGTCAGCGGCAAGCACAACGACCTGGAGAACGTGGGACCCTCTCCGCGACATCACACGTTCTTTGAAATGTTGGGGAACTTCTCCTTTGGCGATTACTTCAAGCGCGAAGCCATCCACTACGCGTGGGAACTCCTTACCCAGGTGTGGGAAATCCCGCCGGAGAAACTCCACGCGACCGTGTATTACGAGGACGAAGAAGCCTACCGGGTCTGGCGGGAGGAAATTGGCCTACCCGAGGACCACATCCACCGCATGGGGGAGGAAACAAACTTCTGGGCGATGGGCGATACCGGGCCCTGCGGGCCCACCAGCGAGATCATTTACGACCGGGGCCCGGAAGCGTGTACGTGTGGAGATCCTCGTTGCTCCATCGAACTGGACAATGGGTGTGACCGTTGGCTGGAAATCTGGAACCTGGTGTTCATGCAGTTCAACCAGTTCGCAGACGGTCATCGGGAGCCCCTGCCCAAGCCGGGTGTGGACACAGGCATGGGCCTGGAGCGCATCGCGTCCGTGCTTCAGCAAGTGCCCTCCAACTATGACACGGATATTTTCATCGGTATCATGGATCGGATACAGGAATTGCTCGGGCACACGGATGAAGAACGGCAAAAGCATTATGTGGGTTATCGAGTCATCGCGGATCACGGCCGTGCGGCCACGTTTCTCATTGGGGACGGGGTGATGCCGGGCAATGAAGGGCGGAACTACGTGCTGCGCATGATCATCCGCCGTGCTGCCCGGTTCGGTCGCAAGATCGGGTTCACCGAGCCTTTCCTGGCCCAGGTGGCCGACAAGGTCATCGAGATCATGGGCCCCGCGTATCCGGAGATCGTGGAGCGGGCCGATTTCATCAAGCGCACCCTCACCGCGGAGGAAGAACGTTTCTACCAGACGTTGGACGCGGGCATGGCCGTGCTGGAACGCATCATCGCAGACCTTAAAGCCCGAGGTGAGAACATCATTCCTGGCACGGACGCGTTCCGCCTGTACGATACCCACGGCTTCCCCTTGGAGATGACCCGGGACATCGCCCAGGAACACGGGATGTTGGTGGATGAGGAGGGCTTCTACCACGCGTTGGAGGAGCAGCGTCGCCGCTCCCGGGAACGAGCCCAGTTCAAGAAAGTGGATCAGTCCAAAGCGGCCCGCTACCGCGCACTGCTCGATCACCTGATCTCCACGGGTAAACTCCCGCCCGAGGGCGTGCGCCACTTGATCTACAACGGCGTCCTGGAGACCGAAACCGAAGTCGTGGCCATCCTCCTGGGGGATGACCTAAAAGAGGAGGCTTTGCCCGGCCAAGAGGTTCGCATCATCCTCAAGGAAACGCCTTTTTACGTGGAGTCGGGTGGTCAGGTCAGCGACACAGGCATCATCGAGCACGTGCCCCACAACGGAGGGGAGCGCTGGCGCGTGCAAGTGACGGGCATGGAGCGCCCTGTGGAAGGGCTCATCATCCACGTGGGCAAAGTCGTCGCCGGGCATCCCCACGTGGGCGACAAAGTCATCGCCCGGGTAGACGCGGAACGACGCTGGAACATCATGCGCAACCACACGGCCACCCATGTGCTCCATTATTTCCTGCGCAAGATATTGGGCACTCACGTGCACCAGGCCGGCTCCCTGGTCGCACCGGACCGGCTGCGCTTCGACTACACGGAGACCATCCCGCCCGAACCGCAGACCCTGGCCCAAATCGAAGCGGCCATTAACCGAGCCCTCATTCGCGATGACCTGGTGTGGGATGAGTGGAAATCCTACCAAGAGGCCGTGGCCGAGGGTGCGATGGCGTTGTTCGGGGAAAAGTACGGGGACACCGTCCGAGTGGTGAACATTGCCAAGCCCACACCCTACAGCAAGGAACTCTGTGGCGGCACGCACGTCCATCATACAGGCCAGATTGGCTTCTTCCGCATTGTGGGCGAAGGAAGTGTGGGCTCCGGCGCCCGGCGCATCGAGGCGGTGACCGGTGAGGAGGCGGCGAACTTGATCGCCGCGCGGCTGAACGAGTTAGACCGTCTGGCCAACATGCTTCGGGTGCCTCCCGAGAAAGTGGAAGAGCGGGTGCGCCACCTGTTGGGCGAACTGACCAGCCTGGAAAAGGAACTCCAGGTGCTGCGGGAGGAACAGGCCAAGCAAGAAGCATGGCGCTTGGTGGACCAAGCCGTGCTGGTGGACGGCGTGCCCGTGGTCGCAGCCCGTGTCAGCGTCACCGACCCGGACCTCATGCGTCGGATGACGGACTGGATTCGTGACCGGCTGGGGAGCGGCGTTGTCGTCTTGGGCACCGTGCGCAACGGGCGTCCCCAGTTCGTGGCTGCGGTGACCAAGGATTTGGCAGAGCGGGGCTTGCACGCGGGCAAAATCGTGCGCGAAGTGGCGAAGATTGTAGACGGCGGAGGCGGCGGCAGCGCCACCCTGGCCCAGGCCGGCGGCAAAGACGCGGGCAAACTGGACTTCGCCCTGGCCGCGGTGAAGGATATTGTCAAACAGCAGCAAGAATAAGGAAAAGACATATTCCGCAAAACAAGTGCGGGGGGGATCTAGCATGAGCCCGGTGCGCATCTCATCGACTCAGAACGAAGAAGAAATACTTCCGCTGATTCAAACAGCTATTGAAAACGAGATCAGACGTCTGGAAATCAGTTTGAAATTAGCGCGTCAGAGATTAGCAAAATTTGAAAGAAAATACGGTGTAGCCTCCGACTACTTCATAAAGCATATGGCAGCTGAAGATCTGACCGGTGGCGATGACGAATTCGTTCAATGGGCAGGGGAATACGAACTGGCCAAACGTCTGGAACGAAAAATTCATTACCTAAAAAATCTGACGTACAATGATTCAGACTTACTTTGAGACGATCAAAAGGCTTATCCATCACTTCTCATCTACGCCTTTTGTCATAGATGCCCGTGTAGAATTTGATATTCGTCCAGGAGATCAAGGATATGTTGTGGGAAGAATCACTTTTCGAGATGAGACTATCCTGCATTTCCGGGAATATTTGGATGTTTCGGGACATAAAGTGGAAAAATTATCCTACACATATCACTACCAAACAAAAAATGGCCATCTAATTTTCCGATATGACAATGCTAAACATCGACCACCATTGAAACAGAGGGAACACAAACATGTTCCGGGAAAAATCATCCCTGCATCAGTACCTACGTTAGAGGATATACTATTTGAAATTTTATCCTTGAGGTTTCGAGAACAACTTGGCTCATAAGTGACTCTAACTCATGCCTCTACTTTCAACGACCATCGTCCAACTCAAACTCACCGATACCTGGCCCGGCATCCTGGAGAAACTGGAGAACGCCCCGGGGCGCCGGGTTGTTTTTGTCGTGCCCATGCGCAACCACGTGTTGCGCTCGGCTGCCCGCCTGCGCGCGCTGCGCCGGGCTGCCGTGGACGTGAACAAGCGCGTCGCGCTGGTTACCCACGACGACGCGGTGGTCGAGGCCGCACATCTGGCCGGCATCCCCACCTTCGGTAGCGTCTGGCGGGCCCGATGGCTCCCCTGGTGGCATGGCGACCTCCCACGGCGCCCCAAGCGGCCCACCGAACCCGCGCTTGCTCTGCAATCCGTGCACGCGATTGCGCCCCTGCCCAAGCGAGGCGCCCCCCAACACCGCCGTCGGCCCACCGCGGGCAGTGCCCTGGCCGCATCACCGGCCTGGTGGGGCTGGATTCAAGCCTTCCTGGCCCTGATTCTCATCGGCGGCATCATCGTTCTGGGTGCCGGCATCACCCTGGCCCTCGCACCCTGGGCTTCCATCGTCCTCAAACCAGCACCGGAGACAACGGGCGTTACTCTGAACCTCTCCGCGCATCCGGGCATCGACAAGCCCGACCTGGGGCTCGGTGTGGTCCCCGCGCGCTACGTAGAAGTCCTGGTGGAGGATACAGTATATGTGCCGGCCACAGGACGCCGAATGGCCCCCAGCGCCCGCGCTCGTGGCACCGTCGTGTTCACCAATCGCATCGACCGGGAAGTACGCATCCCCAAGGGCACCCGAGTGAGCACCTCCACCGGACAGGCCATTACCTTTCACACCACAGAAGAAGCCACCCTGCCGCCAGAACGTGGGGCCCGGGTGGAAGTCCCCATCGAAGCGGAAAAACCTGGTCCTCAGGGGAACGTGCGCGCGTTCACCATCACCCAGGTCAGTGGACCGTTGGCCTTACAAGTGAGCGTCATCAACCCCTCCCCCACCGTTGGGGGTGGGGTTGAGCAAGTGGCTGTGGTCACGCAGCAGGATAAGGAAACGGCCCACCGGGAGGCTATTCGACAACTCACGGAAAAGGCCATCCAGGAACTGACGAAAAAGCAGCGGCCTGGCGAATTCATTCCCCGGGAAACCCTGCAATACTTTGTGATGGCCGAGACCTACGACCACTTCTCCGGCGACGAGGCGGAGAAACTGGGATTGCGGATGCGTCTGCTCATGCGGGGCATCGCGGTGGATGGAAACGCGGCTCGTCAACTCGCGCAGGAAAAATTGCGCCGCCAACTTCCACCCGCGGGCCGGCTGGTGCGGGATTCTGTGCATACCAAAGTGGGACCGGTCACTGCGTGGGACCCCACCACCAAAACCGTTTATTTTACCGTGCGCGCGGAGGGCACCTACGTGTTGGACATTGATGAATCGGAAGTGCGTAGCGCCATCGCGGGCAAACCCATCCAGGAGGCTGCGGTCATCCTGCAAACCCGATGGCACCTCGCCGCGCCGCCGGAGATTTATCTGGGCCCGGATTGGCTCATGCATCAAAAATGGATTCCAAAGACCTGGCGGGAACGGATGCCCGGCCAACCCGGACGGATTCTCGTCACCGTAGATTTGGAGGGTGGGTTGGTGCCATGAGCATGACCACGCGGACCGGGCGGTTTCTCGCGCTGGACGTAGGGGACAAACGCATTGGCGTGGCCGTCAGCGACGAGTTGGGCATCCTGGCCACTCCCTTAACCGTTATCAAACACACAAACTGGCGGGAAGATATCGCCCGGGTGCTTCGGATTGCAGCAGAGCAACGCGTAGAAGGGATCGTGGTGGGTGTGCCCTACTATTTGGACGGGACCCCTTCTGATCAGACGAGAAAGGTGTTTCGATTCATTGAACGGTTGCGAGAACGCACCGATTTGCCTGTATACGAGTGGAACGAAGCCCTGTCCACCGAGGAGGCAGAAACCCGCCTGCAGGCCGCAGGGCGCAGACACGGACGTCGTTCCGCTGCACCTGTGGACGCGTACGCTGCGGCCGTCATCCTGCAAGAATTCCTGGAAGCACGGAGACAAGAACCGCCATGAGAGGACGGAATCCACGTCAGGGAACCTTGCCACCGCGTCCTATAAAACGAGCGACGCGGGAGCATCATAGGCGGCGCGCCTGGTGGAAGCGCGTTATATCCCCGCGCACGCCCTTGGAGATCTTGCGGCTAATCGTGTTTGTCGCGGCGCTGGTTGCCGTTGGATTGGCTCTCCTGGTAATGAAGAGCCATACTGACGCACAATTAGCCAGCGTGCCGCCGGTTCCCAAGAGTGTAGAACCCCAGAGATCCCCGCTGGAGCGCCTGAGTCCCGATACCCTGGAAGACACCCTCATTGAATGGTATCTGAAACTGCGCGCGTCCGACATTAACACTCCGCCCTCTACGGATGACACGCCTGTTCCCTTCACGGTAGAACGAGGAGAAACCGCGCACAGCATTGCGCTGCGCTTACAGGAAAAGGGTCTCATCACCGACGCGCGGTTGTTTGAACTCTACCTACGATATTACGGGCTTAGCACCAAACTCGAGGCGGGTGAATTCACCCTTCGTCGCAACATGACCATGCCGGAAATCGCGCAGGCCCTTCAGCAGGCTCGAGCCCAGGAAGTGGTTATTACCATCAAAGAAGGGTGGCGCATGGAGGAAATTGCAGATTACCTGAGCGAGGAGGGCGTGGTTGACCCGCAGGAATTCCTCTCGGTGGCCCGCTCGCCCGAAGCGCTCAGCCCGGCAATCCGCACCAAACACGCGTTTGTGCAGGCGCTGCCCCCCGGGAGTACGTTAGAGGGTTATCTTTTCCCGGAGACGTATCGCGTAGCCGTAGGTTCGGATCCGGAGACCCTCATCGCGATTATGCTGGATACATTTGACCAGCGTGTGCCCATCCAGTGGCGGGAAGACGCGGCCGCGCGGGGATACACCCTGCACCAAATCGTCACCATGGCCTCCATCATCGAGCGGGAGACACCTCGAGCCGACGAACGTCCGCTGGTCAGTAGCGTTTACTGGAACCGTTTGGAAGGGCGTTGCCCTGAGTCCGGCCCTTACTTGCAAGCCGACCCCACCGTCCAATACGCGATGGGGCGCCCCGGGGAATGGTGGTGGAAGCCGCCCAGTGTGGACGTGTACGCGCAGATTCAGAGTCCGTACAACACCTACCTCAACCCGGGCTTGCCGCCCGGCCCCATTGCCAACCCGGGCCTCTCCGCCATTAAAGCGGCCGTGTACCCGGCCCAGACCCGGTACTGCTTCTTCGTGGCGACCGGTGATGGCGGGCACGTGTTTGCGGTCACCCTCAAAGAGCACGAGAGGAACGTCCAACAGTATCAGGGGCGATGAAAAAATTTTGGCATGCGGTGCCCCGTCACCGCATTAATGTCGGTTCGCGAGTTTTATCGCTCAATGATCTTATTCCCCCATAGCCCACAAGGAAAGCAAGTCCTCTAACGTCGGGGAAATCTCACCCCGCGTGTACGCCTGCACCGCGATGTAAATGGGCTTGGGGGTGAAATCCACCGCCACAAAAGTGAAATAATCCTGGTACGAACGCGCGGCCCGAGGATAACGAAAGGCCCAGGGACAGAACGCAAGTGCCCAATCCCACTGCTTCCATACCATATCGTACGCCTGCAACGTGTACAACACCCGTTGCGCCGGCCGCACGGCCTTGGTCCATCGGGGATGGTCGTTCCATCCCCCTTCTGTGATAATAATAGGTTTGGCTGTGTCGCCGTTTCGCACCATCACCTCGCGTAGGAGTTCGGTACGGCGAAAGTTGATGGCATCGGGGGAGGGCGGTGCATCTGCAGGGAACGTCCACCCGTAGGCATGCACGGCTAACACGTCAAAACACGCACCGGCCCCTGCGTCGTACATGGCCTGTAAGTAGACCAAGTCGTTCATGCCCCACTCACTGCCCGGCGGAGCGAGCGTCGGTGCCAACGCGCCGCCCAGAACCTGCACGTGGGGCGCGACCTTCTTCACCGCTCGGTACGTGCGGCACAGTAAATCCGTGTATGCGACCGGGTCCACGGGCCGATAGCCCCATTCCTGACTTAAGTTGGGCTCATTCCACACAATCACATACGGCACCCGGTCCCCATAGCGACGGACAAACTCAGCGGCAAAGGCTGCAAAATCGTCAAAGTGCGCTCTGTCGAGATAACTCGCGGTTGTGTTCTCCGGGCGAGCCCACTTGGGGGTGTATCCTAATCGGGCGATTAGAGTTAACCCTTCATGGACGGCGAAATTCACCACCATATCGGGATGGGTCCAGTCGTAACGTCCGGGCTTGGGTTCGTAATATCCCCACGGAAAATATTCTACAACCCAGGACGCGCCCATTTCCCGCACCATTTGTACGCTTTTCAGAACCTTCCACGGTTCCACTTCATCGGTTAGACGCGTGTGAACGCCCACTTTTGGATTGATGGACATAACCCGTCGAGGAGGCCCGAGAAGCAAAGGACGATAGGTGGCCCGAACCACACCGGCCAGGATCACCATCACCCCCAATCCTACCCAGAGGAAACGTCGAATTCCATCTTTCACAGCTTATCTCCGCCTTTAGGAAAGAAGAACCAAGATGTGCCTCATTCTACCGAGGGTTCACGCTTATCCCAAATTCCCAAATGAATTCTCGGGAAATCCCAAACGAGTTTTCCGTTCCCCCTTGACTTGGCGAACATCCGTGCTATACTGAGTTCTGTAGAACATGTGTTTCACAGATGGAGGGGTGGAGAAACGATGCAACGGACGCTGAACATGCAAGCGGATCGCATCGAGATGGTGTTGGCCAGTCACAACGTGCCGGCCCGTGTTCGCGGCGGGAAGATTACACCGAACGTGGTGAAGTTTCACCTGAGTACACCGGTAGGCACGCGGGTGAAGAAGGTGTCTACCTTGGCCGAAGAACTGGCCCTGGCCCTGGGAGTACCTCGGGTGGATATCCACAGGCATCGGGGGTACATCGAGATCGAAATCCCACGGGTCCATCGGAAACCGGTTCCCCTGGACAAGTTGTTGAAGCGGGTGGGACGGGTGCCTCGGGTTACCGCGCTTTTGGGGTTGGATGCGGATGGATTGCCCCTGTTGATGCGGGTGGACAGTCCGGACGTGGCTCATGTACTTGTCGCAGGGACCACCGGGTCGGGGAAAACGGTGCTGATGCGTATTATGGGCTTGACGCTGGGGATGTGGAATCGCCAGGCTCATGTGCAGTTGGTATTAATCGATCCGAAGCGCCGTGGGTTGTCTCCGTTGGTGGATTTGCCCCATGTGTGGGGCGAAGGGGTCATCCATCGCATGGATGATATCGTGGCTGTGCTTCAGCACCTGGTGAAAATGATGGAGGTGCGGGATCAATCCGGGTACAATTGGCCCCGGATGATTGTGTTCATTGACGAATTGGCCGAAATTATCGGCGTAGGACGGAAGCCGGTGGTGGAAGCTCTGACCCGACTTGTCCAACGGGGGCGTGAGGCGGGTATTCACGTTATCGCGGCCACGCAAAAGCCCGCGGCCAGTGTGTTGGGAGGTGTGATGAAGGGGAACTTTCCGGTACGCATTGTCGGCCGTGTGACCAGTGCGGATGACGCTCGTGTGGCCACAGGGCTCGCGGGGACCGGCGCGGAACGACTCCAAGGTCATGGGGAATTTCTTCTGGTCGCGGGCGGTCAGGTCGTTCGATTTCGGGCTGCGTACGCGGACCGGGAAGTGATTCAACGTTTAGCTCAAGAACGTCGAACGGCTACACGGAGGAGGAACTCGTTATGAAATACTCGGCACCGGTTGCAGCTATCATCTTTGCGGCGACGCTGGCATATGTGGTGGGCATTCGCTTGAGCGAGAGCGCCATGGCCGTGGTCATTGGCGTGATGTTTGGAGTAGCGGCGAGTATTCCCACAAGCATTATACTTATTCTCACCCTACGCCACGCGCAAAATCCACGGTCTTCGTCCCAACCGCAAGATTCTATATCCGTCCCTCAGCCCCCAACCATCATTGTCGCTCCGCCCGGCACACATCCCATGATGGGCGCACGGAATTCATGGCAGACGTCGAACATGTACCTTCCGCCCCTCTATGACGATTGGGAGGACCGACACGAACGGCGCCGTTTTCACATTGTGGGCGAGGACGATTGATGGGGGGGGACGTATCGGGCGGGACCGTCCCGCCCGATACGTACTTTTACACATCCAGGTTGCGCACGGCCTTCGCGTGGGTCTGGATGAAACGCCGACGAGGGGGGACTTCATCGCCCATGAGCATGGCAAAGGTGCGGTCTGCCTCGGCCGCGTCGTTAATGGTTACCTGTAGGAGGATGCGGTTCTCCGGGTTCATGGTTGTTTCCCAGAGTTGCTCCGGGTTCATCTCGCCTAGACCTTTGTACCGCTGAATGGTGACTTTGTTGCCGTCCAACCGTTTGAGGATTTTTTCTTTTTCTTCCTCGGTGTACGCGTAGAAGTGCTGTTTCCCTGTCTTGATGAGATACAAAGGCGGCTGCGCGATGTACAAGTGCCCCTCCTCGATGAGTTGCGGCATGTAGCGGAAGAAGAAGGTGAGGAGCAACGTACGGATGTGAGCTCCGTCCACGTCGGCGTCGGTCATAATCACAATGCGGTTATATCGTAATTTGCTGATGTCGAAGTCGTCACCTATGCCCGTGCCCAACGCGGTGATGAGCGCTTGGATTTCCTTGTTGCTCAAGGCCTTGTCCAATCGAGCCTTTTCCACGTTCAGGATCTTGCCCCGCAAGGGCAAAATCGCTTGGAAGCGTCGGTCCCGGCCTTGCTTCGCGGAGCCCCCCGCGCTGTCGCCCTCCACGATGAACAACTCCGTCTTGGAGGGGTCCCGCTCTGAACAGTCGGCCAGTTTCCCGGGTAAGGTCATGGATTCCAACGCGCTCTTGCGGATGACCAGGTCTCGGGCTTTGCGCGCGGCCAGGCGGGCCCGATACGACGTCTTGCACTTCTCGATGATTTGCTTGGCTTCGCGGGGGTGCGTCTCCAGCCATTCGCCAAACGCCTCTCCCACCACGGATTCCACAATGTTACGCACCTCCGCGTTGAGCAACTTCACCTTTGTCTGGGATTCAAACTGGGGATCCGGGAGTTTCACGCTGACAATCGCGGTGAGTCCTTCGCGGGTGTCGTCACCGGTGAAGTTGGGTTCGTCGTCCTTAAGGAGACCGTGTTTGCGCGCGTAGTCGTTCAGTGTGCGGGTGATCGCGGATCTCAGACCCGTCAGGTGGGTTCCCCCGTCCGGGGTGTTAATGGTGTTGGCGAACGCGTACACCGATTCCACGTATTCTGCCGTGTACTGGATAGCCGCTTCCACCAGGATATCGTTGACCTGCTTCTCTACGTACACGGGCTCGTGAAGGGGTTTGCGGTTTTTGTTCAAGTACCGCACAAAGGTGGCGATACCCCCTTCAAAGTAGAAGTTAATCTCCTTGGGCGGAGAAGGACGCTCATCCACGAATTTGATGTGCAAGCCCCGGGTGAGGAATGCAATTTCCCGGAAGCGTTGGGCCAGGATATCGAACCGGTATTCAAGGACGTCAAAGATTTCCGGATCGCGCAGGAAAGTGACCCGGGTGCCGGTGCGTTCACCCTTCTTCATCTTGCCGATGACTTCCACATCGGTGACAGGCCGCCCCCGCTCGTATCGTTGCCGCCAGATCTTGCCGTCTCGCCTGACCACAACTTCCAGCCATTCAGAGAGCGCGTTGACCGCGGAAACGCCCACACCGTGTAGACCGCCGGAGACTTTGTAGCCCCCGCCGCCGAATTTGCCCCCTGCGTGGAGACGAGTCATCACGACTTCTAGGGCAGGGCGTTTCACCTGGGGATGGATGTCCACCGGAATGCCGCGGCCGTTGTCCTCCACGGTAATGCTGTTATCCGGGTGGATAGTGATTTCTATGCGGTCGCAATAGCCGGCCAGGGCCTCATCTACGGCGTTATCTACCACTTCATAAACCATGTGGTGTAACGCACGCGAGTCGGTCCCGCCGATGTACATGCCCGGCCGTCGTCGGACCGCTTCTAATCCCTCTAGAACTTGAATATCCTCTGCTGTGTAGTGGAGTTCCTCTTGTTTCTGCACTTCCTTTACCACGACCATGCCTCCCATACGCTATATCACTTATCCGCCGGTTGTTTGCTGAGACGTTGTTGTTCTCCTTCCCAGAACATGTACCTATCGTGGAAAAAGACCACGGTAGCAATCGTCAAGCCACTGGTGAGAAATGCGTTGCCCAGAATACTTATCACACCGCCTACGTAGCCGGTGAACACACGGGCCCAAATCAAAGCGAATCCCTGATTGATTAACATAGTGACGAGAATAAGTCCCAATGTACTCCACAGGTTTCGCAAAACCACCACCATGCTCTCGCCTAACGCGCGCGCCACGTGCGCGCCATGCGCCGCCATACTGGCCGGGGTAAAATACAAGAAGAACATAGCCATTAAGGACACCCAGCCGAATAACAGGCCTACCAGGGCGACCACTCCGGTTATCAACGATGGAACGAAGAACTGGATTATCGCCATCCCTATGCCAAGGGTGAATGTGAGCCCCACCAGGAGAAACAGCCCCACTAAGACCAGAGCCAACGCATTGAGCGTGACCCACAGCCAAAGACGGATCAACGGAAAATTTCGTGTCCGCACTGTGGGGACACTTTTGGCGGCTAAACTCATGTAAAGCCCTGCCACCGGGGTCCCCAAGATCAGCAACCCCACCATCAAACCCAAGAGTCCCGGCAGCGTTGAAGGCACGTAATGCGGCCGCGTCCACCCCGGCGGGGCGGGTAGCCCACCCAGAGCAGCGGCCAGGGATGCAGGAGCCCCCGGAATCTGCACCAGGAGTGTCAACATGTTCGGGCCATCCGGAAGGTTCTTTAAGGCGGAAAGTCCCAACATCCCCATCACACTTTGGCGCACCTCGACCGGCAGGGCATTCATCCACACCTGTATAACATCTCGAAAGGGTACTTGTGGGCCCAACCAGAAGAATACGTCTACCAGGATGGGGACAAGGACAATGTACCAATATTCGCCGAGTAATCGGTACCCGGCAGAAATTGCATCGATGACGCCGATGGGTTTTTTCTGTTCCGCGACGGTGTGGTTCAACACGATAGGGCCTGTTATACCTTTCTTCAGGTCTCTTCGAGAGTATCTATAGGCCGTCTGTTCACTACATGATTCGCCTGCCCCTCGCGAGTTAGCCCATTATAGCACAAATGTATGGGTATCGCCCAATCGACGGGAGGAATTAAGCCGGACGGTTCGGCGCCCAACGCATTTTTCGCCGGCGAGTACAAAGGTGAATTCGAGGGTGACGTCGAGATCTAACCTCTTCCACGCATCATAGGGACGATCTCCGCGATGAGCGTTCCCGCCAGAATCAACGTACCGCCCAACACTACTCGGCCGGTAATGGGTTCCCTAGCCAGGAGGAAACTAAAAAGCGCGGCAAATACAGGCTCCAGGCTGAAAATAAGGGCCGTATGGGTCGGTGAGGTAAACCGCTGCGCGATGGTCTGAATCGCGATGGCAAGCGTGGACGCGAACACGCCGGTAAAGATCGCAGCCACGATCATGGAGGGATTCATAGCAGGCCAGGGCCACTCCCACACCCGGCTTATGATCCCGCTCAGGATCGCCGTCGTTGCCAACTGGGACAACGTTAAGGCCAGGGGGCCATGTCCGGGAGCCAGGTACCCGGTGATGACAATGTGAAGGGCGAAGGAGATGGCGCAGAAGAAAACGAGCAGATCGCCGAGTTCAGGGCGGAGCGTGCGGTTTAAGGAAAGGATCATCAACCCCACCGTGGCCAGGGAGACACCGATCCACAAAGGGGGATCGGGCACGCGGCGGGTGAACATAGAAGTAAGGATGGGCACGATCACCACGTACAATCCCGTGATAAACCCGGCCTTCGCCGGCGTGGTATGCTGAAGCCCTGTGGTCTGGAACCCGTATCCGAGTACCAAGACCACCCCCAGGATTCCCCCCATCAGCCAAGAGTCCCGCTCCCATCCATGTTGACGGCCTCGTAGCACGGCAAATCGGCGTTCTAATAGGGGGCGGACCGGTAGTAAACTCAACGTGGCCACGGAGAAGCGTAAGAACAAAAACGCGAACACGGGAAAAGCAGAAATCGCGTCTTTCACCATCACAAATGTCGCGCCCCAAATAGCCGACACCACAAGGAGGGCAAAATCCGCGAAGAGTTGACGTCGCATGACGGTTCTCCCCACCGAAGTTACTTGTCGCGCCCGATTTCGCGGCGAACCGTGTGCAGCAGCGCGTCCGCCTGAATGTCCGGCAACGTGTAGCACGGTGCGCCCAACGCCTCGGCCAATTCTCGGGCCAAGCCACGTTCAAACAGCGGGTGTTCCATGTTGATGACCACCGAACGAAATCCTGCCTGCCGGATCACTTGGGCCATACGTAACGCCTCCTCACGTGGAGGCAGTCCGGTCATGCTGACATTTCCCGCGCCGTCCGTCAACAGCACCATGAGCGGACGTACATTCTTGTCCCGGTGACGGGCTGCGGTCATCACCTGGTAGGCGAGGAAGAGGCCGTGCGTTAACGGGGTTTTTCCGCCCACGGGCACATCTTGGAGCGCTTTCCGTGCGAGTTCCACGCTGGAGGTGGGCGGCAACACCACACGCGCGCGATCTCGCTGAAACACGATCAATCCTACCCGATCGCGACGCTGATACGCGTCCATAAGGAGCGACATGACCGCGCCTTTTGTGGCTTTCATGCGTTCCTCCACAGCCATCGACCAGGACGCGTCCACAACAAAGAGAACCAAATTGGCCGCGCGTTGTACCCGGACTTTTTCCTGAATGTCCTGGACCTCCACGGCGAAGGCAACCCCTTCCCGATGCCGGTGTATCTGGTGGGGGGCGGCTTCCCGTAATGTCGCGTCGAACGCGATGTCCCTGGGGCGCCCGTGAGGGGGACGGGCCTTAATGTAATGCCCCCGTTTTCGTTGCGTCAATGTCATGCTTCGCCGTCCGGCCACGTCTCGTGTAATCCGGTCCAGGGGCGCATCCAGGCGCTTGACTTTGAACGGGTCGCCGATATTCACGGCTTGTTGAACGGACGTCGCGTCTTGAGCGCCGCTCTCAGGAGGGTGTGAGGAGTGGCCCGGCGTGCCGGTCATGCCCTCTGGGGCGGCCGGGGCATGACCCGGGGGTGGACTTTTTTTTCGGCCTCAGGTTCAGAGGAAGGCGGAGTATCTTCCTGAGGAGGTTCCTGCTCGGTGGGCGCAGATGTTGATGGGGGCGTTTTCGTCTCGGCCCGAGATTCCTCCTCTTCTAATTCCCGTAATCGGCGTTCCAATTCGTACTCCAGCGCGCTTGTGTCCTGGAAGGGTTGACGTTTCAGGCGGTGAGGCAAGGCCAGTTGCGCGGCTAAAAGAATATCTCGCTTGGTGATGTGTATACGGCCTTCAAAGGCCGCGTGGGCCCGCGCAGCCTTGAGGATGGTGATGTCGGCCCGGTGTCCGTCTACCTGGAATTCCGACGTCAAGGACGCGATGTAGAACAAATCTTCATCTGTGTAGGAGACCAAGGGAAGGCGCTTGCGGGCGTCCACAATTTGTCGGGAAAGGGCTTCTTCCGAGGGACGCCATTTCTCGTAAAATGCGTCGGGATCTTTCTCGAATTCCAGCCGGCGACGGATGATTTCCACCCGTTCTTCGGGGATGTGGACCCCTACAATGTCCACGGACAGGCCAAAGCGGTCTAGCAATTGGGGACGCAAATCCCCCTCTTCGGGGTTCATGGTGCCTACGAGGATGAATTGGGCAGGGTGGGAGAAGGAGATACCTTCACGTTCCACGAAGTTCACGCCCATTGCGGCCGCGTCCAGGAGGATGTCCACCACGTGGTCGTCCAGCAGGTTAATCTCGTCCACGTAGAGGATACCCCGGTTCGCGGCCGCGAGGATGCCCGGCTCAAAGTGGCGTTCGCCTCGCTTAATAGCTTGCTCGATGTCCAAGGTGCCCACCACCCGGTCCTCGGTGGCGCTTACCGGGAGGTCCACGAAGGGCGTGGGTTTTTCCACCACGGGTAATTTCTCGCCCCGTTCCAAACGAGCCCGGCAGTTATCACACATGAGCGCGGGAATATCGGGATTACAGTTGAAGGGACAATCGGCCACGGCGCGAATTTTCGGCAAAAGTGCAGCCAACGCTCGAGCCGCGGTGCTCTTAGCCGTTCCTCGCTCTCCCCGGATGAGCACGCCGCCGATCGCGGGGTCGATCGCGTTCAGGATGAGCGCCCGCTTCATCTTCTCTTGGTTCACAATGGCGGTAAACGGGTAAATGGCGGATGGGTGATGCATGGGTGATCCCCTTTCCTTCCACCTGCAAGGTCTGTCTCAGGTCCGCACCGGCATTGTACTCGAAGCCTTTCCGGTGTGACAAAATTCCGCGCATGATGACCCTTTAGGGACGCGGGCTGTTGGACCGGGGCGTTTTAGGATTGCAACGCGGTAGTTTGATCTCCCAGAAGGGGATATGTTATCATGTTCGATGTGGCCAGATGAGCATTCACGCGTTCCTGCACCCTTCCCTAGGGAGCACGGGCTTTTTGAGGATACATGTATGAGCACACCGCCCAACGTGGATGTACGATACGAGCGGCTTTACCGACGGTTAAACCAACTGCGCTGGGTGCTGCCCGTGTTTATCTTCTTGGCCTCCGCCCTGCATGAATCCCTGCTTGCCGTGCTCTTTCCCCACGTTTCCGCCCGCTACCATTTTTTGCCTCCTGTGTTCGTCTACGGCATCACCGGCAGCGTGGTCTCGTGGATCGGATTTGGCTGGTTGGCCCGGCTGGCTCGCGAGCGGGAAGAAATGGTCCAGGCCCTGCAGCAGGCTTATGATAACCTTGCCGAAACGCACCGTCGGCTGCTGGCCATGCACGATATTGGCCGGGAGATCGCGTCGGCCGCGGATTTGCAACACGTGTTGGAAATTGCCGCGCGCGCGCCTGTTTCTTTAGTGAACGCGAAGGGATCCGCGGTGTTCACCTTTGACGAGAAGGAAAATCGCCTTCATCTGGATATGGTGTGGGGGCTCAGCGATGAGTACGCGGATCGACTGCGTCACCACATTGACGCAGGAGTGGTGGCCGACCGATGCCGCACCTGTGAGGTTCTCCACGCGCACGTAGAAAGTGACTGCCCCCTGTTTCAGGGGATGCAGGATGCCGCGTTAAAGGAGGGCATTCGCTCCTTGGCGTGTCTTCCTTTTGGTCGAGGCAATAAACGGGAAGGCATCATTACCGCTTACTTTGAAACACCCCACGGCCCTCCGGAGGACGGGGCCCAAATTCTCAGCATGGTGGCTGTAGAAATTGCCAGCGTTATTGAAAGTCTTCGCTTACAGGACGAACAAGCCCTTGCCATTACCCGTCTGGAAAAAGCCGTTGCTGAGCGTTCGGACGAGGATACCCTCTGGAATCAAATTTTGGACGTCACTCTGGCCGGGTGGGATGTACATCAAGGACTTATCCTAGAACCCACAGAGGATGGGGGATGGGTTGCGCGCGTGGCTCGCGATGTGGACGATCGGGAACCCGCGGTGCGGTCGATTGTGGACGATCTGTTCCGGGAAGTGACGCGGGCCCGAGCGCCTTATGTGATGCCGGACACGCATGTGGCCCGACCCGATCTGACCTTGCCCGTGGGGATGGCATCGGCCGCGGGAATCCCCCTTCTAGAAGGTCAAAAGGTGTTGGCCGTGCTGGTGATGTTCGCTCCTACGCCCGGATATTTCCGCATGCACCACGGATCCTTTTTCCTTTCCATTGGATACCATGCAGGGCTGGCGATGAGCAACGCGCGATTACGCTCACAAGTGGCTCACCTGGCCGTCTTGGAAGAAAGATACCGCCTCTCGCGAGAAATCCACGACGGGTTGGCCCAATCCCTCACGTTTATCGGCTGGCGCCTGGACCGCGTGAGCCGAATGATGCGCGAAGCCCGCTGGGAGGATGCGTCCCGCGAATTGGAGGATATCCGGCAGGCCTTGCGTGACGCGTACTTGGATGTGCGTGAAGCGATTGACGGATTACGTATCCGCTTGGACCATCCCGCGGGCTTGGTGGGGGCACTCTCCGAGTACGTGCGGGATTTTGAAGAACGGACGGGCATTCACGTACACTTTGAAAGCCTCGTGAACGGCATGGATATTCCCGAAGGGACCGGGGTACAACTGATGCGGATCGTCCAAGAAGGCCTGACCAACGTACGAAAGCACTCGGGCGCAACGGAAGTACGGGTTACCCTGGCTAGGGAGGATGGTATGCTCAAATTGGACATTGTAGACAACGGCCGCGGTTTTGACCCTTCTGCCCCGCGCAAGCGTTCTCACGTGGGCCTTTCCAGCATGCGGGAGCGCACACATCAGTTGCACGGCACGTTTACGTTGGTGAGCCGCCCCGACTCGGGCACACGTATTTCGGTAATTGTGCCGTTGATGAATTAACCGAGAGAACATGGTACGGAGACGAAAAACGAGCACGCACACGCCCGTGAAGCCTTTGCTCATCACCGCTCTGACTCTCCTGGTCGGCCTGGCCTTCATCGCCGGCGCCCTCCTCCTCCGAGAGTGGCGGACCCTGGTCGTGGCCTTGAATCCTATTGCCGTGCCTCCCGTCACCCTTCTACCACAGGACGTTGACCCCCGCTATACATTGCCTCTGCTCACCGATCGTCCTCCTGCAGTCCAAATACGAGAGGCCCTGCGCGCACAGAAGGCGACCACCGCGTACACTATTCTCCGCTGGGACAGTACGACCCCGCCCGGACAACGGTTGGGACTCCTACGTGCTCTGGTAGAAGCGCCCACGGTGGGCGAGTCCCTTCGTATGAACGCAGCCCGGCAGATGTATCTCACTGCGGTCCTGCATCCCCTGCTCAGCGATGGGGAACGACTCGATACGCTGGTTTATCTCTTGGAGAAGTGGGCAGCCTGGGAACACGTCATCGGCGTGAAAGAAACCGCCCGATCCATCAAGGCCCTCTTAAACACCAGTCCCAACATCCGGGCCCTTCAACGGCAGGAGGCGCTGGAGGCCTTGCAACGCGCGGGTGTGGGTATCGACGACGTACACAAGCCTCCGTTGGGACAAAGTGGGGCCTACAAGGGGCCTCGCCTCACTCTCCCGCCACCACCTCCCGCGTTGCCGTTGGACGTTTACCGCGCTCAAGAGGAGCGTATCCGTCGGGCACGGATGTTGGCCCAAGACCCGGGAGATGTTCAAGCCCGTGAGCACTTGGCCGGTGCCTTGCGTGTGGAAGATCTGGCCCGAGAGAATTTCTACACCCATGCCCTCGCGTCGCACATTACGCCGTACGAACAGATGGTGCTCTCCTGGGATCAGATGCGTTGGCGGACTTGGCGCCTGCTTATCGCGTCGCGACTGTTCGGCCTCTCCCTCGTGCCCGAGTGGGAGTCCCGGACGGGAGAATTTGAGTTCGCGTTAATCAAGTCATGGGAGCGGTTTGTAGCCTCCGCTGCAGACATGATGGCCGCGCAACCGGACTTGCTTCAGGCACGGCAGGGCATGTATGAATTGTGGACGTGGATCGCGTGGGCCGGGGAGAATCGCCTGTACCCACGGTATCCCCAATTACAAGTGTGGGAGTCTCTGAAACACAGCCAGGCAATCTACAAGGGCAGTATCGGCGCGCCACCTGGGCCATGGATCCAGTTGGATGAAAGACCACATCCGCCCTGGTACATTCTTACCTCAGGCCCCAAACGATGATTTTCCTTTACGCCGAAGTACATAAAACGGAGAAATATCAGTCGGTCAGCCATCGGTCCAGCACATAGAACAGCGTGAGGAGATTTCATGGGCACTCTGTACGTCGTTGGTACCCCTATCGGGAATCTGAAAGATATCACCTTACGCGCCCTGGAGACTCTGCGTTCGGTTTCCCTCATCGCGGCCGAAGACACCCGCGTGACCCGTAAATTGTTGGAGGCGTATGACATCCACACCCCAATGACCAGTTATTTTGAGCACAACAAACGGCAAAAGTTAGGGCGTATTCTCGACGCTTTGGAGCATGGAGATGTCGCCCTGGTTTCGGACGCGGGAATGCCGGGCATTAACGATCCGGGATACGAACTCATCCGGGCTTGTTTAGAGGCCGGCCACCATGTCACGGTGGTCCCCGGACCCAGTGCGCCCATTGCCGCGTTGGTTATATCCGGCCTCCCCACCGACCGGTTTCTTTACTTGGGATACGTGCCCCGTCGAAGTCGGGAGCGACGCAAAACCTTTCACCACCTGCGCTATGAAAGAGCCACGCTCATCTTCCTGGAGGCCCCACACCGGCTGGTGAACACTCTAACCGACGCGGTGGACATCTTTGGAGGAGAGCGCGCGTGTGCAATTGCCCGCGAGTTAACCAAAGTCCACGAAGAGGTGTTTCGTGGGACGCTCCAAGATGCGTTGGGGCACTACCGTCTCCATCCGCCCCGGGGGGAACTGGTCTTGATGGTTCAAGGTAGCTCTGAACCCGCACCGGCCTACCCCGTTGACGTGGATCGTGTCCGGGAGGCCGCTCAATTCTTGGCCGATGCCGGGCTTTCTCCCTCCCAGACGGCTCGCGTGCTGGCCCGTCTTTTGGGCACATCCAAGCGGGTGATCTATGCTTACCTCACGTCGTCCACGCCACTCGAAGACGGGGATGCATAGCCCATGACCGACGTGCGACCACCTTTTCGTCAGGCAGTGCGTCTGGCGCTGCAAGACCATATATCCCGGCAGAACCTGGAACGGGTGTTATCCTCCCTGGAACGGCGTGTCCGTCACGCTTTGGAGAACGAGGAGGCGCATCAAGACATCCTCCACGCCCGTCGTGTGCGTGAGGAGACCTTGCGCAACTTACCCGCACTTCTTAAACGCCTTCAAGGAAGTGCACAACGCCGTGGCTTTCGCGTGTGTTCTGTGGATACTCCGGCCGAAGCCATTGCTTGTTTCCTCGATGTCCTGGCTCATCGCGATCCGGTGGCAACGGTTTCCCAGGGGATCCTGGAAGAAGTAGGTGCGTATCACGCGCTGCGCGAAGATGGATATCAGCTGTTGGACATTCAATTGGGAACGTACTTTTTGCACCTTATTGAGGATGAAAGCGCGCATCCCGTGGTACCCCTTGCCCACCTCTCTCTCATGGACATTGCGATGGGGTGGTCGGAGACCACCGGACACGCCATCCGACCTTCGGCCGAGGCGCTCATTGCCGCGATCGGGGGTCGTATCCGGGCGCACATCTCTCACGCACGCTCTGCCTTGGTTCCGGCCGCCTTCGCGGTTGCGGACACGGGCACTGTTGTGATTTTGGACGATGAAGGGACGTTGGTCCCGACGCTTCATCACGTTGATACTTTGGTGCTGGTCCTGGCCATTCACCGCATTGTGCCCACCCTGTCCGATCTGCCGCCTCTTATCCATGTGACCGCGCGCGGGAGCCGCGGTACATCCACGTTTGCCCATACCCTATTCCTCCACGCGCCACCGCGTGGATCCTCGCAGACCGTGCACCTCGTTTTGGTGGACAACGAGCGGGGACGTTTGCACGAAGAGGGAGTGGATGAACCTCTGCGCTGCCTTGAATGTTCCGCATGTGCGACTGTGTGTCCTGCGTTTCGGGAAGTGGGTGGGCAGGTGTACGGTACACCGTACATGGGGCCCATTGGGCACATTCTCCCTCCTCTCTTGTGGCCGGACCGGTACGCGGATCTCGCGTTTGGCACACCCATGTGTGGCACGGCCAACACCGTGTGTCCTGTCGGCCTTGATTTCCCCGCGCTCATCGCGCGAGCCCGATATCACGTGCGGGCGCGAGAGGGCGTCCCCTGGCGTATTCGGGCGTTTTTGACTACTTGGCGTCGTGGTGTGTATTCCCCTTTAGGCCGCTTCTTCGCGCGTTTGGGAACGGAGATGATCCTGGCCCCGGCCCGGGCTCACGGCCTCTCCTCTGCCCGACCTACGACACCTGTACACCCACCTCCGCGGCCTGCATCACCTCCGTCGATTGACCGACTCACATCACTTTTCGCAGAGCGAGGGTGGGGCATTGACGTGGAAGATAACTTTATTGCTGCCCGGTTGACGGTGCTCTCATACCTCCAGGAGCACCATGTGACCCACGTGGTTGGGTGGTCTCCGGAAATGCTGGGGATGGAAGGGCTCCCCGAGGCATTGCAAGATGTGGGCATTCAATGGCACCACGCGGTGGATTATCCCTCCTTGGAGGGGCCGTTTGTGGGGTTGGTGAGGGCAGAAGCGGTCATTACCAAGACCGGCACGGTGGTCATCCGGAGCAGTGAGGAGACGCCCATGTCGTCCATGTTTCGCACAGACACTCTGCTCGTCATTGTGGAAAGTAACCGCGTGGTATCTACGTGGGAAGATGTTCTGCCTCTCCTCGCTCCACAAGCCACGATGGTTCTGTTTTCCGAGAATGCCCGCACGTTTGCACTGGATGGTGTCCCTCACCCTATGCCTTTGGGCCCGAAACGTCTGCACCTGGTGATTGTTCAAACACGTGAACGTGACATAAGTGCCCCTCAGGTCCGTCGCGCAGGCGAATAGGCGCGCCGCACACGTCGCATGTACCTCGCTCTCCTTCTATCACGATAACGGATTCCTGGGTTAGCAGGGTGTGGGGATTCACGAAGGGACGGATCTCGATGGCCTGCACGGGACACGCGTGCGCACACACGTTGCAATTGAGACAGCGTGAAGGAGTGAACAGGAGGCGATATATCTCTTCGCTCTCTTCCACCGTGAGAGCTTGGGTGGGACATACACGTGTGCAGATGTCACACCCTGTGCACGTATCACTCACCGTGACCGTGGCAAAGGGTAAGCCCCTCGTGTACATTTCGTCGACGACGGGGGAACCTAGGTATGGGAGAATAGCCAACAAGCGTTGGCGTTCCATGGGCAGTTCGCCCGGTTCACGTGGAGGAGGTGGGGGAAGATGTTCGGCCACGCGTCGTCCGAGGGAACGGGTGACCGTCCGCTTGAATTCCTGGAATACTTCACGACGGGTGTACACCTTCTGTGGTTTTGTGTACGTCTCTATTGGGTGGGGGGAGGAGGATGAGTGGGATACCAGGCGCACGCGTTCTTCACGTCCCCACGCCTCCAACAGGCGGTTCACTTGATTGGCCAACGCAATGACCCGATCCTTCCCTTTGTACGGGCAGGACATGCACGGGGTATCGTCTAGCCAGAGATCTTGCCCTAAGATGAGCGTCCACGCCAGCACACCGGAGATGGGCAGAGCGGCCAGGCACGTCCCCGTCTGGATGCGCACATTGGCCGGGGAACGGGTAAGGGGTTCATCAAAACGTTGGGGGCATACCAATTCCACGGTGGAGCCGCGCAGCTCCTTCACGGCTTGAGTGATACGGGCTCGACGCTCCTCCTCTCCGACCTGGAAGAACGCGGAGAGCGGGCACACGGACACGCATATCCCACATCGTTGACATGCCTCTACATTCAGGGAGACGGGTACTTGGGGATCTCCTGTCAGTCGGAGCGCGTCCGCGGGACAAGTGTACAAACATTCCATGCACACGGGTTCCCGCGAGCGTGTGTTGACACATAAGGTGGGGTATAAGTGCACCCTCCCTTTGTTTTCCTCAAACGGCCAGACCACAGAAATGCCCTCTTTTCGCGTCCTGCACGGTTAATCGCCTTCCAATTTAAGCACGCTCATAAACGCTTCCTGGGGAATTTCCACGTGCCCGACCATCTTTAGGCGTTTTTTGCCCCGTTTCTGCTTTTCTAATAACTTTCGTTTGCGGGTCACATCCCCGCCGTAGCACTTGGCGAGAACGTCTTTGCGCAGGGCCTTCACGTTCGCTCGCGAGATCACTTTCTTGCCGATGGCCGCCTGAATGGGCACATCGAATAACTGGCGTGGGATGACTTCCTTCATCTTGGAGACTAACTTTTGGCCTTTGCGGTATGCGTCATCTCGATGCACAATGATGGAAAGCGCGTCTACCGGCTGTCCGGCCACCAGGATGTCCAATTTGACCAGGTCCCCCGGTCGGTATTCCAGGAATTCGTAATCCATGGACGCGTAGCCGCGTGAACGGGCCTTGAGTTCGTTATAAAAGTCCACCAGGATCTCGCTGAGGGGAATTTCATAAACGAGGATGACCCGTCGTTGGTCCACGTAGTCCTGGCGCTTAAAAATGCCTCGCCGTTTCATCACCAGGTCCATAAGAGGCCCAATGTAGTCGGTGGGGGTATAAATTTCTAGACGCACCCACGGTTCCAATATTTTCTCGATTTTGGTGGGCTCGGGAAGTTGGGCCGGGCTATGGATGACGATCTCCTCGCCGCTCGTGGTGACGACCTTGTACGCGACGGAGGGCGCGGTAAAGAGCACATCCAATCCGTATTCGCGCTCTAAGCGTTCCTGGACGATTTCCATGTGGAACATGCCCAGAAAACCGGCGCGGAATCCGAATCCCAAGGCTTGGGAAACCTCCGGTTCAAACACCAGGGCCGCATCATTGAGTTGCAGTTTCTCCAGGGCGTCCCGTAGCGCGTTGTAATCATCACTCTCCACCGGGTAAATGCCCGCGAAGACCATCGGCTTCAAACGTTTGTAGCCGGGTAACGGTTCGGACGCGGGCTGGTCGGCCAAGGTAATGGTATCCCCCACTCGTGCGTCCCGCACCGACTTCAAGCCGGTGGCTACATAGCCGACTTCCCCCGCCCGCAGTTCGCCGGTAGGACGCATTTCCGGCGCGAAGATGCCCACCTCGATGGGCTCAAAATCGGCTCCCGTGCTCATCATGCGTAAAAGGTCCCCACGACGGAGCACGCCATCCACCACTCGCACCGACGCGACCACCCCTTTATACGGGTCGTATTGGGAATCGAAGATCAGGGCGCGAAGCGGGGCGTCCGGATTTCCCGAGGGAGGAGGAATGCGTTGGACCACGGCTTCCAACACTTGGTCCACGTGAATGCCTTCTTTCGCGGAGACACGTAGCACCTCGTCGGGATCGATACCCAACAGGTGGGCCACTTCCTCGGCCACTTCGTCCGGTCGGGCTGCGGGCAGGTCGATCTTGTTGACTACGGGCACGATTTCCAAGTCATGCTCTAAGGCCATGAACAAGTTCGCCAAGGTTTGGGCTTCGATGCCCTGGCTCGCGTCCACCACGAGAATCGCGCCTTCGCAGGCCGCGAGCGCGCGGCTTACTTCGTAGGTGAAGTCCACATGGCCGGGCGTGTCGATGAGGTTGAGTTCGTAAGTCTTCCCATCGGCCGCGGTGTACACCATGCGCACGGGAGAAGCTTTAATGGTCACCCCTCGCTCGCGCTCTAAATCCATGCTGTCCAGCACCTGTTCGTGCATCTCGCGCGGGTTGACGGTTCCGGTGAGTTCTAACAGGCGGTCGGCTAAGGTGGATTTGCCGTGATCGACATGGGCGATAATGGAAAAATTGCGAATGTGCTCTTGTGAAATCTTCATCTCTCGGATCTCTATACCCTTTATCGGATCTTTGTGCGTTTATGAGGTCGCTGCCGTATGGGTTTCTCAATTTTCTGCATCTCATTATACGCATAAAGGAAAGGATGAAGTAAATTCCCCTGCTCAAAATACTTATCCCGGGATACCTTACTACTTTTCCCCGATGATTTGACGGAATGCGTTCCCCTACACCATATTTTGGAAGAGGAACTCACCCGAGGGAGGAGGCGTCTACAGATGAATAGGAGTCATTTTCAGGGCAGGAAGGGGGTGTTTTTATGGTCGGGCAGGACGCACAGGACAATGCCCGAAAGAACGTGTGGAGTGTCCGCATGAGCCGGCGAGCCTTTCTTCGCAAAATGGTCTCGGGCCTACTGGTCACAGAAGGAATGGCCTTGGTGGCCACCGTGTATCCCATTCTGGTGGAGCCTAACTGGCTGGACGTGACGTACGTCCGGGTGCCGCTGGCCGACTTACCGGAACGTCTGCACGGTTTGCGCATCGCTCAGTTTAGTGATGTCCACTTGGGTCCTTACACTCGGGACGCCCATTTGCGGGGCGTGGTCCACGCGATCATGGCGCACCGTCCAGATCTTATCCTCTTTACCGGGGATATGGTTACCCGTCGAGCGAATGCGGATCCCCAACGTCTGCGCATCTTCCGCGATTTATCCGCGCCTCTCGGGGTGTGGGGGGTGTTGGGTAATCACGATCACTGGATGGATGCGGACGCGGTGCACGAACTCATTGAGAAATGGACCGCCATCCGTGTCTTGCGCAACGAGAGTGTTGCGCTGGACGTAAAGGGTGAATCCTTATGGCTAGTGGGCGTGGATGACGCGTGGGTGGGCGCGGATGAACCCGAGGTCGCGTTCGCCTCCGTACCGGAGGAGGGGGTGCGGGTGGTGCTTATGCACGAACCCGACGCGGCGGATTGGTTGCCCCTCACTCCCCGGACATTACAACTCTCCGGCCACACGCATGGGGGACAGGTCCGACTTCCTTTGGTCGGCGCTTTGCTTCTCCCTTATTTGGGGCGTAAGTACGATGTGGGATTGTTTCGGGTGAACGGAGGATGGGTGTACACCAACCGAGGTGTGGGGGTCATCACCCCGCCGGTGCGGTTCAACTGTCGTCCGGAGGTGACGATTGTTGAGATTGTAAGGGGGTAAAGGCCACAGAGTGCGGCCTTTACCCGTCCTCTGTCCAGGAGTCTCTTGTGGTTAGGCGCGTGAAGCAAGATACCCCACAGGCGCTAACGGCGGTATCCAGTGCTCAAAGGCTTTGGGATTCACCTCCAGTTCGTTAATCACGGCGACTACACCGGGTTGCTGTTTGGTGATCTCCTCCGCGACTCGCTTTACTTCTTCTGAAGGCACCACGCCCGAGAGGGTGACCACGCCGTGTTCGCTGGCCACTTCTATGGAATACCGTCCGGTGCGGGGGTCTTCCATGAGGGCGGCCATTACACGGGCCATCACGGCGGTGTCGGGCGTCAGGGCATTCTCCACGTCAATAACCCCGCGCACCCGTCGGACAATGTCCTCCGCGTACAGTTTGCTCTGAGCGTCTTTCACGTACCCGCTCAAGTGCACTACGCCTTGTTTCACTGCCGCGCGGACGTTGCTAAGATCGTATTCCTGTGCGGATGCCAGCCGATCTTGCACTTCTGCGAGAATGTCTTCATCGGCGCGCGGGGTGTAGGTGCTTAATTCCTCCAGATGTTTGCGGTCGGTTTTGAGGTATACCCCATCATCCAAAATATTGCTCACTAAGGCCATCGGCACAACGACGTGACGGGGCAAGATACCTTTACGGACAATGATGTGGGTGATCTCACCTGTCTCTTTGTCCACCAACACATGGTCGATCTCCCCGATGGGACCGTCCAGAGCGAAGACTTTTGTGCCGCGGCCGATGACCGGTTCCTCCGGGTTAATGCCTTTCTTCACCCGTTGGCGACTCATGGGCTGTAACGCTTCTGAAGCGATGCCATACAATGTGGCCCACACCAGGACTTGCATTCGTGCGTAGTGCATGGTTTCTTCCACGTCGGGTGTGGGCACGGCGAATTCTTCCTCGTGATATTCGGGGAATTGTTTTAGCGCTTCACTGGGCACGTTGAGCAAAATGCGCTCCTCATTTGCTTCTTTCACTGCGGTGACGGGAATGACTCGGTCCTTCTTTTGCAGATATCCCTTTTCTACTACTAAGTGGGTGATGCGTCGGGTATAAGGGTCGATGACCACTTTAATTAATTTGCCACATCGCCCATCCGCACAATAGACATCCACCCCGATTTTGTACTTCGTCATTATTATTCCCCCCCTTCTCTAACGTGGTGCAGTCTTGTACCCCGACGTTATCCTTTGTTCTTATAAGGCGCGACTGTCAGATGGACGTCAGAGGAATATTTGTGCTGTGTTATAGTCATATGGAACTTCCTCGGAGGGGAAAAAGAAAAGGGACGAAGCAACCTGCTTCGTCCCTTTTCCAGGAGCGGGTGACGGGATTCGAACCCGCGACACGAGGCTTGGGAAGCCCCTGCGCTACCACTGCGCTACACCCGCTCGACCTTCATACCACGAATTATTATACGTATCGCGGCCCCTTGTGTCAAATTTGGCGTTTTTGGAGCGGTGCTCCCAGGTACCAAGAACCATTTGAGACCGCGGTCCGGACGTGCGGCCGTTATACGGTGTCCATGGGGCACGTATCAGCATTTTGGCCGACGAATGATACGTAGCAAGCGGGTAGGCGCCGGCGGGGTAGGCGACGACATTGCCGTCGCCTACCCGATGGTTCTACGATGGCTCAACCGCCGATACAGCGCCTTCGCGTATTAGAACATGGAAAAGCCCTCAGCGGATATACACGCCCCTGGGCCCGCCGCGGGCAGAGCGTCTACACTAAAATATTCTCCTGCACATATGTCGCACCGGTTTCCAAAGCTCGGAAGTTTGCGTCCAGCAGGTGACGATGACGCTCCGGGAGGTGATTGGCCAGCGCCTCTTGCACCGCGCTCAGGGGCATAATGGGACGTAATGCTATGAGCGCGCCGAGCATAATCATGTTCGCAAGGCGGGTGTTCCCAAACAGCGTTTCGGCCATGTGGTTGGCCGGGACCCCTACGACCTGGATATCGTCCCGCTCCAATGGCCGGTTAACTAGTGAGGAATTGATCAACAGCAACCCATCGGACTTCACCAGCGGTTCATACTTGTCCATTGAGGGGCGATTCATGGCAATAACTACGTGAGGATTGCGGACTAGGGGGGAACCGATGGGCTCATCGCCTATCACGACCGTACAATTTGCAGTTCCCCCGCGCATCTCCGGTCCGTAGGAAGGAAACCATGTCACATGGAGGTTCTGGTCCAGCGCCGCGTAAGCGAGCACTTGCCCCGCGAACAACACCCCTTGTCCTCCAAATCCGGCAATGACAATGGACGTTTCCATCACACCCTCCTTCCCTTCAGCGCTTCGTGAACTTTGAAATCTCCCAAGGGAAATACCGGCACCATGTTGTCCCGGATGAAGTTTAGCGCCTCATGGGGTGGAATGTGCCAAGCCGTGGGACATGTGCTCAAAATTTCCACGATGCTAAAACCTAACCCTTCCAATTGAGCCATGAACGCCAGTTTGATGGCCTTCTTTGCCTTGCGGATTTCCGCCACCGAATGCATGGAACGCCGTACCGCGTACGCGGTCCCCGGAGCTAACGCTAACATCTCTGTAATCCGCATGGGATGCCCCTGCATCTGCGTATCTCGACCGTACGGGGAGGAGGTGGTGACCTGACCGGGCAACGTTGTGGGAGCCATCTGGCCGCCCGTCATGCCGTATACCGTGTTATTCACAAAAATCACGGTGATGTTTTCCCCACGTGTCGCCGCGTGCAGGATCTCGTTTCCACCAATGGACGCCATATCGCCGTCCCCTTGGTACGTGAAGATGACTCGATCCGGCATGACACGCTTCATCCCTGTGGCCATGGCCGGAGCACGACCGTGGGCCGCTTCCACCCCATCGATGTTGAAATACTCGTACGCAAGCACCGCGCAGCCCACCGGCGCAATGCCGATGGTGCGCTCGCGGACCTCCAATTCGTCCAATACCTCAGCAATAAGGCGGTGAATAATACCGTGGGTACACCCGGGGCAATAATGGGTGGGGACATCCCGCAACGATTCCGGGTGTTTATACACCACCTGCATGTTCTTGGTGTCTGCCGGGTTTTGGACGACCGTTGTTGTCTCAGTCATGGTTTCCTCCTTAGCATGTGGAACTTCCTGCACCTCTCAAACGTGGACAGCGTGTGATTTAATTCCAGCGCGATTCTCCTAAATATCGGTATTCCTCGCCGTTCCCCCGAACAATTTCTTCCAGCACTGCCAGCATATCATCCGGGAGGGGGATCACACCGCCCATGCGTCCCAGGAAATGAACAGGACGGCGGCGGGCCACAATTCGCTGCACATCCTCCACCATCTGTCCCGCGTTCATCTCCACGACTAGGATGCCCTTTACCCGTTCTACCAGTGCGTCCAGGGCAGCCTCCGGATACGGCCAGAGAGAAATGGGTCGGAAGAGACCGACCTTCAGTCCTTCCGCGCGTGCTTGGCGCACTGCGGATTTCGCAATACGCCCCACCGTGCCGAAGGCCACGATAAGCCACTCTGCGTCCTCCGTCATGTACGTCTCATACCGTTGCTCGTTGGCCTGAATCTGGGCTAATTTCTTCTGTAAGCGCAGGTTATGCTGTTCGAGCTTTTCCGCGCCCAGGTACAATGATGTGATAACGTTGGGGGGGCGGCCCTTCGCACCGCGCACGGCCCACGAAGGCCGTTCCTCAGGCCATTCCTTGAACGGGGGCATGTCCACCGGTTCCATCATCTGACCGATGGAACCGTCTCCCATAACCACCACGATAGTGCGATACTTAAAGGCTAAATCAAAACTCTCGTAGATCAAGTCCACGGCTTCTTGAATAGTAGAAGGGGCCAGAGCGAGGGGATGAAAATCACCGTGCCCGGCCATCTTTGTCATCTGGAAATAGTCCCCTTGAGAGGGTTGAATATTTCCCAGGCCGGGCCCTCCGCGCATGATATCGATCAGGACCACCGGCACATCGCTGCCCGCGATGTAACTGAGACCTTCCTGCATGAGGCTGATGCCCGGTGAAGATGAGGAGGACATAACACGCGCCCCCGCGCACGCGGCCCCGTACACCATGTTGATGGCTCCGATTTCACTTTCCGCCTGGAGGAACACACGGCCCAATTCAGGCATCCGGCGAGACATGTACTCCAGCAATTCGGATTGGGGCGTAATCGGGTACCCGAAAAAGGCCTCCACTCCCGCCCGAATCGCGGCTTCGGCCAATGCTTCATTACCTTTCCACAATTCCTTGGCCATGACCTCCTCCTTTCAAGCCGCTTTGGCACGGCGTATAGGTTCTCTCAGCACGGTGAAGACCACGTCCGGGCAGACAACCGCGCAAATGCCACACCCCGTGCAGTAGTTCACACTTTCGTCCAAAATGACAGGGCGATACCCCTTTGCGTTGAAACGGTCATCTGCCAAGCGCAGAACATTTTGGGGACAGGCGTGGACGCAGAGTTCACACCCTTTACAGCGGTCTTCACGAATGAGAACGGTCCCTCGAGCCATACCAGCACCTCCTCCCGGTGATTTTGAATGTGGAATAAAAAAAGACCCCCTTCCTTGCCGGAAGGGGGTCTTCGTTGCTCCCTAGTGAGTTGCGCTCCGTTACGCCCTCACGTGCCTCCCAGCGCGGGACACTCCCGGGACCACAACAACGATCCCGCGCAACAAGACCACGATAATGAGGACGACAACAAGAGCGCTGATGCTCATCCTTCTCCTCTAAGGTATCTGAGTTGCAGATATTATACGCAACCCGTTCCTGCCTGTCAAGTTTGTTCTCATATCTGCAGGGCTTTTCAATGTTCTAACACGCGAGGGCGCTGTATCGGCGGTTGAGCCATCGTAAGGCCGGCGCCTACCCTGCCGTTGCTTATCCGTTTGCCCCTGAGTGTAAGAGATCTCTGAAAAGCCCTATCATATCTGCAAAATGTCCCTTAGGGCAGCCAAGAGCAAGACCACGTGTTCCCGGCGGGAAGACTCGCCCATAAGGCCAATGCGCCACACCTTGCCCCGATATTCACCCAGACCGCCACCGATCTCGATGTTATAATCTTCCAATAGACGACGCCGGACAAATGCACCGTTGACCCCTTCTGGGACGTACACTGTGGTTAAGGTGGGTAGGCGGTACTCACGTGGGATAACCAAGCGGAATCCTAAATCTTCCAGTCCGTCCCACAGGAAATTCGCGTTACGGCGGTGTCGATGCCAGCGTCTCTCCAGGCCTTCCTCTTGAACGATGCGCAATGCCTCCCGGAGTGCGTAAATCATATTGATCGGCGCGGTGTGGTGATACGTGCGCTCCACACCCCAATACTTGCGCACCAAAGTGAGGTCGAGATACCAACTGATGACTTTGGTCTTCCGCTTGGCCAGGACGTCCTCTGCCCGTTCGCTGATCGTGATAGGGGCTAATCCCGGGGGACAACTTAACGCCTTTTGGGTGCCGCTGTACACGATGTCCAAGTTCCAATCGTCCACAAAGAGGGGAACCCCACCCAGAGAGGTCACCGCGTCCACCAGAATCAGCGCTCCGTGTTTGTGGACCACTTCGGAGATGCCCTCCAGCGGTTGTAACACGCCTGTAGAGGTTTCCGCGTGCACAATGGCGACGATTTTGGCCGGGTGCTTGCGTAAGGCGGCATCCACTTCCTCCGGGGTGAAGATTTCACCCCAAGGCTTTTCCAGTCGATGCACCCTTGCTCCGTACCGGGATGCCATCTCGGCCAAGCGTTCCCCAAAGTAGCCGTTGATGCACACCAATACAGGATCCCCGGGTTCCACAAAGTTGGCGATGGCGGCTTCCATCCCCGCGCTTCCGGTGCCGGAGATGGGAAGCGTTAGCCAATTGTCCGTGCGAAATGTGTGCCGGAGGAGCGTTTGCACGTCGCTCATCAGTTGCAAGAAGGCCGGATCAAGATGCCCAATGGTGGGCATGCTCATGGCCTTCAACACACGGGGGGCAACATTACTGGGCCCCGGTCCGAGTAACAATCTGGGGGGCGGATTTAATTCCGAATACACCACCATCTCGAGGCCTCCTTTCCGACGTTATGCAGCGATGAAAGATTTCTGCAGTATATAGAAAACCCTTATTCTCCCGGCCGTAAGCGATGGAATGCTTTGGGATGAGCAGATTTTCGGTTAGTTGTACGCTACCCGCACACCGAACACTCGTGCGACGAACTCCTCAACCACGGCCAGCACAGTGGCTACCAGAACATTCCCCAAGATGGCCAGCCAAAAGGCTGCAGCAAGCCGATCCAAAAATTGCATCGCCCCTTTGTACACCCATTCGGGTACGGCCGGGGCTACACCGGCTACATACGCAGCCACGGCCATCCCCACCAAGACGATTAAAACAGGACGGAGAGGCTCGCGGTCTGGAGCGCTGGGCATCATGGAACTGCCAATAAGCCACATGGCATAGAACCGCCAAGGCCAATTCGCACGTCTGAAAAAGGCCCATTCCTGTTTCCATTGGTCGAGAGCAAACCAATGCCGCCAGTCTGCCATGTCCGGTGGAGCCGTCAATAACCACCCACCCAACAACACCAACGCTAACATGCCCAGAAGAAAAGGTGCCACGCCGATAAGGGCCAAACTCACAGGCCCGGCCCCTTGTACTTGCACAGCGCCTAACTGTATTTTCCCACGAGGTGTACGTTTAGGCCAAACTCGAAACCCTTTGGTGCGTACTCCTAATAATTTCGCAATGATCCAATGGCTGAATTCGTGAACAAAAATGCCCGGAGCCAGCACCAAGAACATAAAAAAAGTGGCTATCTGGTGATTTCTCGATACCAGATAGCCAATCCCTTGCAAGTGCGTGCTCACCCAATCGCTCAGACGCGCCAACAGGATGGTAAGGACGATAATGCCGATAAGTCGATGCAAGAGGTCGATGAGCACGTTGTCTCTCCCTTTTCAGCGCGAACGGATGCTCGCAGTAATGCGCACAATCTCCGCGAACAAGTCAGCCTTTAGACTGGCCCCACCCACCAGGGCTCCGTCCACCTCCGGTTGTTCCATAAAGCCGGCAATGTTTCCCGGCTTGACACTCCCACCGTACTGGATTCGTATGCTCTGAGCCACCTCATTCCCGAACATCTCGGCTAAACTTCCTCGGATGACCCGCCCAATGACATCGTTCGCGTCCTCGGGAGTGGCGGCTCGGCCTGTGCCGATGGCCCACACCGGCTCATAGGCGATGGTGGTCACACGGGCCTGGTCCGCGCTCAGACCCTCATATGCCCCCAGGACCTGCCGCCGCACAACTTCGTCTGTCTTCCCGGCCTCTCGCTCTTCCAGCACCTCGCCCACACAGATGATAGGCAGTAAGCCGTGGGCCAGTGCGGCCTTCACCTTGCGGTTCACGGTCTCATCGGTCTCCCCAAAGTACTTGCGCCGTTCTGAGTGGCCGATGATCACATACGTTACCAACTCCTTTAGCATCAGGGGCGAGATTTCGCCCGTGTACGCTCCTTCCTCCTCCCAGAACATGTTCTGGGCTCCCACCGCGATGTTGCTTCCGGCCAGGACCTTGGAAACGGCTTCCAATGCGGTGAAGGGAGGGCATACGGCAATGTCCACATCCTGAATATCACTTACTAACGGCCGAAGCGCGTTGACCAAATCCAGCGCTTCGGCGATTGTCTTGTGCATTTTCCAGTTGCCAGCAATAAACGGCTTGCGCATCATTCCCCCCTTTCGTAACGGTTGATGCGTAACGTAACGCTGATTGACGGACGAAACTCCACGTATGTACCTTGGCTTAAGAGAGAAGGGGAAAATTTGTGTAATTCTCGCCGCCGAAGGCGGCGAGAATTACACAAATTTCTGCTCTCTTTTTATGAGATTGTCAACAAACTCCCCTCCGTGTACCCGGCGTTCAAGCAGGCGACGACGAGCATCGAAGAACAATTCGACCTCGATAGTGGCAAAACACCGGTTGTGGCCACTTCCTTGCAGGAGTTTGCGCACGTAATATCCGGTGACACGCCCTTTGTCGTCGTACTGGGCAGAAAGGTCATTGTGCAAGTCGACGCGCGTTTCCAGGATTTCCCCACAGCGCGCGCAGCGTACCCGCACCGGGTAGAACCGCAAGTCCTCGTATTTTCGTCGGAAAAGGCGAGAGAGAAAGGACATCATTTCACCCCGGCGAATGATTTATTCACCTTTGATGATCGCGCACCCACGTTCTGAAAGCGTCCGCTATCCGTTCCACATCATCTAAATCTTTAGTGCAAATCTCGAATAACTCTTCCGGCGTTACATCGTGATAGAAGTGGACCAACCGGTTCCGGTATCCGGCCATAAGCCTCAACAATTGGGCTTCTTCCTGAGAAAGGACTCCTGCTTTTGTTAGTTCTTCTGCGATTTGCTTATACTCTTCCACCCCCTGGCCAAACCCCTTTGCCAAAATATGGCGTCCCAGATCAAAGAGGGCCTCCAAAGCCCGACGCAAACAGGACTCTGCAGCCCACACGTTCCGGGAATCGGCCAGGAATTCAGATTTGTCCTGTAAGGGCAAGGCCCGAATTTCGGCCAACATTCGGTCGACCCACGCAAGGCGATCGATGACGACGCGACGTTCAATGCGTCCCGGAACCATCTTCTATGTCCTCGCCTAATACCAATGCTTCACGTTCCCGCTCTAGAGGGAGAAGGTCGCCGGCTCGACGCAAGACATACAAGTCATATTCATCGGCTAGGTACGAGTCCTCCGCGTACAGCCGTTCTCCACGAATCACTTCCAGAGCGAGAAAAGGCCGAGCCTCGTCCAAAACAACGAGATCGACCCGTGACACGCCCAACAGATCCTCCAATGCTAACGCCAATTCTGCTTTCTGACGAGGAGAAAGGCGGTGACCGGGACGCATTTTGATGCCAATATCCACATCCGACGGACCCGGATCCAGGCGCGCGCGGTGGCCGGTCAGCCACTCCCACACATCTCGACCGCGGCTGCCAAACGCGTACATAATAACCACATCATACTGCCGGCATAGGCGTTCTAACGCTTTATGCCGTTCAGACTCCGCTTCGCTCATTTATCCTCCAACACGGCCACGCCGGGCAGTTCTTTGCCCTCGATAAATTCCAGGCTGGCACCTCCCCCCGTGGAGATGTGGGTGATCTTGTCCGCGACGCCGGCCTGCTTCACCGCGGAGACCGAATCACCCCCGCCGATGACGGTGACCGCGTCCTCCAGGTTCGCCACGGTCCGAGCAATAGCGAAGGTGCCCTGGGCAAAGGGCGCGAACTCAAACACGCCCATGGGCCCGTTCCAAAATACGGTCTTCGCGCCCTGGAGTTCCGCCTCGAAGCGTTCCACTGTCTTAGGCCCGATGTCCAGGATACGCCACCCCGGCGGGACCTGGTCCACCGGCACCACGCGGCGCTCCGCGTCCGCCGCGAACCGGTCCGCGATGACCGCGTCCACCGGCAAAATGAGCCTGTCCCCCGCGGTCTCCAGGAGTTCCCGGGCCACGTCCACCGCCTCTTCCTCCACCAGGGAATCCCCTACTTCGTACCCTTGCGCCTTGAAGAAGGTGTTGGCCATACCGCCACCGATGAGAAGTTTATCCGCTTTTTCCAGCAGGCTGCGGATGACGCCGATCTTATCCGAGATCTTGGCGCCACCCAAGATGGCAACGAAGGGCCGCTCCGGCGAGGTGAGTAGACGGCCCAAGAAGTCCAGTTCCCGCTCCATGAGGAACCCGGCCACGGCCGGCAAATATTGGGCAACCCCAACGACCGACGCGTGGGCACGATGCGCGCTGCCGAACGCGTCGTTGACGAAGAGCCCGTCGGGGCCGGCCAGCGCGGCCAACTGTCGTGCGAACTCCGGGTCGTTCTTCCGCTCTCCCGGGTGGAACCGGGTGTTCTCCAACAACATGACTTCACCGGGCTTCAACGCCTGAGCCATGGCTTCGGCCTGGGGCCCCACCGTCTCCGGGCAAAACTGAACGGGTTGATCGAGCAAGGTGGCCAGGTGTTCGGCGACCGGACGGAGGGAGTACTTCGGGTCGGGCTTGCCCTTAGGACGTCCCAGGTGGGACATGAGGATGACCGCCGCGCCGTGGTCCAACAAATATCGAATCGTGGGGAGTGCGGCCCGGATGCGGGTGTCATCCACAACCTTGCCGTCCTGGATGGGCACGTTGAAGTCCACCCGCACCAGCACCTTTCTCCCCCGCACATCCACATCGCGGATCGTCTTCTTGCGCATTATCCCGTCCTCCTTCGTGGTGTTCTGCCCCTCCAACAGGAGCAGGCGCACATCTTCTAAATCCACCGGCCGTCCCGCCGCCTTCTTAGAGGCAATAAGATCCGATCGCGAAACAACATATAACTCTTGTCCACGATAGCGGACGATCTGTCGTCTATTCCAAGCGGTT
>CAYPUG010000015.1:3588-37035 GCA_964413905.1 uncultured Anaerolineae bacterium | reverse complement strand
CAAAACGCTGTGGATGTTCTTTTTCCTTTATGTCGAGATACGCAAAATGCAATGTGTCGGTCAATCAGGTTGCAGAGGAGGATGGAAGCGTGTCTTTTCTCGTCTTCGTGTACACGATGGTCGCGCTGGTGTTGGCCCTCTACGGGATGAATGCCCTTTGGCTGGCAATCGTGCACATGCTCACTCGGCCTCACGATCCGGAACAACCCCCTGCCCCGGTAGATTGGCCGCGAGTGACCGTGCAGATCCCCATATACAACGAGGTTCATGTGGCCTCTCGGGTCATCCAGGCCGTATCTGCCCTGGATTATCCGGCGGACCGATTGGAAATTCAGGTGCTTGACGACTCTGATGATGAGACATCTGGTGTGGTGGCCCGGCTTGTACAACGGCTGCAGGCCCAGGGCGTGCGTATTTATCACCTTCGCCGGGAGAATCGGGCCGGCTACAAGGCCGGCGCCTTGGCGTACGGTCTCGCTCGCGCGCGGGGGGAGTATATCGCGATTTTCGATGCGGATTTTGTGCCCCCTCGGGATTGGTTGCGCCGCACGGTTCCCCACCTGATGGCGAACCCCCGATTGGGCTTTGTACAGACCCGATGGGAGCACTTGAACGCGTTGGCTTCTTCTATCACTCTGGCTCAGAGCTTGGCCTTGGACGGACATTTCGGCGTGGAACAACCGGCCCGTTCGCGTGTGGGATGGCCGGTGGTGTTCAACGGCAGCGCGGGCCTGTGGCGGCGTTCGTGCATTGAGGGAAGTGGGGGCTGGCAGGCGGATACGCTGTGTGAGGATTTGGACCTCTCCTATCGGGCGGCGATGCAGGGATGGAAGGGACTCGTTTTGACGCGAGTGACTGCAGCCGGTGAAATTCCCCCGTCGGTGGAGGCGTTTCGCCGTCAGCAAGCCCGGTGGGCGACCGGGTCCATCCAGACGTTGCGCAAGCACACGCGGGCGTGGTTTCACGCTCCGTTGTCCTGGTCTGCCCGTTTGCAGGGCTTTATTCACATGAGCAATTATTTGGTTCATCCGTTTATGTTGCTCCTTTTCCTCTTGACGTTACCCATGCTGTTTATCCGTGAGGGTTCTTTGTGGCCTTTAACGTATCTCAGCTTCGCCGGCTTGGGCCCTCCTTTAGTGTACGCGTGGGCGCAATGGAGTTTGCGCGGTCATGGACGTCGGTTGCGGGCATTGCCGTTGTTGGTGTTTTTAGGCTTGGGCATCGCTTGGACGGGCTCGAAGGCGGTGTGGCAAGGTCTTCGCGGACGTTCTACGCCCTTTGTACGCACGCCCAAGTTTCACTTGGTGGGCCGGGATAACCGCTGGTGGGGTAAACAATACGATCGTGAATACGGGGATATTCCGTTGGGGGAACTTCTGTTCGCGGGCTACGCGTTGTTCACGTTTGGTGTGGCCGTGTATTTGAGGAATTGGTGGGCCGTGCCTTTTCTCTTCGTGT
Organism: uncultured Anaerolineae bacterium; assembly: GCA_964413905.1. Lineage (GTDB taxonomy): Bacteria > Chloroflexota > Anaerolineae > JAADDB01 > JAADDB01 > CAYPUG01. Next base: position 35,577 of record CAYPUG010000015.1, on the reverse strand, counting down.
ACGCGGCGGGATTCATCACGGTGGGCGGACGTATCCTGTGGGAACGCGGCGGAAAGCGCTCACGGGGGGTGCGAGTGTTGCCCAACCCCCCTGTTCTTCGCCCTTCGCCAGGGCAACGAGAATGAGGCGTACGACGCGTTGGAAGTTTCCGTCTCCATTCATGGGAGGTATAATGCCGAACGTTAGCACTTGGAGCAGCCCTGCACGAGGGGGAGAAGCATGGGAAGGCCGGATGACAAAATACGGGTAAGTGTGGGGGTTACAGCCCACAATGAGGAAGCGAATATTGGACGTCTTCTGGACGCTCTGATCAATCAACACCTGCATGAAGTGGAAATTACCGAGATTATCGTGGTGGCCAGCGGATGTACGGACCGCACGGAAGAGATCGTGCGAGAATACATGAAGAAAGATCCGCGCATCAAACTGTTGGTTCAGGAGCGTCGAGAGGGTAAAACATCGGCCATTAACCTTTTCTTGAAGCACGCGAAGGAGGATATTTGCGTGCTGGAAAGTGGTGACACTCTCCCCCATGAAAGTGCAATTGAGCATTTGGTTCGTATGTTTCGCGATCCCAATGTGGGTATGACGGGGGCCCATAAGGTGCCCGTGAACACCCCCGACCACATTGCAGGCTTGCTCACCCATTTGCGCCTGCGGCTGGAGCATCAACTTTGTTTGGAGATTCCCCGCCTGGGCGAATTGATCGCTTTTCGCAAGGTATTCGACCAGATCCCCCCGGATGTGTCCATGGACGAAGCCTTTGTGGAGGCGCTGGTCGTGCAGCGGGGATTGCAGGTGCGTTACGCTCCTGATGCCATTGTGTACAACACCGGCCCCACCAGTTTGCGGGATTTTGTGAAACAACGGCGGCGCAATCACGCGGGGCATCTGTATTTAAAGCACAAGTACGGGTACAAAGTGTCCAGTCTGCAAAACACGCGTGTGCTGAAAATCGCTTTAAAGGAGATATGGGGCGCGCTGCGGTTTATATATATGTTGTTTCTCTTGGGGGCGCTAGAGGCCTGGGCCCGGTTTCTGGGGTGGTACGATTTTGTTATTCGTAAGGAACGCTACGAAGTGTGGGATATGGCGTGGTCACAAAAAGCGGATGTGGCTGAAGAAAAGAAACGCCTGGAAAAGGCGATCTTGTCTACCCCCTTAGTGGATCCTACGGTGGTGCCTCCTCACGAAAGGCAGTGATGTGAAAGATCGGCTGTTCTTCCTCCTCAAGATTCTGGTCAGTGTGGGATTGCTCGCTTACCTCATCCACCGCATTGGTGGGGGGACTTACCTCCTGAGTTTGCTGCAACGGGCCCGGATGGGATATGTGGGCCTGGCCTTGGTGTTTTACTTGGTTGCGGTTTCGTTGAGCAGTGGGAAATGGGCGGTTCTCCTTCGGGCTCAGGGGATTGTCGTGCCGTTCCATCATCTGATGGCCTACACGTTTATGGGGGCGTTTTTCAACAATTTCCTACCGGCCAACGTCGGAGGGGATGTAATGCGAGGATACGGCCTGGCCCGTCACACGGCTTACACCACCGATGCCGCGGTGTCTGTGATCATGGATCGGCTGGTGGGGCTCCTCGCGTTTTTAACCGCTGCGGTCCTCGCGGGCACTTTTATTGTGGTCGGGCGTCGGGGACCGGTGGGGATGGACGAGCGAGCACTGTCCAACGTGCGCACGTTGACGATCCTGGCCTGGGGCGGGGAGATCGGCCTCGGGTTGGGATTGGCGCTTCTCCTAAGTCGCCGCGCGAAACGGTGGATCGGGTCTTATTTGCAGCGTATTCCTCTATTGAAGCAGGGCGCGCCCCTGCTTCAGCGTGTGGCCCAGGCGGTCAACGCGTACCGTCACGCGTATAGGAGCATCCTTGTAGGCATGACGATCTCCTGGACGGTTTTACTCCTGACGGCGGTGGAGAATTGGTTGATCGTCCAATCTCTGGCTCCTGGCCGAGTGCCCTTTCTCTACTTGGTTCTGTTTAACCCGTTGATCGCGTTTGCCTTGCTTGTTCCCCTTTCCATCGGTGGCTTAGGTATTGGTCAAAGCGCGTACGTGTTTTTCTTCGGTTTGATCGGTATTCCTCCCGCGCTTTCGTTGGCGATTTCCCTCTTCCACCAATCTATTGTGTACGTGGCGAGCCTGCCCGGCGCCCTGCTGTGGATACGACAACGGTAAAACGGGAGCCGTCAATTGCGGGAAAGGTACCCGGTGGGCCCCAGGCGCAATTCATTTTCCCTCTCCTGGGTGCGTTCGATAAAGCGAAGAAGGCTCATTTCGCGTCGGAGAATGCGAATTTCTGCCCTGAGCATCTCCGCCGTGTCCCAACGGGTCAACAGGTATTGTCGGTCTTGGACGCCGATCCGAAGTGAGGAGGCAACGTAAAACGCGATGTCGGACGCGTGGGTGGGCATATCGTGGGTGGGTATATTTAGGCCGATGACCTCTTTCAGGCGGACTACATAGCGCTCCCAGATCTCGCGCACTTTCATGGCAAGGGCGTACGTGCGCGGGGTCTCTTCCCAACGTTCGATGACGACTTCCACGCGTGCCTGCAAGTACGGTTGCTGTCGGTTCAATGCTTGTACACGAAACCGGCGCGTGCCCTGGGCCATCACGTGGAGTGTGCCATCCTCCGCTCGTTCCATGCGGACCACGCGCGCCAGCGTGCCCACATCGTGGGGGATAGCCTCACCGCCTACCTCTGATCCCTTGGCGATGAGAACCACGCCGAATTCCTCTCGGGTGTTCAGAACGCGGTCGAACATGCGCAAGTAGCGGGGTTCAAAGACCCGCAGGGGTAACATCATGCCCGGAAAGAGGACGGTGTGTAAGGGGAATAGCGGTACATTATGTCGAATTTCCACCGAAGTCTTCCTCGTCATCGTGCGTCCCCAAGTTCTCGGTCAAGTATCGTCTGTCGGTCTTGTCCGGGGCCTCGCGTGATCGAAATCGTCCACCGGCCGGTCACGAGAGAGGGAAAGGTCTCCCTCCGCCTTCCTCCTCTTCGCGTTCATCCTATGATAGGCGAAGTACGAGCGGCCTTCTGATGAGGGCCCCTCAATGTCTAAGATACTCTCCGGATGGAAGCATGTCGCCATATGATGGCCCATTTTATAGCACAAGAGGTGCGAGAAGACAAATCATTTCTTCAGGCCCCTGGGAAAGACAGTGCATGTACTTTTTGCCCCTTGTGAGAGATTTAAGTATCATAATACCCGCATCTTTCCGGGTTGCTCGACGAGCAAGACTTCGACCCAAGCATGTACCTTGGCTTGAAAAGGGGCTTTTTCTTTATGCTGAGGTGCATGCAATACGGCTTTACAACGGTCTAATACGTGCATCGGTGAATCAACTTTCCGAGGGTACCATGCTTTTTTCATCATATCTAGCTGTGGAGGCAAGGAAATGCGAGTTATCCTGTTAGAGGACGTGGAAAAGTTGGGACGCGCGGGTGATGTGGTCGAGGTGAAAGACGGCTACGCGCGTAATTATCTCATTCCTCAAGGTTTGGTCAAACCCGCGACCAAGGGCGCTCTTAAGCAGGTAGACCAGATACGACAGGCCGCGGAAAAACGTCGTGCGCGTGAGCGCAAAGCCGCGGAGGATATGGCCGCGGTCCTCGGCCGCACGACCATCGAGTTCCGGGCTCGTGCCGGTGCCCGCAATCGGCTGTACGGTTCTGTGACCAGCCATGACATTGCGGAGAAGATCCTGGAAGTCACGGGTATCGAGATCGATCGCCGGTCTATCCAGTTGGAGCGTCCCATCCGTCAACTGGGGGAGTACAAGGTGCCTGTGCGTCTGAGCGCCGGTATCGTGGGCGAGGTGTTCGTTCGCGTGTTGAACGAACGGGGTGAATTGCCCGAGATTGTGGAGTGGGAGGAGGCCGAAGAGGGCGAAATCTCTCCCGCGGAACGTGAACGCCAAAGTGAAGCCGAGGCTGAAACAGCGACAGCCGAAGCTTGATCCTTAAGAACGGGCAGAAATTTGTGCGATTTTCGCCGCCGAAGGCGGCGAAAATCGCACAAATTTCCTCTCTTCTCTCTTAAGCCAAGGTGCTTTGGTCGGTTAACCGGCTAACAACACGAGCGTAGAACAGAGAAAGGCCAAACATGACCCGACGGTTTGTTGTCATCGTCGTTTTTCTCTTTGTTGTCTTGACCGCAGGCGCATGTGGTGGCAAACGTGAGCCCACGCCTATTCCTACGATACCGAACGTTACCGTCATTCCTCTGTCACCCACACCCGGGCAGCCACACATTCCCAAGTACTTGCCTACTCGCGTTCCGGATACACCGCGGTCGACGCGAGTGAACCCTGGCCCGTCATCGTCTCCGGGAGACGCAACGGCCATCGTGACCATCGGGGCGACACCCACATCCCCAATTCCCAAGGCTGAGGTGGTCATTAACCAGGCGATCGGCTACAACGGTCCGGGTGAGGAATTTGTACCCATCGGTATGCTGACCGCGGGCGAACAAGTGGTGGTGGAGGAACGATCTCCAGACGGCCAGTGGTTGCATGTATGTTGTTTTGCCGGACGGCCGGGGTGGATTGCGTTGAAGGCGGTGCGTCCACTGACCGATCTCAGCGCGGTTCCGGTTGCTACTGCGTTACCTCCTAAACCCGGCATGTCGCCTTTGGCGACACCTACACCTGGCCCCTGAACAAAGCGGGAGGTGTCTAATGGCAAGTAAGGTAAACGTTGGAGTAATCGGCGTTGGGCGCATCGGACGCATGCATGTACGCAATTTGACCACACAAGTGCCGGATGCGCGCGTGGTTGCTGTCGCCGATATTATTGAGGACGCGGCCCACCAGGTTGCAGCAATGTACAATGTCCCCCAAGCGTACGGGGATCCTAGGTACATTATTGAACACAAGGACATTGATGCCGTTGTCATCTGCTCCAGTACGGATACGCATGCCATGCTCATCGAGCAGGCAGCAGAGGCCGGAAAGCACGTGTTTTGTGAGAAACCGCTGGATCTTGACCTAAAGCGCATTGATCAAGTGCTCGCTAAAGTGGCGGACGCGGGTGTAAAGTTGCAAGTCGGTTTCCAGCGTCGTTTTGATCCCAGTTTCCGACGGGCACGGGATCTCATTGCGTCCGGCAAGATTGGAGAGCCCCATATTGTGCGCATCACCAGCCGTGACCCCGGTCCCCCTCCCCTCGCGTACATTAAAGTGTCCGGTGGGATTTTCCTGGACATGACCATTCACGACTTCGACATGAGCCGTTTTCTCACCGGCGACGAGGCGGAGGAGGTGTTTGCCCTAGGGAATGTGCTCATCGATCCCCAAATCGGTGAGGTGGGGGATATTGACACCGCCATTGTGACCATGCGATTTCGTCAGGGCAGCTTGGTGACTATTGACAACAGCCGAAAAGCCGTGTACGGATACGATCAACGCATTGAAGTCCTAGGGTCCAAGGGCATGGTCGCCGTAGGGAACAAGACGCCAGATCACGTGCTGTACGCGGATGATGACGGTGTTCACGCTTCAAAGCCGGTGTACTTCTTCATCGAGCGATATACCGAGGCCTACATCGCGGAGATGCAGGCGTTTATTCAGGCCATTGTAGAGGACACGGAACCCCTGGTTACGGGGGTGGACGGTCGAATGCCTGTGGTTATGGGGTACGCGGCAAAGCAATCCCTGGCCGAAGGTCGGCCGGTGCGTGTGGCGGAGATCGATCCCCTATAGGTGTGAGGTGGGGGATAGAGAGGGGAGCGGCTCATGCGAACATTGGCGATGATCTTGGCCGGCGGGGCAGGTACCCGCCTGACGGTGTTGTCCGAACACCGGGCAAAACCGGCAGTACCCTTTGCCGGGCGGTATCGCATTATTGACTTCACCTTGTCCAACTGTGTGAATTCAGGCATCTACGACGTGGGGGTGCTCACCCAGTACCTTCCTCGTTCCCTGATTGAGCACATCGGCATTGGGCGGCCGTGGGATCTGGACCGTACTCGCGGAGGTGTCCACATTCTGCAACCGTATCAGGGTCGTGGAGGGCAATTCTGGTACAGAGGGACTGCGGACGCCATTTTGCAGAACTTGGACTTCATCCGCGATCGACGGGCCGATGCTGTGCTCATTCTCTCCGGGGATCACATCTACAAGATGGATTATCGTCCTCTACTCCAGATACACCGTGACAAGGGCGCGGATTTGACCGTCGCCGTGATGAATGTGCCTTTGGAGGAGACTCATCGTTTTGGCATCCTGACCACAAATAAGCAGGGGCGAGTTTTAGAATTTCACGAGAAGCCCAAGACCAAGGACAAGGGCACTTTGGCCAACATGGGTATTTACGTGTTTCGTACCGCGGTGTTGGAAGAACGCCTCATAGAACTGTCCCAACAGCACGAAGACCTGGATTTCGGCAAACACGTTATCCCCGCGATGGTGGAACGGGGTGATAAGGTATATACCTATCAATTTGACGGGTACTGGGTGGATGTGGGAACCATCGAAGCGTATTGGCGCACGAGCATGGAACTCTTATCCCCGGACGCTCCGCTTCGTCTCTACGATCGCGATTGGGTGATTCACACTCGCAGTTACGAACGTCCTGCCGCGAAGTTCGGTCCCCAGGCACAGGTGCATCAGAGCATGATCTGTAATGGGTCCATGATTCGTGGCGAAGTCATCCGTTCGGTGCTGAGCCCCGGCGTGTACGTGTCCCCGGGCGCAGTGGTGCGAGAATCCGTGGTGATGAACGACACGTGGATCGGCCCCGGCGCGGTGTTGGACCGGGTGATTGTGGACAAACATGTGGTCATCGGTGCCGGGGCCCATGTGGGGTGGGGCGAGGACATGAAAGAAAACGCCCTACTGCCCGACAAGTTGTACGCGGGGATTACGGTGGTGGGCAAAGGAGCTCACATACCCGCCCATATCCGCATTGGCCGGAATGTCCTCATTCGGCCCAACGTGGATGAAGATGCCTTTGCTCCGTTTGGTGAGATGGTGCCATCGGGGGAGACGGTAGGAGGTGAACGCCATGAATCCTAACGATGCGGTCGCTCTCATCCTGGCGGGCGGGGCCAGCCCCGCCTTGAGCGTGCTCACGGCTGTCCGGACGGAAGCAGCCATTCCCTTTGGAGGAAAATACCGGATTATTGACTTCCCTCTCTCCAATTGTGTGAATTCTGAGATCTACAACGTGGCCGTTCTCACCCAATACCGTCCCCGATCCCTCAACGAACACATCGGTACCGGTCGCCCTTGGGACTTGGACCGCACTACGGGTGGGGTTCACCTCCTTCAACCGTACCTGAAGGAGCCGGGCGAAAGTGTCCGTTGGCAGGAAGGGACCGCGGATGCCGTCCGTTTCCACATTGATTTCTTGGAAGAACAGCGAGAGGACGTAGTGCTCATCCTTGCGGGAGATCATGTGTACAAAATGGATTACCGTCCCCTTATTGCCTATCATGTGGAGAAGAACGCGGACGTGACCATCGCCGTGCGCTCGGTACCCCGCTATGAGGCCCATCGTTACGGCATTCTGGTTATTGACGCGGAGGGCCATGTTGTACAACACGTGGAGAAGCCTAAGCGTCCGCCCAGCACGTTGGCCAGCATGGGCATTTACGTGTTCAACCGTCGTTTTTTAATAGACTGGCTTACCGGACCGGGCAAACGGCAAAAGGATTTCGGTCGCGAGGTGTTGCCCTCCATGGTAGAGGCTGGGAAGCGCATGTACGCGTACCCCTTCTTCGGCTATTGGACGGACATTGGGACGGTGCAAGCTTATTGGGAGGCGAACATGGCTCTCCTGGCTGAAACACCCGCATTGGACTTGGACGATCCGGAATGGGTGATTCACACCCGGAGTGAGGAACGGCCTCCTATCCTCCTTGGGGACGATGCGGTCATGGAAGGATCTCTGGCCTCGGACGGTGCGATCATTGAAGGGAAAGTGGTCCGTTCTGTGATCTCACCGGGAGTGCGTATTGAACCCGGAGCCGAAGTCCGGGATTCCATCCTCCTCACCGACGTGTATGTAAAATCCGGGGCCGTGTTAGACAAGGTCATCGTGGATAAGAACGTGGTCATCGGCGAGAACGCGCGCATTGGCGTGGATGATGAATTCAACGCGGCCAACCGGGATTTGCCGGATGTGTTGAACACCGGCCTGACATTAATCGGCAAAGGCGCTGAAGTGCCCGCGAACGCGGTCATCGGTCGAAACTGTGTGGTGCGCCCGTACACACCCCCCAAACGTTTTCCCAAAGAGGCGATTCCCAGTGGCACCACCATCCCTATCGCGCGATGAGGCACGATAGCCCATGACACATCCCTTGTACATCGCGTTTATCTGGCATCATCACCAGCCCTATTACCGCCAGCCTGACCGGGATATGTACATCCTGCCCTGGGTCCGGGTTCACGCGGTGAAGGACTATCTCCACATGGCGGATATTTTGCGCCGTCACCCCGGCGTCCGTGTGACCTTCAACCTGGTCCCCGCGCTTGTTGAGCAACTTCTGGCCTACGCTAACGGCCAGGCTGAAGATCCCATGACCGTGTTGGGGAAGAAGGACTCCTGGACCGAAGAGGAGAAACGTCTCATTCTCAACCTGGGGTTCAGCATCAACTGGCAGCACATCGCGTTTCACTATCCTCGGTATCGGGAACTCATCCAGCGGCGAGACACTGGATTGCGGGATCCTGACACGTTTTCCCGCCAGGATTACTTGGACCTGATCGCCTGGTTTAACCTGGCTTGGACTCATCGCACGTACATCGAAGAGAACGAGCACCTGCGCGCGTTGGTGGAGAAGGGCGCAAATTTCACCCCCGAGGACATTGAGACCATCATCACTGTGCATCGGGAACTTTGTGGGCGCGTGGTCCCCGCGTATAAAGCGTTGGCCGAACAGGGACAGATAGAGATCACCTTTAGCCCATACCATCATCCCATCCTTCCCCTGCTCATCAACACCGACCACGCGCGACGGGCCACGCCCCACATCGAAACCCCCCATCCCCCCTTTCAAGCCCCCGAAGACGCGCGGGCCCAGATCGTCCGGGGTAGGCACCTGTCCGAGCACGTCTTCGGTCGCACACTTCAGGGCATTTGGCCTTCCGAACAGGCCGTTTCCCCCGAAGTTGTGGACTTATTCGCCCGGGAAGGAATCCGGTGGTTTGTCAGTGATGAGGCGATCTTAGGCCGCACGTTGGGACTGTACTTCCATCGGGATGCACAGGAACAGGTTATAGAGGCTCGGCGCCTATACCAGCCCTACCGGATATCTACGCCCCACGGGGATGTCATGGGAGTGTTCCGTGATCACACCTTGTCGGATAAGATCGGCTTCGTGTACATGCACTATCCACCCTACCAGGCCGCGGAGGATCTTATCGTTCGGTTGCAGACCATCTACTATCGACTGCACGCAGCCGATACCCCCTACCTGGTAGTCATTGCGCTGGACGGGGAGAACGCGTGGGAGCATTATGAGGACAACGGGGAGCCCTTCTTGGACGATCTGTATCGCCGCCTGGAGGAACATGCCTACTTGCAAACGGTGACCGTGTCCGAATATCTGGACCGATTCCCCGTGCGGGAACACCTGGACACCATTGCCACCGGGTCCTGGATTAACGGTGATTTGACCACGTGGATCGGTGACCCCGCGCATACAACCGCTTGGAATTTGTTGCGAGACGCACGCCAGGCCCTCATCGAACAAAGTGAGGCGTGGCAACACAATCACAATCGAAGCGAGACCTTGGAACGGGCTTGGCATCACATTTACATTGCCGAGGCTAGCGATTGGTTTTGGTGGTACTCCCAACGCAACGTCTCGGACCAGGACGCGCTTTTCGATGCCCTTTTCCGAGACAATCTGGCCAATGTGTACCGCATTCTCGGCCGGCCTGTGCCGCGCGAGGTGGAAACGCCCATTGTGGGACGTCCGCTTCCTTTGCCCGAGGCGTTGCCCGCACCCTTTTTCACGCCTCCCCTGGAGGCTCATCCCGATCCCTCTCTTCATTGGAACAAAGCGCATGTGCTGCGGCCTCACCTTTCCCTGGGGACCATGCAGATGGCACAGCCTCCCATCAAGGCGGTGCGGCTGGGGTACGACCGCGATTACGTGTACATCCGTCTTGAATTGGGAACGCCTACCGTAGAGGACATTGTAGTCTCCTTTACCGGGCCGGTAGGGGCCGTAGGGGACATTATCGTGCCCCGTTGTGGTGTGGGTTTGCCCATGATGTGGCGCTATGGTCATCCGGTCAAGGTGGACATGCGGTTTCAATGTCGCGAGGGTATTATTGAACTGGCCGTGCCACTACGCACTTTGGACATCTATCCAGGAGACACGTTGGGCGTGCGCGTGGGGTTGTTCCGGAACGGCCGTTTGGAGTATGCGCTTCCCGCGGATACTCCGTATCCTCTTCCCATCGTAGCGCCTTCTGAATGACCATCCCCTACTGATTGACTGACAAAACTCTGCGAATGCACCTTGGCTTAGAAAACGCCTTTTTTGCGCCGACGTATATAAAACTCGATCAGCATTCCCCCTTTGTATGTTTATCGACCGAGGGATACCGAGGCCGCAAAATTTGATCCCCGGCAATTGGAAAAACCTCCCCCATTATGTTATGATCCCCGCAGTCTACGGTGACCTCTCCTAGAGGACATTGGAGGACTACCCCGAAAAGGGGCATTCTGTAAAGTGGGGAAAGGGGAACACATTGACCGCCCAACGGCAAGTTCTGGTGATTGGCCTGGACGGCGCGACATACGACATTATTGACCCACTGTTGGACGCGGGCGAACTGCCCACATTAGCGCGCATCATTCGGGAAGGTGCCCGCGGTACATTACAGTCCACCATTCCGCCGAATTCCGCGCCCGCGTGGACGAGCTTCCTCACCGGCGTGAACCCCGGCAAGCACGGCATTTTGGACTTTCGCGAGGTGGACCTCCGACAGTATACCTTGTACACCGGACGCTTCGTGAATTCCACGACGTTCGCAGGACACACTATTTTGGACCTTATCGGACAGCACACCCGAGGTGTGGTCTCCTTTCGGGTGCCCATGACGTACCCGGTTTGGCCGGTGAACGGCATCCTGGTTGCCGGTTACCCCACCCCAGACCGAAAGAAAGCCTATACGTATCCTCCGGAGTTGTCCGATGCGTTGACCCCCATTGCACTGCACAGCCACGAAGAAATCGCCCGCGCGACCCCGGATGACGAACGGGCGAACGCGGATTACGAGATTGAAGTGCTTCTCAAACACATGGGGGCGTGGCTGCGTGAGAACCGCTATGACTTCTACGTCGCGGTGACCGGTATCACCGACGGGTTTCACCACAAGTTCTGGAAGTATCACGATCCGACCCATCCCTTGCATGACCCCAGGTGGCCGGATGAATTGAAGAACATCATCCGCGAGTATTACCGCCGTTTGGATCGCATGGTGGGGGACTTGTTGAACCTGGTGGATGAGCGGTGGCTGGTGGTGGTGATGAGCGACCACGGTGGAGGCCCCCGCCCCCATCGGTTGTTCAACACCAACGCGTGGCTGGCCCAACAGGGGTGGCTGAGTGTACGTCAAGGGGGTAGTACGCGGACTTTGTATCAATGGACCCGACACGGGGTGGAATGGTTACGCAGTCGGTTGCCGCGCCGGAACTGGCTCTACGATCATCTGCCGCAGGCCCTGCGCCGCAAAGCCGTCGAGGTGCGTCAGGGGCAGGGCCTCATTGATTGGACCCGTACGCAAGCGTACCGGGTGCCGTTACAGTTTCCCGCCGAGGGTATCGAGGTGAACTTACGCGGTCGTCAACCCAAGGGTATTGTCACTCCGGAAGAGTACGAATCTCTGAGAACATCCATTATCGCTGCACTGCGCGAGGCTCGCGATCCCGCGACGGGCCTCCCGGTGGTCAGGGGCATCTGGCGTCGCGAAGAGGTGTACCGTGGCCCTTATCTGGATCACATGCCGGACATTGTGTTTCTCACCGCGGATCATTTGGCGTGTGGAACCGATCTGGAGGATGTGTTTACCGAGCTACCCCTTTCTTTTCTGGAGCGACTCAGTGGCGACCACACCATGACGGGCATAGCCCTCTTCTGGGGAGAGGGCGTTCAAGCAGGCTCCCGGTTTGACCTGAACATTGTCGATTTACCCCCCACCCTTGTGTGGACCATGGGCCTAGAAGTCCCCGAAGACATGGACGGCCGTGTTCTCACCGAAGCGTTTACTGCAGATTATGTACGTGCCCATCCCGTTTCCTTTGGTCCGCCCTACTGGCAGCAGGGCCTGGGGGATGAGGAGGTGCTGACCGAAGAGGAGGAAGCGGAGATCCGCAAGGCCTTGGCCGGGTTGGGCTATGTGGAGGAGTAATTCCGTAGATGAATGATCTGTCATCTCGCATTGGGAGTTCGTTCATCTCGATTTCATTCAAGCCGGGTAGGATACATATGCAAACGCACAGGGGCATGGAAGTGCTCTCTGCCACCTAAGGCGGTGGCACCACGTCCATGTCCCCTCTGACGATAAAGGACACCGGGTAAATCGGGGAGGATTGGGAAACATAGCACCTATTACAGTTCTGCATTTGATAGACACATTGGGATTCGGAGGGGCGGAACGGTTCCTGGTGGGGCTGGTGCAACACATGGATAGGAATCGGTTTCGCCCTTTAGTCGCTTGGCTGAGCGAGGGAGGCGCGTTTGCAGACGACTTAGTGCAACAGGGCATTCCGGTTATCGGCCTCCACGCTCGTGGGCACCGGGACGTGCGAGCGCTGGCGCGTTTGGTGCGCCTTATGCGAGAGCTGCAAGTGTGTGTGCTCAATACCCATCTGTTTGTGGATGGGTTCTATGGACGTTTAGCTGCGCTGTGGGCTCGAGTGCCGGTGCGGGTGGTAACCCAACAGAACGCGTACGATGATCCAAAACTCCGGTTGCCGACGTGGCAAATATGGGCGAACCGTTCGTTAGTGCCGGTGACGCACAAATTCATCGCGGTCTCCCAGGCCGTGCGGGAGTACCTGCATCGAGTGGAATGGGTACCGGAGGGCAAAATCGTCGTGATACCCAACGCGATTACCCCGCCCACTCCGCCCGAGCCGGCACAGGTGCGAGCCCTACGCGAACAATGGTTGGGACACCGACGTGGCCCCCTTGTCGGGACGGTCGCTCGCTTACAGCCACAAAAGGGACTCGATGTCCTGTTGCAGGCGGTGCACCTTTTACAATCCGAAATGCCTGAACTGCGGGCCGTTGTTGTGGGAGAGGGGCCACTGCGGACCTTGTTGGAGCGTCAAGCACTCACGATGGGTCTGACCGACCGGGTGCTCTTCGTGGGTACGCGGCGGGATATTCCCACAGTGCTGGCTGCGTTGGATGTGTTCGTGTTGCCCTCCCGGTTTGAAGGGCTCTCGCTGGCGCTGTTAGAAGCGATGGCCATGGCCCGTCCCGTGGTGGCCACCGCGGTGTCCGGTACGGTCGAAGTTATACGGGACGGGGAAACGGGGGTGCTGGTCCCTCCTGGGGACGCGGACGCGCTGGCTGCGGGTATTCGTGTGATGTGGAAACAACGGGACAGGGCGCAACGCATGGGCGAGAATGCCCGGCGCCTTGTCACCGAGCGTTATACTATCCAGGCCGTGGCAAGGGCCTACGAAGAAGTTTATGACACACTGGTTAGAGGGGGATGTGCAAATGCGTAAAACGTATGCTATTTGGTTGCTGTCTATTGTAGTTCTGGTGGTGGTTGGTTCCGGCGTGTTTTGGGTACGGACCGATGCAGGAACACCTGCTCCACAACCGGGTTCTCTTGTGAACCCGAAATACGATGCCCGGAGCCCCGTTAAGCCGGGTATTTACGTATGGGGCATGTCCGATACACGATATTTGTTGCCTGAGAGTGATCCCCGTAACGCACAATTGGGGGATACATTGCCCATCCAGGGACACATTATTGCCTTTGGGTGGGATGAGTTGATCGATGTAGACAGTCATGGGAACTACATCGACAACACCAGCATTGTGGAACGCCGCTTGCGGGAAATTTGCTATCGTCATGAGATCGGCCATCAGGTACCGGTGTATGACCGGTGGGCCGCGTTCTATGTCATGCCTTATACAGGAACTCCGGTAGGCGGCCAAAAAATTCGCATTCCGCGCTACATGTATGACCCATCTCATCCAGGGTACGCAGCGCGAGGCAACCGAGATGATGCCATTGTGGTCGCGTCCAACGGCACCTACGTGCCCAAGTACTGGACCGACTACTTCATCCACGAGTACGAAAAGTTGATTATTCGCCTAGGCCGTCGTCTGACCCGTCCTGACGCGTACGAGAAGTGGCGGAATTGCATCGCGTTTATTGCCATCGGCACCGGTCGGGATGGAGAGACCTGGCCCGTGGGCCTGGCCGAAGGTCCCGAACGCTCGGCCCTGGTGAATGCGGGTCTGGACAGCGGTCTCTGGATTAACTACGTGCGCCGAATTACCGACGCATATGTAGACCAATTCCGCAAGTGCAACAATAACGAAAAACTATGTTACCCCCTCATGCTCCAAGCGGCCCCGACCTTCAAGAATTCCTACGAGCGTAAGGCGTTCATTGATTACGGTTCCCAATTCGGCGTTGGGGACTCCGTCAACGGCTTATACCCGCAACAGGTCGGATCGTACTACGGGGACGGTACGGGCATGTACGAACCCATGCTCAATCACCCCGACGTGCCGTTGGCCTTTGAGGGATACGAATATCACGTAGCGAACGAGCCCATCGGTTGTAAGGAGAAGAAGAATCTTTATTGGGCCCTCATTAACAGCCTGGACAAGCACGTGGATTTTCTACGGCTCCAGGTGGACCTGTTCTTCAACGAAGATCCTCAGGCCGCTTCCATAGGGCCTTGGTATCGCCCACCGGCCAAGCCATGGCCCTGCCCGTATGGGTTCTGTTCATTCCGGGAGGGTGAGGTGAAGGAAGAAAATATGGAGATGATGCGTTGGGTGAACAAGTACCTGGGCGCAACCGTGGACACGACCCCCAGCGTGTGGTCGGTCATGCGGGATTACCGAGTGCCCTGGTCCACTTGCTGGAAGATCAACACATCCAACGTCGGCTTTGAACCGGGCAACTTCGATTTCTGGCTCTACCAACGAGATGACTTGCCCGGTGGTCGCACCGTGCCCGAGAGCAATGAGGAGTACAACTTTGGCGGCCTGCGCATCATCCAGATCGGCGAGAACTTCTCCCCCTACAACCCGGACCTACCGGCGGATTTGAAAGAGGCGTGGTACATTCGCCGCACCGATCAGGCCACAGGCAACCCGTACATGTTCTTTGACGTGGAGGACGACTACCTCTTTGGTCGTTCTACCACCATAACGGTCACCATCACGTACGTAGACATGTTCACCGACACCTTCAGTTTGCACTACGAGGACGTGAACGGTCAGGATAAAGCGGCCGTGGTCCACGCGGTATACCAAATTCCCAGCATTTACGCGCCGGCCGATCAACGTACAGAAGTCCCCGTTTCCGCGGGCGCGACCGCGGTGACCAAGGAAGGAACCAAGACCTTGCGGCAGGCCGTCTTCGTCCTCACCGACGCTCGCTTCCGCAACAACCTGCCTTTAGGCACGGGTGGCGCGGACTTTTACATCGACTCCAACGGGGATGGGGATGAGTGGATTCACATGGCCGAAGTACAGGTTGATAGGGCACACATCATCCCAGAGCCATCCCCCACGCCGACACCTACGTCCACACCCACACCGTCGCCCACGCCGACGGCCACGCCGACCCCCACAACCGCCCGGATTGAGGGTACGGTGTGGGAGGATCTGAATCGAAATTACGTCCTAGATGCGGGGGAGCCGGGCGTGCCCAATGCGGTGTTGGAACTTCACGATCCGGTCTCCATGACGACGATGTACACAACCACGACGAACACGGACGGTCAATACGCGTTCGCTGCCGTGGAGCCGGGAAGTTACAAACTGGTGATTGTGCCGCCCCCGCACTACAGCGTGCCGGCTCCCTTTGATCAGCCGGTGGACATCGGACCATTGCAGGCGGGGCAGACGTATTCAGACATTAGTTTTCCATTGGTGCGGGAACCGACACCTACTCCCACGCTCACGCCTACGCCGACGTTGACACCAACACCCACCGTGACACCCACACCTACACCGGCGGTGATCGAAGGGCGGGTGTTCATCGACGTGAACAGCAATGGGCAATACGATGACGGTGAAGTGGGCATCGCGAACATCGAGATCTCCTTGGTGCCTATGGAGGGAGGTATCCAGAACGGCACCCCTATTACGGCCACAACGAATGCTCAGGGGGCGTTCACGTTCACGAATGTGGACGACGGCACGTATCATGTTGTTCAATCTCGCATCCAGGGGTACATCCCCCGGGATGGCTATGTGCGAACGTTAACCGTGCAACGCGGGGAAAGATACAACGTCATCTTCCCCAATCGAGGCATTGTCCAGTACATTTACGTTCCCTACGCGGAACGCTGATGACCGTGTAGACGAACACCAAGGCATCGCACGGTGCCTATATGGGGAGGGGCATCTCCCCTCCCCCACACTCCTGGAGGTGGCAACCGATGACATCGAGCAGACGAGTGTACGCTTTACTGGCCGTTCTTATGGCCGTCCTGTTTGTAAGCGCATCCCTGACCTTGGCCGGGCCTGAGGACCCGAGCGTTCAGAACGTGCAGGTCCCTTTGACACCACAAGTGCGCTATCCCGGCATTTACCTGACGGGCATTTATGCCACGTCCGGTGGCATGGCCGATTTTGTGGCCAATCTGACCAAAGAGCGGTTGGATGAGTTCGGCGTTGAAGGTGTCCTGTTGACCACGAATTGGGCTTATATTGAGGACCAAGAACCCCTTGTCGAGGGGGGGGCTAACGGTCATTGGACGAATATGGACACCGCGTTCGCCTGGGCCGGCGCTCGCAGCCGGGTGTTGGGATTTCTCATCAACACGTACAGCAGCGCCAGGGGTATTGTCGGCGCCATGCCCACCTATCTGTGGGATCCTACAAATGCCCATTATGTGCCCGGCGCGATCGTGAAGACCAACCTGGACGGGTGCGAGGATGACACCGGGTATCATTACGACAACCCGGACTGCGCGTTCCCGCGCTATTGGAGTGATGAATATCTCACCGCGTATCACCGCTTTGTGCGGGAGTTGGGACGCAGATACGGGGACAATCCAGGCTTGGAGTTCATCGCCATCGGCATCGGGCGGGATGGGGAGAACTACCCGGTGGATTACAGCAAGCCCGAGGTCAAACAGAAGTTCTTTGAGGAAATTCGCAATGATCTGGCGACGAAGGATCTTTTCTGTGAAGATGATCCCACGCCGTGTACCGACCCTCTCACGGTGTGGATTGCCTATGTGAACGACTTGGTTGATGTGTATCACGAGGCATTTCCTAATAAGACGATTTTGGTGCAGTTGGCCGGTTCTATCTTCGTGACCTTAGATGATAAGTCCACAGAGAAACAGCGCATCTTGGACCACGCGAACAGCCTGGGTGTTGGCCAGTCGGTGAACAACATGTACCCCAACTGGCTCTGGGCGTACATGCCTAAGCGCACCGGTTTCTTTGATCACTTGCCCTTCCACGGGTATGACTTCGCCCACACCGCGACCAAGGGTAACCCGGCTCACAACTACCCGGTGGCGATGGAAGGGTATTACAAGTGGGTGGGGTGTGAGAAGGAAACCGGTCATTCTTACGGCAACATCCAGGTGTACTGGTCCCTGTTGAGCGCGTTGAGCAAACACGCGGATTACCTACGCATGTACAGCGACTTCTTTGTCGAGTGGAATGACGAGGCCAACCAACGGGGAGGTCCGAATTGGGATAAACCGCGCCAAGACATCATTGCGCTGATCAACAAATGGAAGCCGTATCTCGGGCGTACACCGGAGACCGCTCCGGGCGTGTTCGTGGCCCTGCGTGAGCACAAGGGACCTTGGTACCAGTGTCAGGGCCGTGGGCCCACGAATCAGCGCAGCAGCCCCGGCTATCCCGATTACGGCAACTATTCCTACTGGTTGTACCATAACAATACGAAGACGGGCGGTCGGACCGTGCCGGAGACCGCGTTCCCGGCCATCCGCACCTGGTACGGCGCCAAAGGGCTGGTGGACTGGATGGGTGATCCCTATGCGCCTTACCCCTACTTCAACGACGATCCGTACAATCAGGATCTTCCCCAGCGGAAGGAGACCTGGGCCATTCGGCGCACTGACCAGGAGACGGGCAATCCTTTCATGTTCTTCAACTTTGACGAGCAGGTTCGTCCGCTGATGAACGCCGCGGATACCATCACCTTCACGGTGACCTATGTGGATATGGGCACGGATACATTCAGCCTGTGGTACCAGACCGAAACCAACGGTTGGCGGGGCAAGAAAGCCACCCTCACGGCCCTGTACGAGGTAACGCCCGAGGACGAGTTACGGCCCATTTCCATCCCTGCGGGCTTGACCGATGTCCCCAAGGAAGGGACAAAGCAGATCCGACAAGCTGTCTTTGCGGTGAATGATGCGTCTTTCAGTGCAGGGTTGCGTGAGCAGGCGGACTTCTACATCTGGTGTAACGGTGACGGAGATGAGTGGGTGCATATGGTGCACGTGACCCGCGGTCCGGCTCCTGTGGTGCCCACGCCTACACCGTGGCCCACACCCACACCCACGTCCACGCCTACCCCTTTGCCGTCCCCGTCGCCTACACCGACGCCTACGCCCACCACAGCGACGATTATCGGCAAGGTGTACCTGGATCTGAACAAGAACCAACACCTGGATGAGGGTGAGCCCGGTGTGCGTGGTGCTACGGTCAGGTTGTTCTCGGGGAGTTCTCAGCCTGTGGGCACGCCGGTGGTCACCGATGAAACCGGACAGTTCGTTTTCACCGGGTTAACCCCGGGCTTCTATCGGATTGTGGAGACCGACCCGCCGGGTTATATGAGCACAACGTCGAATGTGTACGTTGGGTACTTAACGGCCGGGGCAGTGAAGCAAGATTGGAATTTCGGAGATTACACAAATCACATTTACATTACCATTGTGCATTCACGGTAAGGGACCGATTGAGGGAAGAGCGGTGAAAAGATCGGTGGGGCTGGTTGTGCTGGGGATGATAGTGTTTATGTTCGGGGTAGGGGCTTCCGCGCTGCAGGCCGCGCCGTGGGCCGCGGGCCCTACCCCTACGTCCTCGGCCACCCCATCGGATCCCTTCGCCGACCAGATCCTCCGTCCCTTGAGTTGTGGTGCTCGGGTCCATGATACAACCGTGGGGGCTCCGGCCCGGGTGGACGCATATCCCTGCCGACCGAGTTGGGATGAGAGCGGGCCGGAACGCGTGTACGTGCTCTCCCTGCGCGGCGCTCAACCGGTAACCATCACGCTGGGGATTGAGGACCCCCGGGTGGACTTGGATCTTTTCTTGCTGGAGGATCTGCGACCTGACGCGTGTGTGGCCGCCGGGGACACCTACTTGATCTCGGGGCGAGGAGGTGTGCCGGAGACCTTGGAGGGGGTGTATTACGTGGTGGTGGACGGATACGAAGGCAGTGCGGGCGAGTACGATCTGATGGTGGATTGCCCCTTAGGGCCTTTTGCCACGCCTACGCCCACGCCCACGTTTACCCCTACGTCCACCGCCACGCCTACGCCGTTGCCCACCGCGACGCCGACCCCCACGCCGACGGCAACGGCCACGCCGTTGCCGTACACCCGGGTTTACGTACCTTTTGTGGAATCCCGTTATCCTGATCCCCGGGCGCGACATTGGACGGTCCGCCTTAAGGAAGGGATTGATGGGTATCAGGGCACCGCGGACACGTACATTAATCGCTGGGCCCAAAATGTCACATACGGCAACCTTCATTGGCTGAGCATCCGATCTAAAGAGATTGCGGTGGGGTTGGTGTTCTTTGACCTGGGAACGCCGCCTGAAAACGCTCGCTTGATTCGGGCTACATTGCGGTTGAACCGTCTCACGCAGAGCAATGCAAATCATGTGGTCATCAAACCGTATCGTCTCCTAAGAGCGTGGCGGGAGGATGAAGCCACGTGGTTGGAGGCCGAAGAGGGACATCCCTGGGCTACACCGGGTGGTGCGGCGGGGGAGGATTATTTTGCCATCCCCTCTGACGCGGTGGAAGTTTCGCCGGACATGGATTGGGTGGAATTGGATGTCACGCCCATCGTGTACAGTTGGCTATACTTGAATCGTCCTAACTATGGGTTCATGCTGCGCGGTTATGGCGCAGGTCATGTAGAATATCGATTTGCATCCGGTGAACATGTGACACCGCTTCGGCGGCCGGAGTTGATCTTAGAGTACCGTGAGGAACGTTGATGTACCCGATGGTGGGTAGGGGTTGAGGTCGTGACTTTTAAAGGGCGGGCACGTCATACTTTACAGAGAGCGAAAGGGGAAAGATCCATGGAAAGTGGAATGCGTTTACCGACGGCAGTCCACGTACAAACCCAAACTCTTTCACAGCCACGCGTTTGGGTGATGCCCGCGCCCGTGGTACAACCCCGCCCCGGGCTTTACCAGCGATATTTCAAGCGCGTTTTCGACGTGGTGTTCGCGACCATTGCCCTAATCATCTTGTTCCCATTGATGGTCGCAATCGCCATTGCCATCAAATTGGATTCCCCAGGCCCTGTGCTTCACGTTCAGAAACGCCTGGGCAAGGGGGGCAAAGTCTTCAACTTCTACAAATTCCGGTCCATGCGGGCCGATATCGATCACACCCAAAGCCATCGTCAGTTCGCCCGGGATTTCATCCAAGGCAAAATTGCGCCCCCGGCCGCGGATGATGACGAGGATCGCATCTACAAACCGCCTTCCGACGACGCGAACATTACGCGAGTTGGGCGATTCTTGCGTCGTACCAGTTTGGATGAGCTTCCCCAGTTGATCAACGTCATTAAGGGAGATATGAGTCTGGTTGGACCACGACCCAATATGTGGTATGAGTTGGAATATTACAAAACCTGGCACAAACGCCGTCTGGAAGTGTTGCCCGGCCTCACCGGACTTCCTCAAGTCCGGGGGCGAAGCCGTTTACGGTTTGACGAGATCGTAGAGTTAGATATCCAATACATTGAAAATTTATCTTTCTGGTTGGACATCGAAATTATCCTACAAACTATTCCCATGATTCTGACAGGGAACGGAGCCGGGTGAGGGGCGCGTAGAACGTTGTACCCGGCATACGCTCCCCTCGGGATGTTCCCACGATCATCATGCCTCATTTAAACCAACGTGTACATATTGAGGGGATGGTGTTCTGATTGACGGACATGTCGCGTTTCATGTATCTCGGCGTAAAGAAGGGGTAGCCTACCTCTTTCTAGGCCAAGGTGCATTCGCAGAGTTTTGTCAGTCAATCAGGGATGGTGTTTTATGTACTTCGCCATCAAGGATAAGTAAAAAATCGTGAGATTTTGTCGTCGAAAGTGGATAAAATCCCGCGAATTCCTCTGATTCTTTGTACGCCAACATCCACATGAGGATCTGGGTTTATGAGTGGGTAGGGTAGTGAAACAAGTATAACAATCTGGCCTGTGGATTGTAATGAAAAGGTAGGTGATATGCCATGAAGCGGTTCATCCCCCTTGTACTGGCCGGAATGGCCGTATTCGCGATAGTATTTCTCCGGGTTGTACCGACAGCCCGGTCGGCTTCCTCCGAGGAGCACGCTTTTGCTGTGGAAGCCACCCCACAACCCCAAGGCATCTATATCACCGGACTGTATCTTCCGGGATTTCAGAGTCCAAACAAGACGAATTGGGGCGTGGAAGGTGATCTGGTCACGGTGAACTGGGGGTACATTGAGGGGGGCGCACCGGGAGATTATTTCTGGGGCCGTATGGATCGGGCGCTTGATCAAGTCCGTTCCAAGGGCGAAAAACTCAGTGTGATGTTCTCCACGTATAACGGGTGGTACGAGAGCGGCGTGGAAAACACCCTGCCTTCGTACTTGTGGGATACCTCTAATCCGAATTACATCCCCGGCGGTGTGGTGGACGCGGGGCCTTGGCTGTGCGCGGATCACCCGGAACATCGCGGGTGTATTAACGGCCATTGGTATTTCCCCCGCTATTGGGGTGACGTGTATCGGCAACATTACCATGAGATGATCCGTCAATTCGGCGCGCGGTACGCCAACGATCCGGCCTTGGGATTTGTGGCCATCGGTTTAGGGTTATATGGGGAAAATTACGCGGTGGATTGGTGGGCTTCGGAGTTGAAAGATAAACTCGAGCAGGAAATTCAGGCGGACTTGGACGCGCATCGCGTGTTCTGCCAGTCCTGGTCTCCTCCTTGCGAAACGCCCAAAGAGGTATGGATTGACGTGGTCATCGAGACGATGAGCGTGTACCGGGAAGCGTTCCCCAACAACCCGGTGTTCGTTCAACTGGCCGGATCCAACTGGAACGGAGACGACAAGCGTCCCATCTTGAACGCCGCTAACCAACAGAATCCCCCCATCGGCCTTTCCTTCAACATGATGTACCCTCAGTGGTGGTGGGCATACAAGCCGGACGGTAAAGGGTACTTCGATGTGTTCCCCCCACATGGGCCCCTGAATGAGCGAGGAACCCCCGGCTATCACTTCCCCCTGGCCATGGAAGGGTACTGGGATTGGATGGGGTGTGAAGGGGACATTCAGGTGTATTGGTCTTTGCTCAATGCGTTAAGCAAGCACGTGAACGTCCTACGCTTGAGCAAGGACATTTACGTGGAAACTACGGCCGAAGGGTATCCCATTTGGAGTCGTCCCCGGTGGGATATTATCAACTTGATCAAACCGTGGCATAAGTATCTGGGGCGTACACCCGAGGACGCCCCGGGTGTGTTTGTTGCCTTGCGCGAACACCGAGGACCTTGGTTCCAATGTCAGGGTCGCGGACCGTCCGTGGACGTTCAGCGCAACCCGACATATGGGTACGCGTACCCCGAATACGGGGATTACGCGTATTGGCTGTATCACGACCGCTCCCTGCCCGGTGGACTTTCTGTGCCTGAAACCGGGTTCGATCAGGTGATAAAGTGGAAAAAAGGCGGGGGCACAGAACCACAAGCCGGTGTACAGTGGATGGGCAATCCCGGCCTCTCCTACCCGGATTATAACCCCAACCCGGTGAACCCCCATCTTCCGCGCACCAAGGAATCCTGGACCACTCGGCGTACCGATCAGGCCAACGGTAACCCGCGTATGTACTTCAAGATCGATGATCGATATCTCTCCAGCCCTCCGCCGGGGACCCCGGTGACCATTACTGTGGTCTATTTGAACGATGGGGGCGATCGGTGGGCGTTATATTATGATTCCTACGACGGGGAGAAGGCGGCTGTGCCCTTGGGCAGCACCGACCCCTACGTGCAGAATGACGATCCGCCTCCGGCCGGGCTGGGAGGGGGCTCCTGGGCGGAGAAAACGTTTGTCATCACGGATGGGCGGTTCGCGAACGGCATTTACGGCGCGGATTTCTACCTGGACGCGGTGGACAACGTGGACAATTGGTTCCACCTGGTGCAAGTGACGCGTGGAGAGGGGCCGGCCGGACCGACGCCGACCCCCACGCCCACCCACGCACCCACCGCGACACCGACGCCTACGCCCACGTGGACGCCGTGTCCGGGCGGCACGTGTCCCACCCCCACACCGACATCCACGCCCACGGCCACGCCAACCGCCACACCTACGTGGACACCTACGCCCACCCCATACATTCCGCCTAGCACGCCGCCTCCGGACGCGACCACCGTGGTCCTGCAAGAAGGAAACAACGGCTACATGGGCACTGCAGACACGTACATCTACCAAGGCGAGAAGGATCAGAACTACGGCCAAGAACGGTGGATTCGGTTGTGGAGCAAGGAAGGGGTGCGGAGACATATCCTCATCCGGTTTGACCTCTCTTCTATTCCCGAGGGCAAAGCCGTGTACTCGGCCAAACTGTACCTATACCTGACGAATTATTACTCAAAGGGATCGCACACGGCGTACATTCACCCCCACCGCCTCTTGCACCCGTGGGATGAGTTGGAGGCCACGTGGAATCGGGCCACGGCCGGGATGACATGGGGCGCGCCGGGAGCCAATCTCCCCGGTACGGATTACGATCCCGCGTACACGGATCACGTTTCCATTGGGGCGCAGTATCAAGGCCGGGCGGCTTGGATTTCGGTGGATGTGCGGGACATCGTGAATTACTGGCTCCAGCATCCAGGCTCCAACTACGGCTTCCTCTTGCGCTTTGAGCAACCAGACAACAAGAGCGTTTCGGTGGCGTTCCTCTCTAGCGAGGACACCCATACTGTATTTCGTCCTAAGTTAGAAATTGTCTACTATACTCCTCCCACGCCCACGCCTACCCCCACACCATGTACAGGTCCGGGATGTCCTACGGCTACTCCCACGCCGACCTTCACTCCGACACCGACGTTTACGTGGACCCCCACCTCCACGCCCACGCCCACGTTCACCTTTACCCCCACCCCCACACCGACGCCGACCGTGCCCCCAACGCCCACGGTCACACCCACACCGACGATGGTGGTGAAGGGAAGCGTCTCTGGGTTGGTGTGGCACGACCTGAACCACGATGGGATTTATACGGAGGATGAGCCGCCCCTGGCCGGGGCTCAACTCCGGTTGTACGATGAGAGCCATCACCTTCTGGCCCAACGGGTCACCTTGGGCGACGGTCGTTATGTGTTCGTGGATTTGATCCCCGGCCGTTACCGCTTGGAGGAAATCGACCCACCCGGATACGTATCCAGCACACCAAATGACATCACTGTGGACGTTATCGGGGGCATGAACTTGGAGGTGAATTTCGGCGATTATGTGGCTCCGACACCTACCCCTACGCCCACGGCCAGCCCGACACCCACGGTCACACCGACACCCACGGTCACGCCGACACCGCCGGGCAGCCCGTTGCCCACCCCGACCCCCGCAACCGGACACATTCGGGTGTTGGCCTGGGAAGATGTGAACAAGAACCAACTGTGGGATGATGGGGAACAGGCTGTGATAGGCGCCTTAGTTCTCTTGTATCAGGATACCAACGGCAATGGCAGTTTGGATATTTGGGAGAGCATTCCTATTCGACGGGCCCACACCGGCGTGGATGGATCTTGCACCTTTTATAACATCTCCGCGGGCTCTTACATTGTCGGCGAAGTGGATAAGGAAGATTACATCTCTTCGACGCCTAACATGGTCAGCATTTACATCGATGCAGGGGTGACGGGCATCGTGTACTTCGGTGACGTGCCCTTGCATTATTCATACATTCCCTTGTTCGTCACCCGGTAGAAAAGGGGAAAGATGGCAGAGATTACGCGGGCATCCGGCATTCTTCTGCATCCTACATCCTTACCGGGGCCGTACGGCATCGGCACCCTGGGCGAAGAGGCGTATCGCTGGGTGGACTTTCTGGCAGAGGCGGAGCAATCTTACTGGCAAGTGTTGCCTTTGGGACCTACCGGGTTCGGCGATTCCCCATATCAGAGTTTTTCCGCGTTCGCCGGCAATCCCCTTCTCATCGACTTGAGAACGTTGGTGGAGCGCGGATGGTTGGATGAAGCGCTTTTGCGCGAAGGGCATGCTCTGCCGGAAGCGTACGTGGATTACGGCGCGCTCATTCCCTTCAAGCGGCGCTCTTTGCGTTCGGCCTATCGGGGGTTCCTCCGGCGCGCGTCCGATGAGGAGCGGGAGGCGTTTGCCACATTTTGTCATGAGGAATCCTGGTGGTTGGATGATTTCGCGCTCTTCATGGCCTTGAAGGATGTGTTCCACTCGGCCTGGAATGAATGGCCCCGACCTTTACGCCTGCGCGAACCGGATGCGTTGGCCCAGGTCCGTCGGGAGCACGCCGAACGGATCGAGGAGCATCGGTTTTCCCAGTGGCTCTTCTTCCGTCAATGGCACGCGTTGCGCGAGTACGCGCATAACCACGGGGTTCGCCTCATCGGTGATATTCCCATTTTCGTCGCGTATGACAGCGCGGACGTGTGGGCCCACCCGGAGTTCTTCCACCTGGACGAGGAGGGGCGTCCCACGGTCGTGGCCGGAGTCCCCCCGGATTATTTCAGCCCCACCGGCCAGTTGTGGGGGAATCCCTTGTACCGGTGGAATGTGCTGGCCGAGCATGGGTACTCGTGGTGGATTGACCGGGTCCGGGCCACGTTGCGGTTGGTGGATTGGGTGCGTTTGGACCATTTCCGTGGCTTTGAGGCCTATTGGGAGATCCCCGCGGGCATGCCCACCGCGGAAATCGGCCGGTGGGTGCCGGGGCCTGGGGACGCGTTGTTTCGGGCGTTGAAGGAGGCATTGGGTGAACTGCCCATCATTGCCGAGGATTTGGGGGTGATTACTCCTGAGGTGGAGGCGTTGCGGGAACGATGGGGCTTTCCGGGTATGAAAGTGCTCCAATTCGCTTTCAGTGACCCTCAGAATCCATACCTGCCTCACAACTACACGTCCACCCGATGGGTGGTGTACACGGGCACTCACGACAACGATACGACGGTGGGGTGGTTTCAGTCCTTGGACGGGAAAACTCGGGATTTTGTGTTGCGGTATCTGGCGCGGGATGGCCGGGACATCGCGTGGGATTTTATTCGCCTGGCCTGGCAATCGGTGGCTGTGCTGGCTGTTGCCCCCTTGCAGGATGTTCTTCGTCTGGGAAGTGAGGCGCGCATGAACACGCCGGGCCGCCCCGCGGGGAATTGGACTTGGCGGGTGCAGACGTCTATGCTCACTCCGGACGTAGCCCGTGCCTTGGCGGACCTGACACGCCTTTACGCGCGCGCGTCGTAGACGATCTCTCCCTCAAACAGCGTAAGCACGACCCGCATCTTTAAGAGGGTGTCCGGCGCGTTGTACGCGGCGTCTACCATCTCTCCGTCCAGCATGACCAGGTCCGCGACTTTGCCCACGGTCAGAGAACCCCGCCAGGCGTGGGTGCGTTCCACTAGGGCCGGCGCGAGGGTGTACGCGTGCAAAGCCGGGCGAGGACACATCCGTTCCTCAGGAACCCAACCGCGCGGACCGGGTGAACCGTCGCCACGTCGTCGGGTCAGGGCGGCGTGGAGTCCTGCGAGGACGCTGGGACGCTCCACCGGCGCGTCAGACCCGAAAATGAGGATTGCCCCTTCCCGTTCCACGCTGCGCCACGCGTACGCGTACCGGGAGCGCTCGTCCCCCCAATACGTGCGGGCAAGATCCATGTCTTGAGTCGCGTGGATGGGCTGCATGGACGCGACAAGCCCGTATTGTCCCAGCCGTTTCACATCTTCGGGGTGGAGGATTTGGACGTGCTCTATGCGATGAGGGAGAAGGGGGCGACCTCGTTCCTTCTCCTCCTGTCGGAGGATATCGAAGATGTTGAGGACTTCTCGGTTGGCTCGGTCCCCGATGGCGTGAACCGCAACGGCCAACCCCGCGGCACTGGCCGCGCGGAATCCCTCGTACATGTCCTCCGGATCGGTGACCATCACGCCCACGTTATCGTTGCTTCCGACATAAGGGCGTAACATGGCCGCGGTGCGCGAGCCAAGGGTTCCGTCCGCGAAGTACTTGATCCCTCCGATGCGCAAATACCGATCTCCGAAGCCGCTACGTAATCCCAGGCGGATGGCATCATCTTGTCGTTCGCGGGGGATGTATTGAAGAGCGCGCAGTTTGAGGCGTCCTTTTTCCCGCAGACGCTGTAAGGTGCGAAAGTTGCGCATGTCCGCGCGGTCGTTCAGGATGTGAACGGCCACGATCCCTTCGGCCCACAGTGCAGGGAGGGCATCCTCCAATGCGGCTTCCCACTGTTGTTCGGTTTCCTCCGGGTAGAGGCGTTCAACGAGTTCGCACGCGGTTTCCTTGAGCACACCGGTGGGTTCCCCGGTCTTCGGGTCACGTACAATGACGCCTCCGGCAGGATCCGGGGTGTGGGCTGTGATGTTCGCCATCCGCAGGACGTAGGAATTCACCCACAGGGAGTGAAGGTCTTTGCTGTCAAGGGCTACAGGACGGTCGGGGGCGATGACGTCCAAGTGTTCCGCGGTGGGCCATTCGCCTTTGAGGTCGGGCCAGAGACTGGCATCCCAGCCCCCTCCGCGCACCCATTCCCCCGGTGGCAAATTTCGAGATTTCTCCTGAATTCGGCGCAGAGCTTCGGCCAGGGAGGGAACGCCCCAAAGATCCACCCGGCGCCTTTGCATGGCCCACTCCACCAGGTGGATGTGGCTGTCTGTGAATCCGGGCAAGATGGCCTTGCCTTGTGCATCGATGAGTTGAGTGTGTGGTCCGCGCAGGGTAAGGATATGCTCTGTGTCACCAACGGCCGAGATGTGCCCGTTGGTGACGGCCAGGGCTGTGGCCAACGGTTGATGTTTGTCCATGGTGTAGATGTGGGCGTTGATAAAGATAATGTCTGCTTGCATGATTTCACCTTCTCTACGGAAGCCAGCGCCAAAGTTCGGCAGGCGTGTTGAGGATAATATCCGCGTCTTGCAGTTCTTCAATCTCACCAAAGCCGCACAGGACCGCCGCGGCCAGCGCGCCCGCACTTTTGGCCGCGCGCACATCCATTTGGGTATCCCCCACCATCAGCACGTTCTCTAGAGGGATGTGTAGCCGTTCCGCGGCCATGCGGATGGGAGCTGGGTGAGGTTTGAGGCGTCGGGTGTCGTCTCGGGTCACGATCACATCGAACAGATCCCGGATGCCCACCGCGTTCAACATCCGTTCGGTTTCCTCTCGCGAGCGGGTTGTGACTACCCCCAAGTGATAGCGGGATTTTAAATCTTCTAACAGAGCCCGCGCGTGTTCGGTGAGTTGATATGTCCTCCGCTCGGTGGGCTTGCCGTATAGAAGACGGTCGGCGCGCTGGGCCAATCCAAAGGCCAAACGATCCAAGTGAAGAACATCCAGCAGGGTGACGAATCCGTTGACCCAACTTTCCAGGCCCATGACCAACCGTCGAGCCGCTTTGTACTCGTCGAATTCCAGCAGACGGGCTAACGGACGAAGCCAACGGGCCAAAATGCGCACTACAGCATCGTCGGTTTCAAACAACGTACCGTCCAGATCGAATAAGATTAAACGAATATCCCGCGCTTTTTCCGGTTGCCACCATCCATCACCGGGAGTGAGCAGAGGGGTTTCAGGAGGGAAGGGAGGAAGATCCAAGAGTTTGCGGTACACGTAGCGGACCAGGACGCGTGCGCTGGCGATGGTGGGCGCGGCCAGGACGACGCCTACAATGCCTCCCAACATCGCCCCGGCGAGCAGTCCAATAAATACCACCAACGGGTGCAGTTGCACCCGTCGCCCCACGATGCGGGGGATGAAAAACACACTGTCCAGTTGGAACACCAGAAAGTACACCACGGTCACGATGAACGCGAACACTAAATGGTTCACAGGTAACCAGGCGGAGCCTTGAAGGAGGGCCAGGCTCACGGCCATAAACCACGCCACAAGGGGACCTAATGTGGGGATAAATTCCATAAAACCGGAGAACATGCCCAACAGGAATGGGGTGGGCATCCCCAAAATCCACAAAGAGATGCTGAGAACAGCACCCACGACCAGGGAGAGGATAAATTCTCCCTTGAGGAATGCGTTCCATGCGTCTGCTATCTCCCGGCCCAGCCGGGCGACCTCAGGTTGGTACGCGGGGGGAAAAAGGCGGCGGAAGTAGCGGAACATGTGAGGGTAGTCCTTCACCAGCCAAAAAGTCACCACCGCGATGAAGAGCCCCCACGCGAGGCCGGACGCGAGTTTCCCAGCGAATATGAAGATGCTTCCGGCCACCGGTGTCAACATGCCTTGGATGCTCTCCAGAGCAGGCGTTAAGAATTCCAGGGGGACTACAGAACCAAAAGGTCCCAACGCGATCGGGCGCCGAGCTAAGGTGCGGATAGCCTCTGATACATCCGTCATGTAGGCCCGCAATTCTCCCAGGGAACGGGCGATGTGGGGAGCGATAAGCGCGGGGGTCAGGGCGAGGAGAAAGAGCACCGCGAGAAAGGTAATGAGGGTGAGTAACGCACGAGGCAATCCGGTACGTCGTTCCAAATAGTTCACCGGAACGCGTAAGATAGAGGCCAGCAACACGGCCGCGCCTAAGGGGGGAATAAGCACCCGCAAACTGTAAATGATCAGGAGGGCGCCGAGCAGCAAAATGGCAGCCGCGAAGATCTTCACTGTTGGTGACCATCGTGGGCTGTTCATAGCACAACTTATCCTACCTGGTGAACTCATATCCGATTATCTTGCGAAACTCACGATGGGGTGCCCTTTGAAGCGCGCTCCTTCGTGAAATCCGTTAGTGAACAAACCCGATTTTTCCCGGTGGCCAGTAACGGAAAAACGCTCTCCCCTGAATGGCTTTCCGCGGAATAGGCCCGAAATATCGGGAATCGCTGCTCGCTTGTCGGTTATCGCCCAATACAAAATAATGCATCATGGGAATACGAGTGGGCGGAAGGTATCCTGTTGTCGGTTCGCCAAGGTAATCCTCTTCTAGGGGTTTTCCGTTGATAAATACCTTCCCATCGTGGATGGCAATGGTCTCACCGGGTAGCCCCACAATGCGTTTGATAAGCGGGTTGGATCGGGATTCCACACGGACGACAACGATGTCCCCCCGCCGAGGTGGGTGAAAGTAGTAGGAGACTTTCTCGATGATAATGCGATCATCGGTATGCAGCGTGGGTTCCATACTCTGACCGTACACGCGTGTGGCTTGGGCCAGAAAGAGGTGAATGACGAGCGCGATAATGACCGCGGGGAGTACTGTGCCCACGAGTTCAGACCACAGGCCCTTCAACATCCGGGTTATCCACCCCGGAGTGCGTTCCGGGACAACGGGAGGTGTGGGCTGTTCTTCTACTTTGTTGTAAGGGTATTCGTCCATCGTTGTTGTACCCCCCTGTATGGTGTGTGCGTGAGAAAGCGACGTCCGTGACCCAGATGGGCCCGGACGTCGCCTGGCGATTTGACCGTGTACAGGGATCCTTATCGCCGCGAGCCGCCTCGCCGGCCGCCGGATCGTGAACGCCCCTCACCGCGAGAGGAGGAGCGCCGTGAGCCGCGTCCACCATCTCGGGACTTCCCGCGTGAAGTTCCGCTCCCGGACAGTTTCCGATCGCGGGCGCGTGCTTCCTCCGGTGTCCATCCTTCCAGTACGGCTTGACGGCTCAAGCGGATTTTACCGGTCTCTTTATCCACATCGATGACCATGACCATGACTTCGTCGCCCACCCGTACGACGTCCTCTACGGAAGGCACGCGGTAATCGGCCAGTTGAGAGATGTGTACCAAGCCTTCAACACCCGGCAAGATCTCCACAAATGCACCGTACGGCTCAACCCGGACTACCCGGCCCGTGAATATCTCCCCCACCTCGGCCTCTTTGGTGAGAAGTTCGATCTCGCGAATGGCCTGCTCGGCGCCGGTCTTGTCCTTCGCCGCGATGTAGACGGTGCCGTCCTCCGCGATGTCGATTTTGACGTTGTACTCATCTTGCATCTTGCGGATAACTTTACCGCCCGGCCCGATAATGCGTCCGATCTTCAACGGATCGATGTGGATGGTAGTGATACGTGGCGCGTAGGGTGAGAGTTCCGGTCGTGGTTCGGGGATGACTTCAAGCATACGCTCTAGGATGTAGAGCCGTGCTTCTCGAGCTTGATGAAGGGCTTGGCGCAGGATCTCATAACTCAAGCCACTGATTTTGATGTCCATCTGCAAAGCGGTAATGCCCTCTCGCGTGCCCGCGACCTTGAAGTCCATGTCGCCCAGCGCGTCTTCCATGCCCTGGATGTCGGTTAGAATTGCGTATCGCTCACTTTCGGTGTCCGTGATCAAGCCCATCGCGATGCCGGCCACCGGGGCTTTGATGGGCA
>CAYPUG010000015.1:0-3578 GCA_964413905.1 uncultured Anaerolineae bacterium | reverse complement strand
CGTCCATGAGGGCGAGAGTGCTACCGCATACCGATGCCATCGATGTGGAGCCGTTGGATGAGAGGACCTCGGACACGAGCCGGATGGTGTACGGGAATTTCTCTTGTGGCGGAATCATGGGCTCCAACGCGCGTTCGGCCAGGGCGCCATGGCCGATCTCCCGCCGCTTGGGTCCCCGCATTGGCCACACTTCACCGGTGGAGAAGGGCGGGAAGTTGTAATGATGGATATACCGCTTACTTTCCTCGGGGAAGAGGGTGTCCAGTTCCTGCGCTTCCCTCGGTGTGCCCAAGGTCGCGATGGTGAGTACTTGGGTTTCGCCCCGCTGGAAGAGGCCGGAGCCATGGGTGCGAGGCAGGAGCCCCACTTGAATCTTGAGCGGACGAATGGTGGTGTAATCCCGTCCGTCGGGACGTACTCCCTCCTCCAGAATCATGCGCCGGGTTAAACGCTTAAGCAAGTCCTCAAAGGCCGCGGCGACCAGGGCCGGGTCGTAGGGATTCCCCTCCTCATCGGTGTGCTCGGCTATGGCTTGGGCCACATCCTTGCGGATTTCGTCCAGTGCGTCGCCTCGCTCCTTTTTAGGCAGGAATTTATGCAAAACTTCGTTGATGCGGTCCGCGGCCATCTCGTCCACAAGGGCTTGGAGGGATTCTGGGACCACAAAGAGGGTGGGTTCTTGTTTGGGCTTGCCGATCTCTTCCCGCATTTGTTTTTGCAGGGCAATGATGGGTTGCATGGCCTCATGCGCGACCTTAAGCGCTTCGACCATGACGTCTTCGGGGATTTCGTTGGCCCCACATTCTACCATAATAATCGCGTCTTCGGTGCCCGCGACCCGCAGGTCCAGACGGCTCTTTTCCAACTCTCCGGCCGTGGGATTGATGACAAATTCCCCGTCGATGTACCCTACGCGCACGGCGCCGATGGGCCCGTTCCAGGGGATGTCGGAGATGGTCAGGGCCGCGGAGGCACCGATAATGGCAGGAATATCCAGCAGGTTTTCTTCATCCGAACTCAGGGAGGTGATGATCACCTGCACATCGTTGCGATACCCCTTGGGGAAGAGAGGCCGCAGAGGACGGTCGACCAGGCGGGCTAGGAGAATCGCGCCCTCCCCCGGCCGTCCTTCTCGTCGGAACCAAGAACCGGGGATGCGTCCTGCAGCGTAAAGACGCTCTTCGTATTCGACGCTCAAGGGGAAGAAGTCGATACCTTCCCGAGGCTCTTTGCTGGCTGTTGCAGTGGCGAGGATAACGCTGTCTCCCACGCGCACCGTGACCGCGCCATTGGCCTGCATGGCCAAGTGGCCGGTTTCGATGATAAATTCCTTATCGCTGACATGTGTTGTGTAACGTTTGTACTCTGTGTTCATGTTTCTCTACTCCAAACCTCCTCAAAATGTGTTGGACCCTTGGGGGCCCTTTGGGTGATACGCGATGCGTGAGACGTCCGACGTCGCGTGTTTGACGTCTCATAGAGTACGGCAGCGCGCATGTTGGCCGGCGATTTCCATAGGTGGAAGGCATCGCCGGCAGGGATTTGTCCCCTTTAATGTGGACCGTACGCGCGGACACCCGGATGTTTCATCCGGTAGAGCGAGGAGGGTTTGGGCAGAGGTCAGGGACTGGGGACTGAGTCCCCGGGTGAACGTGGGCTCACTCCCCAATTCCTGGCCTCCCCGAACCCACTCCTCGCGTGTGCCGCGCCATACGAGCCTTGGCCTATAAAAGTGTCGACCCGGCGAGAACGGGTCGACACTTGGATACCGCATCTTTCGTGTTAGCGGCGCAAGCCGAGGCGCTCAATGAGCGACCGGTAGCGCTTCGGGTCGGTTCGTTCCAGGTATCGAAGCAACCGCCGCCGTCGTCCCACCATTTTGAGCAACCCCCGACGGGAGTGCTCGTCCTTTTTGTGGACTTTAAGATGTTCGGTTAAATGGTTGATGCGGTACGTGAGCAACGCAACCTGGACTTCTGTCGAGCCGGTATCGTTCTCATGTAGGCCGAATTCCTGAATAATTCGTTCTTTTTCCTCTCGCGTCAGTGTCATGGTATTCCCTTCCTTTCTCGATTCTCCTCCGTCCGCGATGCCGTCGGAATACCGAAACGTACATCCCAGACGGGGAACGTGTCCTTACGCGGGTTATTATACGCATTTACGGTCATTCTCCCAATTTGTCAAGCAGGCAGGAAGAAGAAGGCGATGGCGATAATAAGATAAACACCCAGGAGTTGAGCCCCCTCCATCCAGTTACTTTCCCCATCCTGGGCAATGAGGGCCGCGATAATTGTGGCCGCGCCCAGGGCCGCCAGTTCAAAAGGATGAAAAACCAGGGTTAAGGGCCAATCCCCTACTACCATGCTGAGAAAGACCAGGAGGGGAGCCACGAACAGGGCAATTTGAATGGACGAACCCAGGGTAATTTCCATGCTCAGGTCCATCTCGTTTTTCAGCGCGGTGGAGAGGGCTACCAGGTGTTCCGCCGCGTTGCCAATAATGGGGACGACGATGATGCCGATGAAGAACTCGGACAATCCCAAGGCCCCAATGGTGGGCTCGATGACGCTCACCAACACTTCACTTAGCCAAACAATGGCCACAGTGGCCAGCACCAGCAGTATCAGGGAGGTGCGCACGCTCCACGCGGTGGGAGGGTGCGCAGAAGTAGGGGCAAGGTGACCGTTTTTCCGCTCCTCTTGAATGCCAAACACGAGTCCCAACACATAGACAAGGATCATGACGAAAGCCACACCCAGGCTGAGTTTTTCCACCGCGTGGTGAGCGGGTTCAATGGCCTGGGCGAACAGGGTAGGGATGGCCAGGGCGATGACCGCGAGGGCCAGTTGGGTGGCGGAAAGGCCGGCCCGTGAGCGTTCAAAGCGTTGGGTGCCGTTTCGCAACCCTCCGGCAAGAATGGCCGCGCCCATGACCAGGAGGACGTTGCCGATGATGGAGCCGGTGATGGACGCTTTGACAAGGTCAACCAGCCCTGATCGGAGTGCGATGACGGTGATAATAAGTTCTGCCGCGTTGCCCAGCGTGGCGTTGAGTAGCCCCCCAATGCGGGGACTGGTGTGGGTGGCCAGGGCTTCGGTGGCAACACCCAACAGGTGGGCCAAGGGAACAATGCCCAGGGTGGAAAGGAAGAAGAGGATCACGCCGTTTTGGTGGGTCCATTCGGCAATCAGGGTGAGCGGCAGGGCAAGTAATAGGAGGTAAAGTGGTTGTGTTTTCATAATGTGTAGGATGCGCATCTCCCCGGCTCCTCACGTTCAGAATAGATGGGAATTTTCCCCACAAGGAGGCTCTTTTTGACAAGCCGCAGCCGCTCGCTATAATATAGCGTCGGAAGTGAATAAGCAATCCGCGGTAGCTCAATAGGCAGAGCGGGCGGCTGTTAACCGCTTGGTTGGAGGTTCGAGTCCTCCCCGCGGAGCCTGAGGAACGGACGGGCGGGCTATCTAGCCTGCCCGTTTTTGTTTTTGGAGAGTTCTCTTCCGTTTCGTTTTCTCCCATCTCTATTCTCATTTGATTTGTTGTGATTTTTCTCTTTCTATTGCACCAAGGGAGATTAG
>CAYPUG010000014.1:0-38873 GCA_964413905.1 uncultured Anaerolineae bacterium | reverse complement strand
AGCCCTCTTGCGGGAAATTGAAGAGTTAAACCTCTGCCCCGGGTGTCGCCGTCCTGTCAAGGAGGATTGGGTGGTGTGTCCTTACTGTCACACTCCGCTGCGGCGACCGTGCCCCCACTGTGGACGTTTGGTGGATTTGAACTGGACGGTGTGTCCATATTGTGGTCAGGACATCGCCGAGGAAACGTTAAGTGAGGAGGGGGTGGTCGTTGCACCGGCCGGTGAGGCCGAGGAAATAACAAAGGTGGAGGATGCGTCCGCAAAGCGGGAGGACACAGCCACTATCGAAACGATCACCTAATACCCGCGCGTCAGAAGCGACTTGCTACTTATCCGTTGCCCGATTCATTGCAGGGCGAGGGCGATAAGTGAATCGAGCCAACAGGATACCCAGTTCGTACAAGGCCAGAAGCGGAATCATCACCAGCGTCATGTTGAAGGGGTCGGGCGTAGGTGTAATCACCGCGGCCAGGATGGCAATGATGACGATGGCGTAGCGGCGTTGTTTGCTCAACTGTTGTGGGCTGATGAGACCCAGACGGGCTAAGGCCGCCATCACTAGGGGCAACTCGAAACTCATGCCCACGTAGAAGACGAAATTCGTCACAAAGGCAATGTAATAGTCGATTGAGTAACTGGGTGTAATCAGATCGCTGAGGAAGGATTGCAGATAACGCAAAGTAAAAGGCAACATCACTAGGGACGCGAAAGACACACCCAACGCGAATAAGAACGCGGCAGCCGCCGAAATCCCAAATACATAACGCCGTTCCTCTCTTGTTAACCCAGGGCTGATGAAAGCGAAAAACTGGTAGACGATTACCGGCATTGCCAGAATAAGCCCGAGGATAAGATCCACTTTGAAGTAGACAAGGATGTTCTCCGCGGGTTTAAGGGATTGGGGACGGTTTTCCCCCAAGGGTGAAATGAGCAGTTCCAGGAACGGCCGTGTGAGCACAATGCCTACCAATATCCCCACGATGAGCGCGATCATGGAACGCACCAGCCGCGTTCGTAACTCGATTAGGTGTTCCAGGAGGGTCATTTCTTGGCGAGGAGGGCTTAAATGTGTGCTCATGCTGCTTCTCCCTTATCCTCTGGGGCCTCTGGGACTTTTTTCTCCTCCGGGCTTTCTGTTGAGGAGGGGGAAGCCGTCGGGCTCAACTCCTTAAGAATTTCTTCCTCTAGAAACTTGACGGGCTGACGGGTTGCTTTTTGCGCGGTTTGTAAGGTTTTCTGAGCGTTTTGTGCTCCTTTCGTCACCTTATCCAGTTCTTCCAACTCCGGTCCGAGTTCCTTCTTCACCTGCTCTTGGAATTCGTCGGAGAGTTCTTGTAATTGCCGCATCAGTACACCCAATTTGCGGGCAATGGTAGGCAGCTCTTCCGGCCCGAGGAAAATCAGGGCCAGAATAATAATAACGAGCAGTTCGAGCGGACCTATCCCAAATACGTTCATCTTCGCCTCGTTTGACGTCTCTGCATTTCTGCGCGATTATAGAATGTGCCGGAAGGGATGTCAAACCCGAAAGAAGACCCACCGGCCCATTGGGGCCGGTCCGCATCGCTGCCGAAAGGGGGGAATATGACGCGGGTCACTCGGGTCGGTTTTATCGGATTGGGCATCATGGGCGAACCTATGGCCCGGAATGTCATGGCCGCGGGTTATCCACTGACGGTGTGGAATCGTACCCGCTCTAAAGCGGACGCTTTGTTGTCCGAGGGGGCTGCGTGGGCGGATTCCCCGGCCGATGTAGCACGGGCGTCCGACGTGGTCATCACCATGGTCAGCGACACGCCGGACGTGGAAGAGGTTATCCTGGGGCCCAAAGGCATCATCCACGGTGCGCGTCCGGGTATGGTCGTCATTGACATGAGCACTATTTCCCCCCATGCCACCATGCGTATTGCCGAGCGTCTGGCCGAGGTGGGTGTGGAGATGCTGGATGCCCCGGTGAGCGGTGGGGACATTGGCGCCCGGAAGGGAACACTCTCTATTATGGTGGGAGGCAAGCCCGAGGTGTTCGAGCGGTGTCTTCCCCTCTTTCGGGCCATGGGACGTCGGATTACTCATGTGGGGCCCAACGGCGCGGGCCAGTTCACCAAGTTGGTGAACCAGATCATCGTTGTGGGAAATACCTTGGCCATGGCGGAGGGACTTGTTTTCGCGGCGAAAGCCGGGTTGGATTTAGAGAAGGTCTTGGAAGCCGTCAGCGCGGGAGCAGCGGGTTCCTGGATGTTGAGCCATCGAGGTCCTCAGATTATTCGCGGTGATTTTCGACCGGGGTTCACCGTACGCTTACAGCAAAAAGACGTGCGATTAGTGCTGGAAGCGGCTCGGGAGATGTCTGTTCCCTTGCCGGGAACCGCACTCATCCACGAGTTATACCACGCGGTAGAGGCGCGAGGCCTGCAGGAAGAGGGAAACCACGCGTTGGTTAAAGCCTTGGAGTGGCTGGCCGGTGTAAAAGCACGAGCAAATTCATCCTAACTGAAGAGGAGAGGGTCGTATGTTTGGGTCCTTTGGCGTGCCGGAATTGCTCATCCTATTGCTCATCATCATTATTGTCTTTGGCGTGGGACGTTTGCCCGAATTAGGCGGCGCGCTGGGCAAGAGCATTCGTGAGTTCCGCGAGGCCGTGTCCGGCGAAGAGGAGAAGAAAGCCATCACCAAGGAGGAGACCTCCTCTGAGGAGGAAAAATAAGCCCAGCGTGAGGCAAAAGCGTTCCACGTGGATCGCGGCATCTCTCGCCGCGGAGCATAGCCGGGCCCTTCTCTCCCTGGCGCGAGATGTGGCTCCGTGGGTGGATGCTGTCGAAATCCGCCTGGACCTGATGGGCTCCTTTGATTTGGCCCATCTTCTGACGAACCTCCCCCTTCCCGCCATTGTCACCTATCGCCCGCGACGGGAGGGGGGACAATACGATGGTGATGAGGCGTCCCGTTTGCTCACGTTGCAACGCGCGGCCGCTCTTGGTGCTTCGGTCATAGATGTGGAGTGGGATGCCGTTGATGCCATAGGGGACGTTTCCCCGGCGCGCGTGATGGTATCCCGTCATTTCTTTTCGGGTATACCTTCCTCGCCGGAGAGGGTGTGGGTTGAATTGGCCCGATTGGGTGATATTGTCAAACTGGCCGCGCATGCTCACACGTTGAGCGATGCGCTCCGCTTATGTCGCCTTTGGTCACGGGTGGACAAGCCCACCGTCCTCATCGCGATGGGCCCCGCGGGCGTTGTCAGCCGTTTGTGTGCACCGCATTTCCCCCACGCCTTTCTCACTTACGGGGCCGCGTCGATCGATCGCGCGGTGGCTCCGGGGCAAATAGACGTGCGGACCATGCATGAACGCTTTCACATCCATCGTATTACACCCACCACGACCGTGCACGCGTTCATTGCCCCGGACGCGATGGCCTCGCCCCTCATTCCTGAGTGGAACCGTCGATGGGCCCAGGAAGGACGGGATGAAGTGGTTCTGCCGTTTCCTATCACGCCTCGAGACGATCCCGAACACGTGCGGACCATGATCCGCACGTTGGGCTTTCTCCCCGTGGACGCATTGTCCTCCCTTTGAAAATGGCTTTTCTCCCCGGATTTGTTTACAATCCTTCTTATGAGCCTGCTTGCCGATGGACGAGGGGTGTTTATGCAAACACGACCTATCCAAGACCTACAAGCGACCTTACGTCGCATAGATGGCCGAGGGTATAAAGCATACAAGGACATTCGAGGCGTATATCAGGCGCCGGGCTTTATCCTCTACATCGATCACGTGCAGGGTGACCCGTTTGCGGCCCCTTCACGGCTGCGCGCGTTGGTCCCTCACCGGGTGGCTCAATTCCCGCCGGATCTGTACGCGACGCCCATCCGTCGAGTGGCGCTGGCCGATTACATCAATCGGGTGTTTGCCAACGCGTCTCGTCAGGTGGAGCAAAAACGGGGTTCGGGAAAATCCGGGCTTATTGCCATCGACCGTCCCGGTCAGGAAGTGCTTCCCCGCACCGCGGTGATTATCCGGGATGAAGGTGTAGAGATTCGCTTTGTCGTGGGGCTTCCTGCGGCCGGCCGCCGTGTCCTGGGACGCCAGGCCGAGGAGTTATTAATTCACGATGTCCCCCGCATTGTACGTCGCTCCGCGTTGTACGCGTCCTTAAATGCCCAGAACTTACGTCGCCATGTGGAGACTGTAGAGGACGCGGACGCGCTGCGCAAGATGCTGCCGGAATTGGGGTTGGTGGCGTTTGTCGCGGATGGTGCTATTTTGCCCCGGCGTTCCGGTGTGGACCCCCGGCCTCTTCGCGAGGGAGTGGTCATTCCTTTCCAGAGCCCGCCCGAACGTCGGGTGACCGTGACCCTGCCCAATCGAGGGGAAATTTCCGGCATGGGCATCCCCCCCGGCATCACTCTTATTGTGGGCGGCGGTTACCACGGCAAATCCACTTTGCTCAACGCGTTGGAATTAGGGGTGTACAATCATATCCCCGGCGACGGTAGAGAGTTTGTAGTGACCGATCCGGGGGCCGTCAAAATCCGGGCCGAGGACGGAAGGCGGGTGGAGAAGGTTAACATATCGCCCTTTATCAATAACTTGCCTTTTGGTCGGGATACCACTCGGTTCAGCACGGATGACGCGTCCGGCTCCACTTCCCAGGCTGCGAACATCATGGAGGCCCTAGAAGCGGGGGCAACACTGCTCCTTGTGGATGAGGACACGGCGGCCACCAATTTTATGATCCGGGATCATCGGATGCAGGAACTGGTGGCTAAGGAAAAAGAACCCATCACCCCCTTTGTGGACAAAGTGCGTCAATTGTACACGGACCTGGGGGTGAGCACGATTTTGGTGATGGGGGGATCCGGCGATTACTTTGATGTGGCCGACACGGTCATTATGCTGGATGAGTACAAACCCCACGATGTGACTGAACGGGCCCGGGCCATTGCCGAAAAGTACAAATCCGAGCGACGGCATGAGGGGGGCGAGCATTTTGGCGACATCACCCATCGGGTTCCCCTCGCGGAAAGTTTGGATCCGTCTAAAGGCAAGCGGGAGGTGAAAATCACGGCGCGCGGGGTAAAGACCATCCTATTTGGGCGGCATGAGATCGATTTAAGCGCGGTGGAACAGTTGGTGGATTCTAGCCAATTAAACGCGATCGGGCAGGCCCTGTACTACGCGCGTGAGAAATACATGGATGGTCGGCGCACACTGCGGGAGATCTTGGACGCGGTGGAACGAGACATTCGCGAACGCGGGCTGGATGTCATCGATGTTCGCCCCATGGGGGATTATGCGTATTTTCGTCGGTTTGAACTGGCGGCCGCGCTTAACCGACTTCGTACCTTACGTGTAAAGTAAACGTTGTTTTGCCACTTCATCAGCGATGGGGGAGGGCATGTAGATGACTTATGAGGATGAGTTGAGCACAGCTATCCGACAGGCTAATGAGTTATTGGAAGCAGGCCAAACCTTAGAGGCTCTCCAGGCCCTGGCCGAGGTGGGCGAGAAAGCGACAGACCGGCAAGTATGGGACGTGGCCATCCGGGCCCACCGCATCACCGCGGAGATTCTACATCAACTCGGGGAAATTGGACCGGCCCTTTCCCACGCAGCCGAGGGGGTGTACCTGTGTATCGAACACCGGCCCGAGGATACTTTGGAATCCCTCGGGCAAGTCCTCGCGTTCGTCGAACAGGCCGTCGAGGAGCGGCGGTACTACGTGGCCGAAGAAGTGGGGCCCGGCATGTTACAGGTGTTGGTCACACTGAAGCCTGCTCCCGGGGGGGAAGCCTGGTTGGAACTGGCCCTGGACATGGCCCGGCTTATTATGCTGGTGGGAGAAGCACATGGTGACGTGGAAAGCCAGGCTCACATCGAAGCGTTGGCTCTTTCGGCATTAATCGATCGGGCAACGAAGAACAAACTGAAGTTGAACACATGGATTCGGAGGACCGGCCTGGAAACCCGGCATCACAATTGAGGAACCGTAGGAGGGCAAATGTAACCATGAAAATCGCTTTAGATGCAATGGGAGGAGATCACGCTCCTTCGGTCACCGTGGAAGGTGGGGTGCGGGCTGCCCGTGATTTTGGTGTAACCGTCCTCCTTGTGGGCCCGGAGGAGCGCTTGCGCGAGGAACTGCGTAAGCACGACACGACCGATGTGTCTGTGGAGATCCTCCACGCGCCGGAATGGATTCGCATGGACGAACATCCGGCCACGGCCGTCCGCGCGAAACCCCGCAATTCTATGACCGTTGCTCTGGAACAGGTCAAGCAAGGTGAAGCGGATGCCTTTGTCACTTGTGGGCATACCGGTGCGGCCCTGGCCGCGTCGTTGTTTACTTTGGGACGTATTCAAGGTATTAAGCGTCCGGCTCTGACCACGGTTTTCCCTGCTCGGCACGGTTCGTTTTTCATCTTGGACATCGGCGCGAATGCCGATTGCAAACCCGAATACTTACGTCAATTTGCCATCATGGGGAGTGTTTACGCAGAACACGTGTTCGGGATTTCCCACCCCAGAGTGGGGCTTCTCTCCATCGGTGAAGAGGGCGGGAAAGGCAATGCATTGGTGCAAGATACGTATCCGCTGTTGGAGGTGACCCTTGGGGAACGATTTGTCGGCAATGTAGAGCCCAAGGAGGCGTTGCGCGGGGACGTGGATGTGGTAATCACCGACGGGTTTACCGGGAACATCTTCATTAAAACATCCGAATCCGTGGCCGACATGCTCATGCAAACCATTAAGGAAGAGATTAAGCGACGTCCCTTGGCCGTGGCCGGGGCCCTGTTGGCCAAATCGGCTTTTAAAGCCACAGCCGCTCGTTTGGACCCGAGAGAGTACGGGGGGGCGCCCCTTTTGGGTGTCAACGGTGTTGTCATTGTTGGACACGGACGAAGCGACGCGTACGCGGTGCGGAACGCGGTACGGATGGGCATACAAGCCGTGCAAGGAGATGTGGTTCGTCGTATTCGTGAAGGATTATCATCCCTGTAACGAGGTGAGCATCAATGTACGAACGATTGGTAGACGTGATACGAGAACTTCCGGCAGCGGGGCGTCATGCTCTGCGTGAATTATTGGATGCTCTGGAGCATCCCCGTCCAGAAAAAGATATCCTAGAACTTGCCCGACGGGTTCGGGCAACTCTTCATCAAATCGGGATTCGCGAACTTCTTCCCCGGCGGCGTGTGGTGGTCACCGGAATGGGCGCGATTACCCCCCTGGGCCATTCCCCGGATGAAACGTGGGAACGGTTGGTCAAAGGGGAATCGGGTATTGGGTACGTCACCCGCATTGACGTGTCTGACTTACCCACCCGCATCGCCGCGGAGGTGAAGGACTTTGATCCGGCCGCGTTTGGCATACCCCGAAAAGAAGCGAAACGTATGGCGCGAGCCAGTCAATACGCCCTGGCCGCGGCGTTCCAAGCCGTGGAGGATGCCGATCTCCACAATGTACTGGCTCGAGAAGGGGATCGGGCCGGCGTGGTTATCGGTACCGGATTAGGCGGCTTTGACCTGTACGAAAACCTGTTGCTTAAGGCCGGGGCCACCGGACGGTGGCGAGTTCGACCTTTTGACGCGATCGGAGGGCTGCCCAACATGCCGGCCTTCCACATCAGTGAGCGCTTTGGTTTACGGAGTATTTCCGAGACGGTGGTGACCGCGTGCGCGTCGGGAACCCAAGCCCTGGGCATCGCGGCGGAAGCGATTCGGCATGGTTTGATGGATGTGGCCTTAGCCGGTGGTGTGGAAGGGCTCATTGTGCGCACGTTCTTTGTGGGTTTTAGCATGATGAAAGCTCTGAGCACTCATAACGATCCCCCGGAAAAAGCGAGTCGTCCCTTTGACGCCACGCGTGATGGGTTTGTCATCGGTGAAGGGGCCGCGGTGTTTGTGCTGGAAAGTTTGGAACACGCGCTCGCGCGCGGCGCGCGCATTTACGCAGAAATTCTAGGACATGGGGCCACATCCGACGCGTACCACATGGCCGCTCCCGACCCCGAAGGGAAGGGGGCCATCCTTGCCATGCAGCGCGCGTTAGAGGATGCCGGAGTGAGACCCGAGGATGTCCAATACATTAACGCGCACGGCACATCCACGCCGTTAAACGACAAAACCGAAACCTACGCCATTAAACAAGTTTTCGGTGAGCACGCGTACAAACTCGCTGTGAATTCCACCAAGTCCATGATCGGCCATGCATTTGGTGGGGCCGGAGCCATTGAAGCTCTGGCCGTCATCAAATCCATCATGACGGGGATCCTGCATCCTACCATTAACTACGAACACCCCGACCCAGAATGTGATTTGGATTATGTGCCCAATGAAGCCCGTAAAGTGCCCGGAGGTATTCGGGTAGCCCTTTCCAATTCCTTTGGGTTGGGCGGTCAGAACGCGGTGATTGCCATTGGACGCTATGAGTGAGAAGAGGGATGAACCCATGCGGACGATAGAGGTAGTTATTGATGGCTCGGCAGACTTACCTCCGACTCTTCAAGATCGGGGAAACTTATTTG
Source organism: uncultured Anaerolineae bacterium (assembly GCA_964413905.1). Lineage (GTDB taxonomy): Bacteria > Chloroflexota > Anaerolineae > JAADDB01 > JAADDB01 > CAYPUG01. The sequence goes on along the minus strand of CAYPUG010000014.1, from coordinate 30,347 downwards.
TTGTCCCCCAGATAGTTGTGGTGAATGAAGAACGCCTTCAGGTGGGTCAGGATATCTCACTGGAGGAGGTCTATCGTTTGATGCAAGCCGGGAAGCCGGTACGCGCGGGCCATCCGAGCCCTGATGATTTCCGGGTGATTTTTAAAAAGATGGCTTCTCAGGTGGAAGGCATTGTGGTGGTCGCCCCTTCTACCGCGTTTAACCCCACCCTTGTCTCGGCCGCGGTGGCCGCGGTCACCTACAAGAAATTACCCGTCGAAGTCATCAACACCCGGTTGGTGTCATCGGGTGTCGGATGGGTGGCGCTGGCCGCGTCGCAAGCGGCAGCGGAGGGGCGGTCTTTGGATGAGGTGGCCCAACGGGCACGTGAGGCCATCGATGCTGTGCGAGTGGCTTTCCTTGCAGGTGACCTGGCGTCACTACGGCGCCATTTACACATCTCCCCCTTGGCGCAGCGAGTCCATACCGCGTTGGGACACACCGCTTTGCTCACCCTTTCCGATCGTGGTTTGTTGGACGTGATTTCCTACGTTCCCCGCGGGGAGAAGGGCATGGCCCATTTGCTCGACTGGGTGGAGAAGGCCTTACCCGACCGGGCGCAAGGAGCCATCGTCATGCACGCGGCCGTGCCTGAGGCTGCTGCGATACTGCGTCGCGAGGTCTCCCGGCGTCTGGGCATTGATCGCGTAGATGTGGTAGACTTGACGCCGATGGTCGGTGTTCGGACGGGCATAGGGACCCTGGGGATAGCCGTCAGCACTTTTTGAGCAAGGAGGTTGGGCGGCCATGAGCACTCCAAAACTCATTCCGTTTGAGGAATTGCCAGAGGAGTTACAGGAGTTATATGAAACTATGCAGGACGACCTCTACGACGGGTACGCGGATAAAGTCGTAGAAGCCACGAAAAAAGCCTTGGACATGGGGCGTTCTCCCAATGAAATTCTGAATTATGGCTTGATCGCGGGCATGGACATTGTGGGCGAGGATTTCGGCGCGGGAATATTGTTTGTACCGGAAGTGTTGATGGCGGCCAAAGCCATGAAAGCGGCCATGGAGGTGTTGCGCCCTCTGCTGACTCAGACGGGAAGCCCCCGAATTGGCCGCATTGTGATGGGCACGGTGAAGGGAGACATTCATGACATTGGCAAAAATTTGGTCAGCATGATGTTAGAAGGTGCGGGGTTTGAGGTGATTGACGTGGGCATCAACACGGACGCAGAGGAGTTCCTCTCTGCCATTAAGGAACACGATGCGGATTTGTTGGGCATGTCGGCTCTGCTTACTACGACCATGCCTTACATGAAAGTGGTCATTGATCGGTTGCGCGAGGAAGGATTACGGGATAAAGTACGCGTGCTTGTGGGCGGCGCCCCCCTCAGCGAGGCCTTCGCCGAGGAGATCGGCGCGGATGCTTATTGTCGTGATGCATCGGTCGCGGTGGACGTAGCCAAGAAGTTTATGGCCCTCAAACGTCAGGCCGCGTGAGATCGCGGAGGACAAGAGAGCGTATGCTTCTCGCATCTTTCTGGTCGAGCAGAAAAGGGGAGGAAGGATGAACCGATTTGAACGTTTATTTGAAGAACATGAGATCGTCCTGGGCGACGGTGCAATGGGCACCATGCTCCAGTCCATGGGTTTACCCTCTGGGTATGCGCCGGAGTTGTGGAATGTGGAGCATCCGGAAAAGGTACAGGCCGTTCATCGGGGATACATCGAAGCCGGGTCCATGATTATCACCACGAATTCTTTCGGGGGGACTCGCTTCCGTCTTGCCTTGCACAATGCCGAGCATCGTGTAGCCGAACTCAACCGTGCGGCCGCGCGTATTGCCCGGGAGGTGGCGGGCGACCGCATCGCAGTGGCCGGTTCTATGGGGCCGACGGGCGAACTCCTCATGCCGTACGGCACGCTGACGTTTGAAGAAGCTAAGGCCGCGTACGCGGAACAGGCCGCGGCGTTGGCCGAAGGCGGAGTAGATTTCTTCATCATCGAAACGATGAGCGCGTTAGAGGAAGTTCAGGCTGCCGTAGAGGGCGCGCGTGAGGCCACCGGTGGAACTCTGCCTATTGCCGTGACCATGACGTTTGACACCCACGGGCACACAATGATGGGAGTTAGCCCGGAGCAGGCCATTGATGCTATTTACAAGATGGGAGTGCGTTACATCGGCAGTAATTGCGGCAACGGTCCGGAGGAGACTATCGCGGCCATGGAGAAAATGGCGGCCCGGAAGCCGGAAGATGTGATCCTCATCGCCCAATCGAACGCAGGAGTTCCCCGTTGGCAGAAGGGGGGACAGATTGTGTACGACGGCACGCCTGAGGTTATGGCCCAATACGCAGTCCGGGTTCGAGATTTAGGCGTACGTTATATCGGCGCGTGTTGTGGAAGCACCCCTGCTCACATTCGAGCCATGGCGGAGGCGCTGGGCCTTGCCTAAAGCAGATGTGGCCATCCTTGCTTGTGGCGCGCTCGTTCGCGAGATCAAGGAGGTGGTACGCAGACACGGGTGGGCTGTGGACCTTTATGTCTTGCCCGCGCGACTTCATAATGAGCCGCGTCGCATTCCTGCCCGAATTGAGGAGCAACTGCATCGCTTGAGCCGCACATACCGGAAGGTCATCGTCGCCTACGGGGACTGTGGTACCGGAGGAGCATTGGACCGGGTGTTAGCCCGCTTCCCGAATGCTCGCCGTCTTGCCGGCCCTCATTGTTATGCAATATACGGAGGCGACCAATATGAACGGTGGGCGGAAACCCACCCGGGCACGTTTTACTTGACAGACTTTCTGGCGCGCGGTTTCGACGCGTTGGTTTGGAAAGCGTTGGGGCTGGACCGGCATCCGGAGTTGAAGGACATGTATTTTGCGCATTATACGGATGTGGTCTGGTTGGCCCAACAGCCCGATGATGTGAAGGCGGCCTCTTCCGCCCGGGAGGCCGCCTCTCACTTGGGCTTGCCCCTCACCGTCATTGAGACGGGATATCACGGGTTGGAAGCGCAATTGCGGTTTCTCATAGAGACGTGGACGCCAAAATACGAGCCCGTGAGGTCGCAATCCTCTGAGGAGGCGTAATGCTCGCTTACCTCGTACTGGTCATTCTTTTTGCCACCGCTTTGGCCCTCGCTCTCAACCGCTGGCCTGTGGATATCGTTGCCCTGACGGTGTTATTAGTCCTCATCATTGCGGGCATCATCTCCCCGGAGGAAGGGCTGGCCGGGTTCTCCGCTTCGGTGACCATTATCGTCGCGGCTACATACATGCTTGGAGCCGGGTTGCGCCGTACAGGCGCGGCCGCGCTTATCAGCGATCTGTTGGTGCGGCTGGCCGGAACCAGTGAATGGCGGGTGGTCATTGCGTTGGTCCTGGTCAGCGGTCTCCTCTCCGCGTTTATGTCAAACATCGCGGTCTTTGCCTTGATGTTGCCCGCTACATTGACCCTGGCTCAACGCTATCGCCTCCGACCGGGTAAAGTGCTTCTCCCCCTTTCCATCGCGTGTAACGCCGGAGGGCTGCTGACATTAATCGGCTCTACGCCCAACTTGGCTGCGTCCGACATGTTAAACGCGGCCGGATTTGTCCCTCTCCACATGTTCTCCCTCACGCCCATCGCTTTACCCGCGATCCTGTTCGCCGCGTTTTACTTGGGCCTGGTCGTGTACCGGTTTTTGCCCGCGGGGGAATTGCACGTTCCCGTTCGCCCTACGCTTCAGGAGATCGCCCGCGAGTATGGATTGGAACGGGGCTTGCAGGTGCTCCGTGTACGCCAGAATTCTAGTCTGGTGGGACGTCCGCTCCGGGATATACACTTGCGAGAGAAGTACGGTGTCTCTATCCTGGAGATTATTCGGAACGGACGTCGTATTACTCCCCCGCGTCCTGACGAAGCCCTGGAGCCGGGAGATCTCCTGGTAGTCGAAGGACGTCCCGGCGCGGTGGCCCAGGTTGCCTCTCAACACGATTTGGAGAGCCGGGGCCGTGTGCCCTTTGAGGAGGTAGCAGAACAGTTACCGGGCGATGTGGTGATGGCGGAAGTGCTCATCCCGCCCCGTTCTCCCCTGGTCGGACGCACGCCTAGCGAGGTGAACTTGCGTGGTCGCTTGGGCATTCACGCGATTGCCCTGCTCCGGGATCACCAGGCCCAAACCGAGAACGTGCGTACCACCCGTCTCCGTGTGGGAGATAGCCTTCTGGTGGAAGGGCCCCGGCCGGCACTCCGCCGCGCGGTCGAGGAGGGATGGTTCATTGTCGCCTATTATTTGGAAGAGGAGCCGGGCGTGGTGCCTACACCAAAGGTATGGGTAGCGTGGAGCATTATCTTGCTGATGATCCTGACCGCGGCCCTGGGATGGCTTCCTCTTGTGGTGAGTTCTCTACTGGCTGTGTTGCTGATGGTTGTGACGGGTTGCCTAAAGCCTTACGAGATGTACCGGGTGGTTCACTGGCGAACGGTGATCATGATCGCCACTCTGCTCCCCCTCGGCACCGCGATGGCAAAGAGTGGCGCCGCTCAACTCTTGGGAGATTTCTTATACGTCAATTTCGGTCGGTGGGGAGAACAGGGGTTGGTGGTCGGGTTTTTCCTCCTCACCCTTCTTCTCACCCAGGTGCTTTCCAACACCGCGGTGACGGTGCTTTTCAGCCCGGTGGCTATCGGCTTATCCCACCGGATGGGTGTTTCCCCCTATCCAATGGTGCTTGCTATAGTGTTTGGCAGTTCTTCTAGTTTTCTCACCCCCATTACGGATGTGTTGAACATTACGGTGCGGGAATACGGTAAGTATCGGTTGAAGGATTATCTCTTGGCTGCAACGCCTATTGTGCTTATTTACCTGATGATGTTGCTGTTGCTCACCTGAAGGGAACACACGTCTAACGTGCTCCTGACGTCCCCTTGGCACTTCTTTCGCTGATTTTGAGCAGGGATTGCCGTAATCTCTCAGGAACGCGTGCCCGAAATCAGGGAAACATGGGCCTGAATCATGGCGACTCTTCTTCTCCCGGCAACGCGTTGTCCTGACAAATGCGCGCGTACACATGGGCACTGGGTCGGATCGTACGTTCTTGGGTCGTTGGGTCTAACGCTACCAATCCAAACCGCAGGTTCCACCCGTCGGCCCATTCGAAGTTATCCACCAGGGTCCAATGGAAATACCCGCGTACATCTACCCCTTCCCGGATGGCTCGATGCACTTGTTCCAGATGGCGCACGATGAACGCTGGACGCTGGTCATCGTCGGCATCGGGTAACCCGTTCTCTGTGACGATGAGAGGTTTACGGTAGCGTTGCCAAGCCCAACGGAGAAGCATGTACAGCCCCTCTGGGTATATTTCGCTGTACGGCTCGCCCGCGGCCGTCCGGTCTGTGGTTTCCCCTTTGGGATTCATGTACTCATGGATGAAAAACGCTTTAGGGCGTGAGAGGGCGAACTTCACCATCCTTCGGCTGTAATAGTTCACGCCGATGAAGTCCACACTATCGTACAGGTTGAGGTGAGGGGTCCATCCCGTGCCCAAGGGCGGCAGCAAACGGCCTCGGGTGACCGCATCCAGGGTTAACGTGTTGAAGAGATACCACACGCCTCGGGTGACCAGGCGATCCAGTCGTGAGGTGGGACGTGCTGGCTCAAAGTAAAAGAGGCTTTTCGCCAGTCCGACTCGCGCGTGGGGAATGTGGTTGTGGAGGGTGTGGTACGCTCGGGCGTGAGCGTAGATGAGGTGTTTTAGGACGTGAAATGTGCGGCGAGGGTGGTGCTCTCCCGGCGGGAACCGTCCTTCCATGTAACCCAAGTACGCATAAATCACAGGTTCGTTGACGGTGCACCAATATGACACCAGGTCCCCAAAGATTTCTGCAGCATATTCAACATAGCGGGTAAATGCGTCCAACGCGTGGGGATGAAGCCATGACCCACGACGCCAGAACCACATCGGCTCGGTGAAGTGATGCAAGGTGACAACGGGCTCAATACCTCGGTCACGTAGCCCCTGAAGCATTTGGCGGTAGCGCGCCGCGGCTTCGTGGTCGAAGTGGCCTTCTTCCGGTTCAAGACGGCTCCATTCTAAACTCATGCGATGAGCGTTCTGGTGCAACTCCACCATGAGGTCGAAATCCCGCTCCGCGTGACGCCACCAGTCACAAGCAAGCCCGGCTTTTTGTCCTTGCCAAATACGGCCGGGTTGTTGTTCCCACCACGTCCATTGGTTGGGAGGATTCCCCCCCTCTACTTGATGACTACTGGTCGCAGTACCCCACAAAAAGCCTTCCGGGAAAGTTTTCTCTACCGATTTCGAGCGCGCTGATGACACGAATTTTCCCTCCTTTTTCTAAGCAACATGTCCTTGCAGGGTGTTGTCGGCCCATCAGGGCCGGAGATATAGGGATACAGTTAGGGGGCGAGACGTACTCTTCGCCCACCCATGGACAGGGTATTGCCCGCATACTAGGACTTTGAACGGCTTTTAGGCTTTTGACGTGTGTGGGGGGCTTGAGGGCGAGACGCGGATCGGGAACCGGTCGACGCCGCGGAACTTTTCTGATGTTGGAGGTACAAGTGAACGCTGATCTCCACAATGATCGCGGCCAGGAGGATCACCAGGCCCAAGGGCCATGTCAGCAGTTCCTGGTACTGGAGTGTGATGATGACGACGGCCACGATGCCTGCCAGCGCGCTCTCCCGTAAGATTCCTCCTGGGTCCGAGCGTCCACGTAAGTGTTGGAACAGGCCGGTCATGGTCATCACCAGACCGAAGGTAGCCATGCCCAGGTACCCGATGAACAAAGCGATGAGTGCAGGCGCGGGCGGCGCATTCATCACCAAGATGCCCAAGGTGACTCCCGTGATGAAAAGAATGGTCAATCCCAGCCAGGTGAGTGTTCGCGATGTAACGACCATGATGACCTCGTGCATTTCGATGTGTTGGCGAGTCTTTCCCCCTGGTGGGGTGATGAAGCGCCTCGGCAGATATGGGTATCCACCGATATGGACACACGATGTTTCAGGTCGGCCTAGATGCCTTCTGTGAAGCCGGACACTTTAGCGTTCGGCTGCCTGGTTCAATCCACCTCATCCTCTAGCGAGGCCCAGAACCGGGCATTCAACAAGGTTGTGCGCAAGATGGTTTCCAATCCCGGATCTTGAACCCTCAGGCCACGTCTATCCTGCCAGTATGCGACCATTCCTTCGGCAAAGTACCGGCGAGGGTCCTTTCGGGCCGTGTCTGTGGTTGCATATCCCAACTGAAATTGACGGTACAAGCGTTGACCAACCTCCCGCCACTTGGGAAGATAGCCCCCGCCTTCGGAAAGCCAACGTCCGTCTGCCACCCCATCACACCCCAGAAGGTGATCGAAGAGGTGGGCAAGGTAGATGAGGGGATGCTCGCCTTCCCCAATCAACATGGGGAGGGCAATGTACGCCACACCGTGCCAAACGTGCCGACCTTCTCGCACTTCTCCGGGTTCGTAACGCGCGTCCCGTTCGGTGATGACCACATGTCCCGCGGGATGATCAAGCCAAAACCCTAACAATGGATCGGGAAACAGGCCGAAAAAGCGAATAAGCACGCTTATCGGTTCCCACGGATGAGCAAAGTGGCGTGCCACCCGTTGCGGGACCCGAGCCAGCGCATGTTTGCGAATGTGGATTTTCTGCACCTGTAACCTGCGCAGGATGACGCTGCGCTGTTCTGGGTTGTAGGGCATAGAACGGTTTGACCTCCCGTTCGGGAACCGGATACAATATTGTACACCAAGTGATGGGTCCGTAAAACTCTGCAGCGGCCGGATATGAGACTTTTCCAGGACAGAATTCACCGGTTGCAGAGCCGCTCAGATCGGCGTAGAGGGCCGTGCAGGTCCAATAGCGCGAATTTCTCCTCTTCCTGTGTCCATCAGGGGGCATAAAGCGCAGTGCGTTGGTCGATCGGGACAGATACATTAATGAATGAAGGAGGCACGTCAAATGGGCATCCGAAATATGTTCGCCTTGGGGGCTCTCGTGGGAGGTGCTGTCGGCTTTTTGGTCGGTCTTGTTACAGCCAACCCGGACGATCCGCGGCAAGCGGCGATCCGTGAGTATGTGAGACGTGTGTACGAAGAGGCTAAAAAGGCGGCTGAGGAGCAAGAGGCGCTGTTGCGTTCGGAGTACCAACGACGGGTGGGCCTCGATTAACGCTGGCAACGGGGACAGAAGTGGGTGGATCGGCCCCCCACCCTCGTTTTTTGGATGGGGGTGCCACACACCGGGCAGGGTTGACCTGTTCGGCGGTACACACGGTGTTGTTTTTGGTATGCTCCCTGGCGTTGGCTGGGCGGGATGTAAGTGGCAATTGTGCTCCCGCCGGCGGCCAGGGCCTCGTTGAGCACCTGGCGAATCGCGTGATGGAGAGCCTGAATTTCCTCCGGGGAGAGAGTGTTCCCCGCACGGAGTGGGTGGATGTGGGCTAGGAAGAGGGCTTCGTCTGCGTAAATGTTCCCCAATCCCGCCACCACTCGCTGGTCAAGTAACAGGGACTTGATAGGTGCACGTCGGTGTTTGAGCGCTTGGGCGAGGTCTTGAGGTTGCCAGTTCGGATCCAGGGGTTCCGGCCCCAAGGGCCCAATGATTTCCTCCGCCTGGGAAACCAAGTAGAACCTCCCGAATTTGCGCTGATCCCGGTAGTGCAGGACTTGATAATTGTCCAGAAGCATTACCACATGGGTGTGTTTGTCGGGTTCTGTTCCTGGCGGAACGATGTGGAATTGGCCGGTCATTCGCAGGTGAACCACGAGCACAGCTTTGGGTAAAAGGTGGAAAAGCAAGTACTTCCCCCGTCGTCCCACATCTGTGATAACGTGTCCCGGCAAGCGTTGGGTCATCACCTCTGATGGCGGGAACGCGGCTACGCGCGGCCAACGGAAATCCACTTGGAGGATACGTGCCCCTTGAATATGGGAGTGTAATTCCCTGCGGATGATTTCGACTTCCGGTAGTTCGGGCATGGTTCTCCCTACACGCGTTTCCGTGAGCGGATCCACAAGATGACCAGCCCGATGAAAAGCAGAAACAGTCCCACGTCTAGCAGGAGAATCCACAGGGAGGAAAACGGTCGCGATGTGGGGTGAGGTTGTGGCGATTCGGACACACGTTCCACCGGCATCATCACCCGTGCAGGAGGAGAGGGGCGTTCGACCATGGCTACGGTGGTTTCCTCGAGGGTGATCTCCGGGGTGCGCGGGGTGGAGACACGCGCGATCGCGAGCATAGGGGTGTGCAAGGCTCGCGATGTCATGGTGATACGCGGCGTCACCATCCCACTCTTTTCTCCTCGGGCTTCTTCCCGCACCCGGGCTCCCTTCATGTCCGGAGTAAGTGGGGGGGAGACAACGATTTCCTGCGTGGAGAAATACAAGGCGTACTCATGCTCTCCCGGCGGCGTGGCCGAGAATCCGCTCAGGAGGAGAAAGGCTTGTAACCCGACAACGGCTACAAGGAGAAAACCCACAAACACGGTGGCCCATGGTAATAGAGGACGTGCCCAACCGAAGCGGGGGGAGCGGAACCGAGTGGCTTGGATATCGGCTTCGCTGAGCGTGAACGCACGAGGCGGGACCGGTCGGGGGGCTTGGCGGAGGAGGGCGACTGTGCGTTGCAAATCCTCGAAGGCGGCCCGACACTCATCGCATGCCTTCAGATGTTCTTCCACCCGGCGGCGGTCTTTATCGCTCAAGCGGCCGTCTAACAATAAACTCAATTCTTCATCGGTAGGATGACGCCTTCCCCACACGCTCATAGCGTATAGCTCCTCATTCTTGCGCGGTTGTCAATGAGAAGAGCTGGCACTTCTGCCTTTTCCTTACGTTAGAGTGCAACCCTGTGTGTACTTTTGAATCTGTCCCCTTGTTCCTTGCAAAGGATAGGCTTCTGTCTATTGACGATAGGCACGTGGTAAAAGTTCCCCATGGTGAGAACGCAGGTAATCGCGCAAACGTGAGCGGGCGCGGCTTAGACGGGATTTGACGGTCCCCACGGGAATGTGCAAGATTTCAGATATTTCTTCATAGGTCAGCCCTTCAATATCGCTTAGGATAATGATGGTGCGGTGTTCGGGAGAGAGGGTAAGTAACCCCTGCTGTACCGCGTCGTTGATTTCTCGACGTAACACGGTTTCTTCCGGTGTTTCTGTGTCGCTTCGCCAACGGGGGAGATGTTCAGGATCTTCCTCATCAGAGGTGGGTTCCAGAGGTTGGGTGGGATGCCGCGCGTGTTTGCGCAGCGCGTCGTAGCATGTGTTGGTGACGATGCGCAGTAACCACGAGCGGAAGGACCCGCCCCGGTGTTGGTGTAGGCGTTGGTATGCCTTGAGGAACGCGTCTTGAGTGGCATCCGCGGCCGCGTCCGCATCGCCCAACAGGCGGTAGGCGATGTTGTATGCCTGGCCTTGATACATGAGAACCAATTGGTTAAACGCGGCCAAGTCCCCTTGTTTGGCTCGTTCTATTAGGCGTTGTTCATCCTCACGGGGTTTCACGGGTTCGCGCGTCCGGACGAGATGTGATGGGTGTTTGCCCTCATGTACTTCTAACGATGGCTCAACCGCCGATACAGCGCCTTCGCGTGTTAGAGCATTGAAAAGTCCTGCTCCACAAATGTGCTATCTTGACGGATGGGTACTCTCTGTGTATACTATATCGTGGACATGGGCCGAAGTGGCGGAACAGGGAGACGCGACGGTCTCAAAAACCGTTGGGCGTTGGCCCGTGTGGGTTCGAATCCCACCTTCGGCACCAGGTCGATTATAGCAGAGAGCGGGGCGGGTAAACAATTCGCTCCGCTCTTTTGCTTTATCCCTCTAAGACCGTTTAAAGGCCCTACTTCATAGGGATGACCCTTGCCGGGAGTACGTTGGTCGGTTCGTGGAGGACTTTGCTCGGTGTGGCCGTTCCGAATCCACAACATGTGAGGAGTTATACGTCAAAGACAATGATAGCTTCAACCCCATCTTCACGTTCTCTAATTTCCAAGTCATGGTACGTCACGGCTTTGATTTTATTGCTCTGAATGCGGGCGACGAAACCGTAGACGTGAGCTTCTAAACGGGTCGGGGTGATGTGTAGAATGTCCACGTCGTCAACGACTTCATCGTAGACTTCGGTGTAGAAGAGCAGTTCATTTAACCAAGCAACGAGAAGGGAAGGGTAATCTACTCCCTCCACGGTGAGGGTACGGGTTACCCGGATGTCGGTAGGTTCGTACTCACCCATGATGGCATACATGGCCAAGGCGGCGTTGCGAAATAAGTCCGCGTAGTCTTTGCCCCACACCCGGATCTTCCAATCCGCGGTGTGTTCCAGTTCTTCAAAGGGGATATCCTTACCTCGCGGTGTATTCATTTTACTCCTCCGTCGCGAGTAAACGCGCGGCTTCCGCGATATCCTGCCGAATTTGACGTACTAAATCGTCCAGGCTGGCGAAACGTCGTTCCGGTCGGAGTCGATCCACGAATTCCAGTTTGAGGTGCTGATAGTACAGATTACGCTGCAAGCCGATGATGTGCGTTTCGACTGTGCGGATAGGGTTCTCTCCGGCAACGGTGGGGCGAACACCCACATTTGTGGCACTGGGCCATCGCTCACCGTTGAGCATGGCCCAAGTCGCGTACACGCCGTTAGCCGGAAGGAGTCGGTTGGGCGCGACGGCCAGGTTCGCGGTGGGAATGCCGATGGAACGGCCGCGCCCATCGCCGTGGACAACGATGCCGGCCAGAGTGAAATTCCGGCCCAGAAGGCGCGCGGCAGCCCGCACATCTCCGACTTCGCCAATGAGGTGGCGAATGCGACTGCTGTGCACGGGTTCTCCATCCACAATCAACGGAGGCACTACGTGGAAATCAAATTGGAATTCCTGAGCCAGTTCCCGCAAGCGCTCTACATTCCCCTCGCGGTTTCGTCCCAGAGCAAAGTCCGGCCCTACCCATAGGGATTGCATCCCCATACGTGTTTGCAATTCCCGCACAAAGGTCGCGGCGTCCAGTCGTGCGACTTGTGGGGTAAATCGAATGACCCCCACCAATTCTACGCCGATGTCCTCAAGCAGGGCCAGGCGTTCTTCCCACGAGGAGATGTAGAGGATGCGGGTGCCGGGCTGAAGAATCTGGCGGGGATGGGGTTGAAAGGTGACGACCGCCGGCGTCCTGCCGTGTGCTTTGGCATCTTGAACAACATGGGCGATGAGGTGCCGATGTCCAAGGTGGACGCCGTCAAAGTTGCCGATGGTCAATGAGGTCTTACCGTTGTACGTGCGTTCGAATAGGTTACGAATGATGTGCATGGTTGTTCGGGATCGGTAAGGTCCCTGTTATGTCCTCCCTTTTCCAAAATGTGCGTCCCGTAGATTTTTGATATTGGCCAGGTAGAGCCGCAGCGCGCCCTCGTCTTCTTGCTCTAAGAGTGTACGCAATTCGGTGAATTCTGCCAGATAGTGGTCCACCATGTCCAGGACGGCATCCCGGTTGGTCATCAAGATGTCCAACATCATGTCCAGATTGCTGCTCGCCACGCGTGAGGTGTCTCGAAACCCGCCGGCCGCGATTTTCCACACCCGGGGATCGTCCTGGGCAACCCGGTGAGCGGTTCCCACCAACGCGGCAGCCAGCAGGTATGGAAGATGGCTGACGGTAGCCACCAGGCGGTCGTGGTGTTCTGGGGACAAGATAAGGGGCTGGGCCCCGATCTGGTGGACGAGGTTGAGGGCCAGGTCCAAGGCCCATGGTGCCGTGCGTTCCAGGGGGCACAGGATGAATGTGGCCCCTTCGTATAATTCCGCTTCCGCGTGGGCAAGGCCCGAAACCTCTTTCCCACACATGGGGTGGCCTCCTATAGGTTGGACGTGAGGAGGAAGGGCGGCCATGGCCGCGCAGATTTGGGTCTTAGTGCTTCCCACATCCAGGACGAGGGTGTGTTCCTTCAAGTAGGGGCCGATCATAGAAATATGGCGCAGGAGGGTGCGTACAGGGGTGGCTAAGATGACGATGTCCGCTTCTCTTACGGCCGCTTTCCAATTCGTGGTCACGTGGTCCACAACGCGCATGTGTTGGGCTTCTTCCACATCACGGTGTGTGCGGACAACACCGATGAGACGGGGGCGCGCGGCGTGGCGACGCAGGGCCAAGGCCAAGGAGCCGCCCATTAGGCCGAGTCCCATAATGGTTACCGTTGTGTTGGGATCAAGAGGATGACGTGGGTTCATGGGTGGTTGCCTCGTTGATGATGTGGACGTGGACCTGGTGTTGGCTTAGGACATCCGCGTAATCCGCGCGTTCGGTGAGCACGATAAGGTCGACTTCGGGAGCGAGGAAGTAGCGGACGAGGTTAATGCGTCGTAATGCCTGGATAAGCCCTTGATTTTTGTCGATAACCATCACTGCGAAAGTGCGGGTAATGAACGCGTGGCGGGTGCTCGCGGTCACCATCAGTTCCGCATCCGCGTAGTCGATAAGTCGATCGTGAACAACGATGGGGATTTGCAATCGAGTTTGAATTCGCCACTCGATTGCGCTTTCGTCCGGGGGAATGTGCAATAGGCGTTCCTCGTACGCCAGCCATTCTAAAAAGATGCGCCTGTACAATTCCAGCAGGTCACGCTCCTGTCGTCGTAGTTGTTCATGCAATTGATGGTACTGGAGGGAGCCCTTGGGCACGTGTTGGAGCAGATCGCGAGTCCGGCGGATGGCTTCTTTTTGTTCGGTCAATTGGTGTTGGAATTCAGGATGGTCCCATTCTTGCCAAATGGAGGAATTCGGGTCGAAGAGAAGGGCGGGCAAAAACAGGGCATCGCTGATGTTCTCCAGTTCAATGAGGTTATCTACTTGTTTGACGCGTTGTCGAAGTCGATCCAACTGTTCGCGACGCCGTTGGTTTTCCGTCCGTGCTGCTTCAAGCACCTCCTCTTCCATGGCCTTGAGGACTTGAGGCACGGCTTGCCGGAGGAAATTCAGGGCGTTCTCCTCCTGAATTAACGGCAGGATGGTGCGTTCTAGCAGGGCTATGTCCGGATGCGCTTCCACAATATCCCCCCTTATGTGATTTGGGTTGCCGGCTCGTCCTTCGGGAGCGTGAGCCACAGATTAAAGGACGGGAAGCGTGGCCTGTTCCTCTCGTAGGGCTTCCCAAATGGTTTTGACTTCTTGTACTAGGCGGGCGAAGTTCTCCGGACGCAGGGATTGGGCGCCGTCCGAGAGCGCCTCTTCCGGTCGGGGGTGTACTTCTACAATCAGCCCGTCGGCGCCGGCGGCGACCATGGCCCGCGCGACCGGTCGCACCAAATCCCATCGCCCTGTACTGTGGCTTGGATCACCGATCACCGGAAGATGGGTGAGTTGTTTGAGTGCCGGGATGGCATTAATGTCGGTTGTATTGCGGGTGTATTTTTCAAACGTACGAATACCTCGCTCGCACACCGCAACTTGCATGTTGCCACTGCTGAGAATGTACTCCGCGGACATCAGTAACTCTTCTATTGTACTCATCATACCCCGTTTGAGTAAGACGGGATGTTGAATTTTGCCTACGGCGTGAAGTAATGCGAAGTTCTGCATGTTTCGAGCGCCGATTTGTAACATGTCCGCGTACTCGGCGACTAAGGTGACCAAGTCAGGGGACATGACTTCGGTCACCACGGGCAACCCGTACTCCTCACGCGCCTCGGCTAAGATCTCCAGCCCTTTGAGCCCTAAGCCCTGGAAGGAGTAGGGGGATGTCCGAGGCTTGTACGCGCCTCCACGCAGCATGTGCGCTCCCGCTTCTTTGACCGCGTGCGCGGTTTCTAACAACTGGGAGCGACTTTCTACCGAGCAGGGTCCGGCAATGATGGTCAAGCCACCGCCACCAATGGTGACACCGTTGATGTGAAGTACGGTGTCTTCTTCCTTCCACTCTCGGCTGGCCATTTTAAAAGGATGAAGGACTCGCATGACTCGTTCCACGCCCTCCAGCACTTCAAAATTGGAGCGGGCTAAGCCGCGCTCATCCCCGACAACGCCGATGATGGTCCGCTCGACGCCGCGGGACACATGGGGGGTGAATCCCAATTCCTGCACTCGATGAATGACGTGATTGATTTGCTCTTCTGTAGCGGTTGCTTTCATCACGATGATCACGGCATTCCCTCCTTATATGATCGACGGTTTTGAAAATCGAACGGTTGACTGACGGCCCAAATTTTGCAAACGGCCCTCTCTTGGTGACGTGATAGGTATGGACCTTGCTCACCCGTGACGGTGTTCATCTCCGTTGGGCCGATGTACGGCAGGATAGGACCCTAATAGTTTGACGAATGCGGCTCGAGAGAGCAATCCCACCAGGGCCTCTTGGCACACCGGGTCCTGCCAGTGTCCTTCAAAGTCCAAGTAGAAGACGTAGTGCCAGGGCCGGTTGCGCCGAGGACGACTTTCCAGCTTGGTGAGGTTGATACCCCGGCGGGCAAATTCCCCCAAACAGGCGTAAAGGGCTCCCGGTCGGTGGGGCACGGCAAAGACCAGGGAGGTCTTGGCGTTCTCGGTGGGAGGCGATTCCTCATGGCCGATGACGAAGAAGCGGGTGATGTTCCAACGCATGTCCTGGATGTTCTCGGCCAGGATGTCCAGCCCGTAAATTTGCGCGGCCAATCGGCTGGCGATGACGGCTAAATGGGGTTCAGGGTGTTCGGCCAAGTCTTTCGCGCTACCTGCGGTGTCGTACCACGGTTCCGGGTGCCATCGGTGTTCTGCGATGAAGTCCTCGCATTGGGCCAAAGCCTGTGGGTGTGATCGCACGCGTCGGATGTCTTCGAGTCGTGTGCCGGGTATTGCCATCAGGTAGTGACGTACGTGAAGGTAGATTTCACCGGCCACACGCAGGTCGTGGCTGAGTAGCAGGTCGTACGCTTTGTTGATGGAGCCGGCCACCGCGTTTTCCACGGGTAACACCCCGTAATCGGCCCTTCCCTCTTCCACTGCGAAGAAAATGTCCTCAAAGGTGCGACAGGGCAAGGTGTCGACATCCGGACCAAAGTGCTGGTAGATGGCTTCTTCGGAGAACGCGCCTCGTTCTCCCTGAAACGCGACGATGGTCATGATCGGCCTCCGTTGTTCTCTCGGCGTTGGAATGCATGCAGTTGCGCTTCAATCCACGCTTCTAATTCCCCCCAATCGATGGGAGGCAGGCGGTATTGGTCGGGACGCAAGCGTGCGGCTTCTCCCAAGTACACGTGGATGATTTCATCTTGGGATTTGGTGGTGTTCCAATGAATGAGTACGCGTACCACGCGGGGGAGTTGCCCGGGGACGTTCATTTCATGCCCACAGAGCAACGGAACATTCCACCAGCCCAGTTGTCGGGCGGCCAGCGCGGGAAATTCCGCGTTCAGGTCGGGGGTGGTGGTGAGGATGGCGCTCGCCACATCTTCGGTGCGAATGTCGTTAAGGTGAATCATTAAGGCCAGAAGACGTCGCGTCTCCCGCAGGATGGCTTCCCGGGTGTTTTCCGGGACGGTAGTGGCCCCGCGAATACCCCGACAGACCGTGTGCATGGTTGCTCCTCCATAAAAAAAGAGCGTGGGACTTGTACGTCCCACGCTCTGGAATTTGCTTCGTGCCGAGTGCTGCTACGTTTGCCCTCGGCGCCGAGCGTGGGACACGCGTGTATAGGCATAAAAGTAAAATGTATAGGAAAAGACATGCGCTGAGGTCCCACGTCGGCGCGCACACAGGGGCCGATCTTCCCGGTCGACGTTTACGTATGTATGGAGGGATGTAGACAAATGGCGATCAGGCCCCATAACGTTGTTTCCTCGGAAGGTGTACTAGGTGGTAATATAATAACATGAGGCGGTGGGTATGTCAAATTGTTCGGCAGGGGGAAATTCGTACCATTTTCGTGGTTGATGGCGATGAGCGTTTCGCCAAGGCTTAGGGGAGTTTGCGGTAAGGAGGCAAATCATGGCTGAGGTGGTGGATTCCATCGCGGTGCGAAAAGATCGACGGGCGCGTACATTACAGGAGGTATTGGATGAACTCTCCGCTCCGGGGGAGTTGTATCGTCGGTTGGATGGTAATGAGGTGGAATGTTACGCGTGCGGGCATCGGTGCCGTTTGAAGGATGGGCAGCGGGGCATTTGTCAAGTGCGTTACAACAAGGGAGGGGTGCTTTACGTTCCTTGGGGATACGTAGCCGGATTGCAGGTGGATCCCACGGAGAAGAAACCCTTTTACCACGTGCTTCCCGGTTCGTTGACGCTGACGTTTGGCATGTTAGGGTGTGATTTCCATTGTCCGTTTTGTCAGAATTGGATCACCGCACAGGCGTTACGGGATCCGGCCGCGGGCATCCAACCATACCGGATCACACCGGAGGAGATGGTTCGTTTGGGGGAGGAGTACGGTGCCCGGTGTATTGCCAGTTCGTACAATGAGCCTCTCATTACCAGTGAGTGGGCTGTGGCCACGTTTAAACTGGCTAAACCGAAAGGGTTCAAGACGCTGTACGTGTCCAACGGCAACGCGACTCGGGAAGTGCTGGAGTACTTGCGCCCGTGGTTGGATGGGTATAAGGTGGATCTGAAAACGATGAATCCCAAAAATTATCGGGAACTGGGAGGCAAGTTAGAGAATGTACTGAACACGATCCGCATGGCTTATGAGATGGGGTTTTGGGTGGAGGTGGTGACGCTCATTGTGCCTAACTGGAACGATAGTGAGGAGGAGTTGCGGGAGGCCGCCCGCTTTATTGCGTCGGTATCCCCGGATATCCCCTGGCATGTAACCGCGTTTCACCCGGATTACAAGATGACGGACCGGGGCCGCACGCAGGCACGCACATTGATACGGGCCGCGGAGATCGGCTATGAGGAGGGCCTCCACTTTGTGTACGCGGGCAATTTACCCGGCCTGGTGGGACGCTATGAGAACACGTATTGCCCGGTGTGCGGTGAACTTCTGGTCGCGCGGCGGGGTTTTTATGTTCTGGAGGACAAATTGACGGGGAGCGGTACATGCCCCAAGTGCGGGGCTTCCATCCCCGGGATTTGGAAATAAGGGATTGCACAGGGAATAGTTTAATTCCGGGGGCCATGGAAAAGGGGGCCTTTTCCCGACCAAAGGGCCCCGGAAATGTGTGGGGTCTGGAGGGTCAACTACATTCTGAATTATCCACACCTCATTTCTAAAATTTAGGATCATCCATGAGAGGCTTTACGGACACACATCGTATCCTTCACGTAGGAAGTATACCGGTTCCGGACATTGTCCGCCATACGGGTACTCCGGTGTACATCTACGACCTGGACGAAGTTACCCGACGAGTGCACGCGTATCAGCACGCTTTTCCCGACGCGCTCCTCGCGTACGCGTGCAAAGCCAACGCGAACCCGGCCTTACTTTCTCATCTGGCCCGCCTGGGATGCGGGGCCGATGTGGTCAGTGGCTACGAACTCCAGCGAGCCCTTGCGGCCGGCATCCCCCCAAACAAGATCGTCGTGAACGGCAATGCTAAATCCCGGTGGGAAATTGAATTGGCCGTACAGGTCCAGGTGCGCGCCATCAACCTGGATGCTCCGGAAGAGGTCGAGCGAGTTGCCCGGGTAGCGGAGGCAATGGGACACCCCGCGTCTGTGGCCTTGCGCATCAACCCCGGGTTAGATCCGGCCACCCATCCCCACCTGAAAGTGGGTGCACCGGGCAGTCATTTCGGTATTCCTCCCGAGGATGTGATTCCTACCGCGCGTGCGGTGATGGAACACCCTTCCCTTAATCTGCGCGGCATCCACATCCACGCGGGCTCCTTGTTCCTGCGCTTGGAGGACGTGGAGGCTGTGGCCGCGGTCGCGGTAAACTGGGTGCGCCGCTTACGATCGGCCGGGATTCCCGTCCACGAGATGAACTTGGGCGGCGGTCTGGGCATCGACTACGAGGGCCGGTCCACCCTGACGCCTGAACACGTGGCCACCCGATGGGCCCCCCATTTGGAAGGGCTGGACGTCACCCTGGTTGTTGAGCCCGGACGGTGGTTGGTCGCCCCCGCGGGCATCTTAGTCGTACAGGTGGTGCAGGTGAAGCGCGCGTGGGGACGCACCTTTGTGGCCGTGGACGGCGGCATGAACGCCTTGCTCCGGCCCGCCCTCTACGGCGCTCGACATCGCATTGTTCCTGTGCAGGCGGATGAGGAGACCCACCGGGTGGATGTGGTGGGGCCCAACTGCGAGAGCGCGGACGTTCTCGGCCGGGATTACCTCTTGCCCCCATTACAGGAAGGCGATCTGTTGGCCATCCTGGATGTGGGCGCGTACGGGCGCAGCATGGCGAACACCTACAACGCCCGTCCGCTCCCTCCAGAAGTCGTGGTGGAACAGGGACGATGGCGATGGGCGTGAATCACACGCTCACCACCTGACCCAGCCCCTGATGCCGGGCCTGTTCCAACACCGCGGCTGCGGTGGCCGCGTCCTGGACCGCGACGCCCACCGACTTGAAGAAGGTGATCTCCTCGCGAGACGTGCGTCCGGGCGCGCGTCCTGCAAGGACCCGGCCGATTTCCGTGACCTCATCCCAACGCAGGTGACCCTCTGCAGCGGCCTGGATGAGGTCCCCGGCTTCCTCCTGGGCCGCGCTGAGACTGTCCACGAACACCCGTAAGTGGGGAAGGCCGACCACCTGCACTTCCCGCATCTGGGGGGTGAAGGAGCCAATGCCGTTGATGTGCGTGCCCGGGGCCACATCCGC
Source organism: uncultured Anaerolineae bacterium (assembly GCA_964413905.1). Taxonomy (GTDB): domain Bacteria; phylum Chloroflexota; class Anaerolineae; order JAADDB01; family JAADDB01; genus CAYPUG01. Next base: position 10,611 of record CAYPUG010000014.1, on the reverse strand, counting down.
AGGGTTGAACACGGGCGTGGTGCTGGTGGTCGCGCAGGAGATGATGTCCGCACCGCGCACGGCCTCCCGGGGCGAGGCCACCGCTCGGAACTGTACCTGCGGATGGCGGGCTTGAAGGCGTTCGGCCAGGCGTTCTGCGGAGACGCCGGACCGGGAGTACACGCGCACCTCCTCGATGGGGCGCACCGCGAGTACGGCTTCCACCTGGTCCGGGGCCTGACCGCCCGCGCCGATCATGGCCAGCACACGGCTGTCCTCTCGGGCCAGCACACGCGTGGCCGCGCCCGCGCCCGCGCCCGTCCGTAACGCGGTCAGGCGGGTGCCATCCAACAACGCGGTGGGCACGCCCGTTTCCGGGTCGATGACCATGACCAACGCGTGGATGGTGGGAAGATGGTGTTGGGGGTTATTGGGAAATACAGATACGACTTTCAGAGCGAGCGCGTTTCTGGCCGGCACAAACGCGGGCATAAATAGAGTCACCCCGGCCTTTGTCTCCAAGGGAATCCGTTGCGGGACAACAGCATCACCGGCGGAAAGGGCGATGTACGCTGCGGCATTGACGTCAATCGCCGCGTGCATGGGAAGGGCACGGTCAATATCCTGACTTGTCAGCAGAAGGACGTCCATGACCTCACCTCGCGATTGGGTTACGATTTCATGGCCAGAATTCCATCCCGCGTGTAGCCATGCTATCATTGAACGGCCATAAGGGCAAGACATCCCTTTCCTTAATATGCCAGGGTACATGTACTTCGGCGCATTCTCTACAACGAGGTACATGAAACGCGATGTGGCAGTCAATCAGGTACAGCGATATGAAATTGTGATGGAAGGAGAGAAATTATCCATGACCCAGGAAGAGAAGCGCGACGTCACTGAAGGTCTCACCCTGTTGGGACGGGAAGTCCGCCGTCCCGTGCGCAAACTGGAACGGTTCCCCAACCGTCACCCCGGACGGGAATATGTGGTCCGCCTGGAAACATCGGAGTTCACCACCCTATGCCCGATGACGGGACAACCTGACTTCGCGACGATCATTATCGAGTACGTGCCCGACCGGTGGATTGTGGAGTCCAAGTCTCTCAAACTGTACTTCTGGTCCTTTCGGGATGAGGGGCATTTCCATGAGCATGTCACGAACCTGATTTTGGATGACTTGGTGAATCTGCTGGATCCCATCCGCTGCCGGGTGGTGGGAAAATTCAACGTGCGGGGGGGTATTGCTATTACAGTGGAAGCGACTTATGAACGAGGCAAGGATCCCAAACCCGGTCCGGGTACGGGGGCAGGACTGGTCGATGATGACGCGAACGCCCGATGAGATAACAATCTATGCGACGTGCTGGATGAGTATCTTCTATCCTCACTTGGGGGAACACATCCGCGAGGCGTTGACTTACATAGGCCGTCGAGCGCGGCTATCTTCGCATGTGGCGTGTTGTGGATGGTTGTCTTACACCGCGGGGGATTGGGTGCGCGCACAAGAAGAAGCCGACGCGTGGGTACACGCTCACTTACCGGAAAGCGCGGTGGTGGTGCCGTCCCCCGCGTGTGCCACGTTCCTCCGCCATCACACCCGTTACCTGTTCGAGCAGGATCCCGCGGCGTTGGACCGCGTGCAAGACATCCAAGAACGCATTTGGGAGTTTGGAGCGTACGTGAATGCCATCGACGCTCCGGTAAGGATGGTTGTGGACGGAAAGATCCTTTATGTGGCGGGATGCGGGGAAGGCCCGGCCGCGGGTGAAACGTGGTTGCGCCGTCACCTGGGAGATAATGTGATGTCCGTGCCGACGACTTGCTGTGCAGATGGGGGGATCTTCGCGGTGGCGATGCCGGAATTGTCGGCCGCGATGGTGTCCCGCTTAGCCCACCACATCCGGACATCGGGCGCCTCCTACGTGGTGACCGATGAACCCGCGTGTCATTTTCACCTGCACCGAGCGCTCGCGTCCACTTCAATTCAGGTTGTCCACCTTGCGGACTTGATGCAGCGGGGGATGTAGGGATGGCCCGGATCATGTTCATCTCCGCGCCTCTGCCGGGGCATATGGATTGGGGCGGCATGCACCGGACGGCTGCCGCGTTGCTGGCACGGGGGCATCAGGTCTTGTGGGTCACGGAAGAGACCGGGACCCGTTATCTCGCGCCCCTGGCGATCCCAACGCTCTCGGTGAAAGAAAGCGGATGGTTGTGGCCACCGCCCCCTATGCCTCACGGTCTGTCCGCCCAGGAACGCGCCCGCGAACGGGAACGTCGGGCTGTGGCCGTCTGGTTGGAACCGGAGCGGGTTCTCTCGGCCACTCAGGCGTTTGAGACGGTTATCCGCGAGTGGCAACCGCATGCCATCGTTGCGGAACCGTTTATGGCCGGCGCGGCATTTGCTGCTGAACGCACGCAAGTCCCACTGTTGATCGCGGGTTGGCCCGCCACCCAAATGCCCGAGCGGGTTCCCCCTCATCAAGCCGAAGCTGCCCGATTAGCCCAAAAGTGGTTCCGCACGATGAAAACCCAACTGGCCGTTCAGGGCTATTATTGGGCTCCCGGTCCCTTGCCCTGGATGCGTTCCCCCTTCCTCCACTTGGTATATTTTACGCCTCAGTGGTATGCAGCATGGCGCGTCCTTTCTCCACCGACCGTGTTTGTGGGGGGACAGCCTGTTCCGGCCCAGGGCCCGGCTCCGCCGTGGCTTTCCTTTTTCTTAAAGAGCGACCACCCACGGGTGTTCATCACGTTGGGGAGTGCGTTCACGCAAGATGAGGCGTTCTTCCTGCGGGCGGTGGAGGCCGCGTTGGACGTAAAAGCCCGGGTGTTGGTCGCTACCGGTGACGCGATGATGGCCGAACGGTTGCGCATGCATGTGCCGGGTGATGTGATTGTCCAGCCATGGGTTCCCTTTGAGCACGTGTTCCCACATTTGGACCTCATTATTCATCATGGCGGTGTGGGCACAACCCACAGCGCGTTGGTGCACGGCATTCCGCAGATTGTGGTTCCCCACGCGGCGGATCAGTACTACCAGGCTGCACGGGTGCAACGGGTAGGGATCGGTGTGAGCATGCGGGTGCATGAGGCCACATTCCAAAATCTACGCAGGCATGTGTACGCGTTGCTCACAGAACTTCACTGGAAACAACGCGCCCAGAGCATGGCCCGGGTGATGGCCGCACTTGGCGGCGTCGAACGCGCGGCCGATGAGATAGAGCGTGTCATCAACGGACTCACATCAGACGGACATCGATGACGCGCGCGTTGGACAGCGCGTTGGCCACCCACTCTTCCCAGGGCTGTCGAGATTCGATCGCGTGCACCTCTTCCACCTTCGCGGCAGTGACCGGGTGCTTGGGGGTAAACAAAGTACACGCGTCCTCCCCCGGAAGATTAGAGATATCCAGCGTGCCGATTCGTTCGGCCTGGGCCACGATTTCTTCCTTATCCATGCCGATGAGGGGGCGTAACACAGGGAGCCGGGCTACCTCATTGATAACGAACAGATTTTCCAGCGTCTGCGACGCGACTTGACCGAGACTCTCGCCTGTGACCAAGGCGAGGGCTCCTTCGCGTGCCGCGATCTCCTGAGCGACCCGGAACATCAGCCGGCGATAAAGGATCATCCGGTATTCGGGCGGGGACGTCTCGGTAATGGCCTGTTGAATGTGGCCAATGCCCACGCTGTAGAGGCGAGACGAACCGCCCCATTCTGTGAGGACTTTGGTCAGAAGTATGGCCTTTCGTTCGGACGCGTCGGAGACAATGGGCTGGCCGTGGAAGTGCACGTTGATGACCTCGGCCCCTCGACGCAGTAGGCGCCACGCGGCCACCGGGGAATCGATACCGCCGGAGAGCAGGTTGAGGACCGTGCCGCTCACTCCCACCGGCAGCCCACCGGGGCCTTTAATGCGGTTGAAGTAGAAGAAAATTTCCTTGTACAACACCTCCACATGCACAGGTAAGTCGGGTTGGGAAAGATTGACCTTCCACCCGGTTTCTCGCACAATCGCCGCACCAAGTCGTCGGTTGATCTCCATGGAATTAAGGGGAAAGCCTTTGTGAGCTCGCCGGGCCCGAACGGCGAATGAGAGAGCCTTCTCGCGGGGCAAGCGTGTCAGCACTTCCCGTTGCAGCATGTCCATGTCCAAGGGGACCCGCCACGCGCGCGCGAAGTAGGCAATGCCGAAGACCGTTTGCAAACGGCGGGCTACCTCCTCCCACGCGCGTTCGTCCTCCAAACGAAAGAGAATACGCCCGGACCGCCGTCGGTCCAGGCGTACGGGCAGTCCTTCCAACCGTGTCTCGATGTTTCGCGCCAAGGTTTGAATGAATTTGGGACGGTTCTGTCCCTTGAGTCCGACTTCACCGTAGTGAATGAGAACGTATGTATCGGCCATGCACCATCCTCGAATTACAGGGTCAGATCCAGAATTTCCTTGGCCCGTTCCACGTCTTCCATGTCAAACGAACGTGCCCCACCGGTGAGGACGAAGAGTGTTCGGGCGAATGTCAGAAGTAACCCCCCCACAATGTTGGGTAAATCTTCTTCTAATTCCGCCTCGAGGGGATATTTCAACGGAGGCTGGGTGGCCAGGTAATCCAGAATGTACTGAAGGTTGATTTGTTCCTCCAACTCCAATTCCTGAAATTGGCGGATGGAGTTGCGAAGCCCTTTCGTAATGGGCAGATCCGAGAGCCAGATCACCTCACGGTCGTTGTAATGAGCGTTTCGTTCACCAATAATCAGCAAGTCGTGCAATTTTTTCTGAACAAAGGCCAAGATTTCCTTTGCTTTGTTCTCCGTGAGGTCCATCCCTACTGCACGGCGGAACAACGCTTCCAGCTGGCCGTATTGTACAATCATGCGCATGGTGCCCCCCTTCTCTTACCTAAAGGATATATGAGGTGGAAAACTTCTCTCACATAGGCAATGATATCGAGTACACATAAGCACGATATTGGTGTTTCGTTAGTTCTTTGTTGGAGTTTAAGGCCTGCGTTTCCTTTGTTCCTCGTGTTGGGGCGCGGTTTGACCGTATCGGACAAGGAGATAAAGATCGCTCAACCAAGCGCGGATGCGTGCTTTGGTCCGACGCCATCGAATAAGGCCCAAACCCACCAGCCAAGCCAGAAACAGGAGGGTGAGTTCCGGTGCGTAGCGTAACGCTATCAGACTGCTGGTCAGATCAATCGGCCGCATGAACACAATCATCACCGATTTACGCTGGAAGTAGGCAACCACGACCATAGTGATCAGGGTGTAGAGGAGTGCCAACGGCCAGGGAATGAATCCGGCCAGCGTGAGGTACGCGAAGGAGGCCCACGTCATTGCCACATCGACGAGAAAGTCAAACCGTCCCAAGCGAGTACGTCCCTTGGACCGACGGGCCAAGGGACCGTCCAGCCCGTCCGTCACCCACGCGAGAATGGCCAACATCACAACCCGCGGAAACGCAGCCGCTCCCTCTGCTATGCCGAGGTACACAATGAACGCCGCGATGCTCAAGCGAATCACCGTCAGCATATCGGCCAGAAAGGCGAACATCATGGATTAGAACTCCCTTTTTCTTCAGGGTGTGCTCTCGTATGCATATCCGCTCGCGTCTCGTTGTCCTTCCGGTACTGACGTAGCAATTGCTCCACTTGCTCCACAACAGTGCCTACCCGTACCGGACGATACATCACCTGCACTCGCGGTGCGTGAAGAACAGAGGTGTCCGGGAGGGGGTGTAGCCGGGAGGCAATAACCAACCACGGCACGCTTTCCGTCATCGCGAACAGATCTTCAAGCGTGCGGGTAGAAATATCCGGGTCATCAACAACGTCTAAAACGACCAGGACCGGTTGCACTCGCGGCCGGCGTATTAGGTATCCGATGGCCGTTACAATGCCCGGGAAGGAGCGAACTTCATACCCCCGTTCCTGAAGCTCCGCCAGAAGATAAGCGCGATCTTTCCACGGTGCGGCAATGAGGAGAATGGGATGTTCCTCGTCCATGGCGGTTACCGTAATTCTTTGCGTCTCGGCGCATCGTGCTTAAGATCCGTGTATTCCAGCAGGAAAACGTTCGAATCGGCCCTCCTCCCTTCACGGATTTTCCGAATGTTCTCCAGATTCAAACGGGCGGGCTCATAATCGGGTTGAATTTCCAAGGCCTTCTGCAACGCGGCCTCTGCCTCTTCGTATTGACCGTTCAAGATCAAGGCCAGACCCAAGTTACCCCATGCCCTAGGGTTGTCGGGCAAGAGTTCCACAGCCCGTTGGAAGGCTTCCACAGCTTGCTGATATGCTTTGTCACGGAGAGCCCGAATACCCTCGTTAAAGATCCGAAAACTCTCCTCCAACAAGGCTCGTTGTTCCTCGGCAAGGGAGGAGAGATCCAGTCCCATATCCTCCGCGAGGTGTTTCAACCCCTGTTCAATCGCGGCTTCGGTGAGTTCCAACCCCTGTAAGAAATCAGGAGGTTGCCCTTGCTCTTCGGCTAAACGGCGCGCGGTACGGATGCTTTCCAATGCTTCCAGGGAATATCCCAACCTGTCGGCTACTTGAGCCAACGTATACCAGGCTTCTACCTGCCGGGGATCCAACTCCACACTCTGACGAAGAGCTTTATAGCCCTCTTCCAGGCGCCCTAGGGCACTGAGCGCGATGCCCACGCCTAACCAACCCTCCGCGTGTTGAGGAACCCGGCGGACAACCTGTTGAAAGGTGCGTAACGCACGCTCAAATCGTTCATCTGCGACCTCTAACCATCCTTGTCGAAGCAGACGTTGTAATTCACGCTGACGGGCTTTTTGTTTTTTGAGCGACGGTCGTGCCATTGTGTCTTCTCCAAACATATAGCGTTTTATGCACCTTGGCTTAAAAGAGAAGGGAAACATTTCCTCTTTAAAGATGGCCTTGTCAGCGAACCCCACGTTGCCGAAGTGGGGTCTCTGCTCCCCCCTCCATCCACTATTCCTCGGTTGATGGAGTACTACTCTCCCTGAAGTAACTGGGCCCAGGAGGGCGCCTCCCCGTGTTGTCGACGTTCTTCCCGCAAACGTCGCGCTTCATCCAAACGTTGCTGGCGGAGCAAATAAAGCCCCCGCACAAACGCGAAGAGCAACACGGCAAGGATAGCCAGTTCTACCAGTAAAGCCAAAAAATGCCACAGACTGGCCTGGTTAACGATCCGCGTTCCTTCCGCGGTGATGATGAGAATACGCCGGACTACAGAGATGAGCCCCACAATGAGAAACGGTTCGCTGGACAGCCGTCGTTGGCTTATGGAGATCTTCACCATCTGAAGGATCTCGGCCAGCATAGATATAAGCAGCAGTTTATCCAAGATTACCAGCACATCCAACGTCCCGTGTCCCCCGACCCACGGGAAAATATAAAACACCCATATCTCCCCCAACGCGGCAAACGCGGCCACCACCAACGTTATTCCCACACCCACATAAATGGGCAACTCAATACGTCGCCACAGAAGGGAGAGAAGTTTCCAGGAGATGCACTTCTCTGAACGTATTTCCTCCATTCCGGATCCTCCACAGCGTCCTGCACGTTCGCTTTTTCAGCTCGCCGGGCCTTCCCATCGTGAGAACGTCCTGGACCATTATACCACACGGAGAAAATCCCCAAAGCAGGAGGTCGGTGCTTCCCCATACGAAATCGATGTGCATCACCTCCAAATGGTTGAGCATTGCCCAAATCGTCGGCTTTACGGACAAGGACGCATCGGTTATAATATCTTCGATTTGTGCACCTTTTACACTCACGGAGATATGCCCACCATGCGCTGGACGCAAACGGTCATTCACACTCGGCGCGAGCGCCCGGATGCACCTTTACCCGGCCTCGCCTACCTCCTCCAAGCAAATATTATCCGCGTCGAAGCCGCGGGTATCTACGATTGGCCCCCGTTGGGCCGTTCCCTGTACGATCACCTTATCGACCAAATACACGCTCTTCTGGATGCCCAGAGCATCCCTACCGTTACGCTGATGCCCTGGCGTTCTGCTCAGGCAATCCCCCCCCTGGATGAGATGCCCTCTTCGTCCGGTGGTCCTACCCCCGCGGCGTGGTACACGCCCGACCTGACCGCCCTGCTGGCCGACGCGATCACATCTTACAAACACCTGCCCCGTCACCTGGCGACCATTGCCCCCGTGTTCCGGGCAGAATCGCGCCCCCGGGCCGGGCTTTTGCGGGTGCGAGCCTTCACTTTGGCTGAAGGCATTTCCCTGGCCGCGGATATCCCTCAGGCGCACCGGGCTCAGGCCATGTGGCTCCGCGCGTGGGAGGACATTTTGCGCGCTGTGGATCTCCCTGTGGTGCGCGGAATACGGCCGGATCCGGTCGGGTATCTGGCCGATGCCTTCCTCTGGCCCCACGAGAGTGCAGATACCGAATACCTCTATTGTTCCCACTGCAACCGGTGGTACCATCCTGATGTGGCCCCTTTCTTGCGGGAACCCGCACCTGTAGAGGAGATGCGTCCTGTACAGAAAGTGGCAACGCCCCAGTGTGCGACCATTGAGGACTTGTGCGCGTTCCTGGATGTTCCGCCGCAACGCACGGCCAAGGCCATGTTCTTAGTTGCAGGAGAGAAGGTGGGCATCATCGCGGTGGTACGGGGGGATACGGACCTGAGCCTGGCCAAATTACGGCGGTTGGTCGGTCCTGTGGCCCTACGCGCGGCCACCAAAGAGGAGATTCGGTCCTGGGGCGCGGAGCCCGGGTATGGCTCCCCGATAGGTACCCAGGGCGCGATGATCGTCGTGGACGCGCTGGTCGCGGAGACACCCAACCTTGTGGCCGGAGCCAATGAACCAGGGTATCACCTGTTGAACACGAACGTGGGCCGGGATTACACCCCCCACGTGGTGGGGGACATCGCCCGCGCGCCTGCGGACGCGCGATGTCCTGTCTGTGGAACGACTTACGAGCGACGGCCTGCGTGGGTCCTGGCCAGTGTTACCCATCCCTTTCACCCGCGCCTGCGGGTTCTCACACCGCCTCCGGAGTTCGCGTCCGCGCTGAAAGACGTGGCATCTCCCCTGCCTGTGGGCACGTACCTCAACGCAGAAGGACGCCCCGACACTCCTTGGCTCGTGCGGGCGGCCCTGGGCATGGACCGGGTGATTGCCGCGGTGGCGGAGACCCACCACGACGACCAGGGGTTGACCTGGCCTTCCTCTTTGGCGCCGTGTGATGTTCACCTGGTCCTTTTGCCCGCGCGCAAGGATCCGTCGGTGGCCGAACGCGCTCAGCATCTATATGAGGAATTGGAACGTGCAGGATTTCGCGTCCTTTTTGATGATCGAGAGGAACGTGCGGGCGTGAAATTCAACGACGCGGACCTCATCGGTTGCCCTGTGCGCGTCACCATCAGCGCACGCACCCTCAAACAGGAGAGCGTAGAAGTCAAACCCCGTACTGGATCACCCACTTTAGTGCCGTTACAAGACGTGGTGCAAACCCTTCAAGGAAAGGAAGGTGAAGCATGAGAGTTCAGGTTGACGGCCTACCCATGTACGTGGCCGTGCGCGGACACGGCCCTGCCATCACCCTCATTCACGGATTCCCTCTCAACCACCGGATTTACGATACCCAGTTCCGCGCGCTGGCCCACACGTATCGAGTGATCGTGCCCGACCTGCGCGGTTTTGGCAAGACGCCCTTTGGCGGCGAGGACATTACCATCGATACCTACGCGGACGACGTGGCCGCGATCCTGGACGCGCTGGGCGTGGAACAAACCATCCTCGCAGGATTGAGCATGGGGGGATACATCGCGTTCGCGTTCTGGCGGCGCCATCCCGAACGGGTGAAGGGCCTGGTGCTCCTGGCCACTCGCGCGAGCGCGGATAGCGAGGCCGCTCGCGAGAACCGCTTCCGCACTATCGAAGCCGTCCAAAGGGACGGCCTGGACTCTCTGGTCGAGGGGATGATTCCGAAACTTCTGGCCCCCTCCACGCTGAAGGGCAAGGCCCATGTGGTGCGCAAGCTACGAGATATTATGTACTGTGCCACCGTCGAAGGCGTGGTGGCCGCACTGCGCGCGATGGCCCACCGCCCGGACAGTCGTCCCACGTTGGGCACGATTACTGTTCCCTCACTGATTATCGCCGGCCGGGAGGACGCGCTCATCCCCTTGGACGATGCCGAGGAGATGGCTCTCTCTATTCCTGACGCGCGGTTGCGCGTTCTGGACCAGGCCGGGCACCTGGTCACCATGGAGCGCCCGCGCATGACCGCGCGGCTGCTCGCCGAGTTCGCCCACGAGGTGTGGTCTCGCTGAGAGCGTAGGAAATAGAGGTTTTTCAGTCATGTGCTTCAGCGTAAAGGGAATAGGAATTCGTGGGGTTTTTGCCAACATCTAACTCACCAGGAGGAGTGGCAATGAGCGCGACGAAGACGCCGTTGTGGGTTCCCTCAGAGGAGAGGAAAGCCCAGGCCAACATTACCGATTTCATCCGCACGGTGAACGAGCAATACGGCCTGGACCTTGCTACGTATCGGGAGCTCTATCAATGGTCCATTGACCATATCCCTGAGTTTTGGGCTACCATGTGGGAGTACGCGGGGATCATCGCGTCCCAACCCTACGACCAGGTGGTGGACGAC
>CAYPUG010000013.1:0-39708 GCA_964413905.1 uncultured Anaerolineae bacterium | reverse complement strand
CGGGACGTACCCCCGGCCCCTCGGCTACCTCCACCGCCCCTCGCTAACCGCTAACCGCCAACCGCCACCCGCTATCCGCCACCTGCTAACCGCCAACTGCCACCCGCCAACCGCCAACCGCCACCCGCTATCCGCCACCCGCTACCCGCTATCCGCCACCGATCACCGACCACCGACCACCGTGATTTGGCCGCTGTGTCACCCCCAATCCTCTGCTTCAGTCGGACGCTTTCGCGTTCGAATCGCTGCCGCTAGCCCCTGCTACTCCTTCCCACCCCGGCATGTTTTTGTCCTCAATCTCAAGTCATGCTATAATTCAACAGAAGTACTTCCTGATTGACCGACAATACTCCGCGTATGTATCTCGGCCTGAAAGAAAAGGGAGTATCTTTACGCTCTTCTTACGCCGAGATACATGAAACGCAATATATCCGTCCATCAGGAGACACTTCGCCTCCTCTTCTGATCGGCGGAACAGCCCAACATGGCCAAGGAGGGCCGGTAGTGATAACACATGCATCATGCCAACGATGGCATGAGGACATCAACATCACCTTAAGCCTTTTAGTTATCATTTGCTTGCGCGTCCTTGAGACCGCACATACCCCAGGGCACTCACACCGGTGTGAGTGCCCTTTTTATTTTAGTCGGACTTTGGGCGAAGGGTGAACAGCACGCCTTCTCCCCCTTTGCCCAAAATCCCAATCTCAGACAAGGAGGTCTGCCCCATGACAAAGAAGCAGAAGCGTCCTTCGGATGAATTGAGTGACGAACAACTTCTCGAGATGTACTACTACATGGTGCTTAGCCGGAAATTGGACGAACGCATGTGGGTACTCAACCGCCAGGGCAAAGCCCCCTTCCACATCTCCGGTATCGGCCACGAGGCCATCCAAGTGGCTCAAGGCTTTGCCATGCGTAAAGGCCACGATTGGTACTTCCCCCACTACCGGGACATCGCGACGTGCCTCATCCTGGGCGTAACACCCCGCCACATGATGCTGGCCCTCATGGGCAAAGAGGGCGACATCTTCAGCCGGGGCCGTCAGATGCCCGAACACTTCAGTTACAAGCCTGCGAAGATCGTCTCCGTGTCCAGCCCTGTAGCCACCGCCATTCCTCAGGCCGCGGGCACCGCGCTGGCCTCCAAACTCCAGGGCAAAGATGAAGTGACCATTGTCGGGTTCGGGGAAGGGTCCACCAGCGAGGGGGACTTCCACGAAGGACTCAACTGGGCCGGCATCCACAAACTCCCCATCGTCTTCGTCTGCCAGAACAACCAATACGCGATCTCCGTCCCCGTGAGCAAACAAATGGCCGTAGAAAACGTCGCGGACCGGGCCGTGGCTTACGGCATCCGGGGGGTGGTCGTGGACGGCAACGACATCCTCGCGTCCTATGACGTGATGAAAGAGGCCATCGAACGCGCACGGCGTGGGGAAGGTCCCACCCTAGTGGAAGCCAAAACCTACCGACCCGTGCCCCACTCCACCGCGGACGACGACCGCTCCTACCGCTCCCGGGAAGAAGTGGAAGCCTGGAAAAAGCGAGACCCCATCCTCCTCTTTGAGAAAGTACTCATGGAGCGGGGACTGTTGGATGAAGCCAAGAAGCAAGAGGTGCTGGACCGGGTGATGGCCCAAGTGGAGGATGCGGTGGACTACGCGCTCAACCAGCCTTACCCGCCCGTCGAATCCGCGGCCCAAGGTGTGTTCGGCGACTCCCCGTTGGTTAAGTGGAGCAAAGGGGTGAAGGGGTAGACGTTCTTCTTGCTAAGCCAAGATACACGTGCAGAGTTTTGTCCGTCGATCCGTATTATGTCACGGAGGTCACTATGACTATCAAGACCAACTTGCAAGCCGTTCGCGATACGCTAATGGAAATCATGGAACGTTACGACAACGTCGTCGTAATGGGTGAAGATGTGGGACCGCGTGGCGGCGTGTTCCAGGCCACGCGCGGGCTGTACGAGCGTTTCGGTCCGGAGCGGGTTATCGACACCCCCTTAGCCGAACTTTCCATCGTGGCGGTGGCCATTGGCATGGCCCTGAACGGCTACCATCCCATCGCGGAAATCCAATTTGCGGATTTCATCTTTCCCGCGTTCAACCAGATTGTGAACGAGGCCGCGCGTTACCGCTACCGCTCCAATGGCGCTTGGCCTGTGCCCATGATCATTCGGGCGCCTTACGGGGGCGGCGTGGCCGGTGGGCTCTACCATTCCCAGTCGGTCGAGGCCTTCTTCACCCACGTGCCCGGCCTTTACGTCCTGGCCCCCTCCACACCCAAGGACATCGTCGGCCTACTGCGCGCCGCGGTCCAGGTGCCCGATCCCGTCCTCTTCTTCGAGCACAAGCGACTGTACGGCCTGGTCAAGGGCGAGGTTCCCGAGGAATACTACGAAATCCGCCTGGGCGAAGCGGACATCAAGCGCCAGGGGGACGACATCACCGTCGTCGCGTATGGCCTGGCCTTGCACGAGGCCATCAAAGCCGCGGACAAACTCTCAGAGCAGGAAGGCATCGAGGCAGAGATCATCGACCTGCGTTCCCTGGTCCCCCTGGACCTGGACACCATTTACGAGTCCCTGCGCAAGACGAGCAAAATCCTTATCGTCCACGAGGACAACCAGACCGGTGGCTGGGGCGCGGAGATCGCGGCCCGCATCGCGGAGGAGATGTTCGACTGGCTCGATGCGCCCGTCATGCGTCTGGGCGGGCCGGACGTTCCCGCGGTGCCCTACGCGCCGCCGTTTGAAAAGTGGTTCCTCCCCACCGCGGACAAAATCGAAGCCAAAATGCGCGAACTCGCGGAGTATTGATACATGAAGTGTGGTCGGTCAATCCGGTCTACATCTTTGATGAAGGAGGTTACCCGTGGCCATACTCGTACCCATGCCTCAGTTAGGGGAATCTGTGGTTGAGGGAACGATAAATCGCTGGTTGAAGAAGGAAGGGGATCCGGTCGAAAAGTTGGAACCCCTGCTGGAAGTAGCATCGGAAAAAGTGGACACGGAGATTCCCGCGCCGGCTTCCGGCGTCCTGCTAAAGATTCTCGTTCCCGAAGGGGAAACCGTGGAAGCGGGCACGGTCATCGCGATCATCGGGCAGCCGGGCGAACCCCTGCCCACGAACATCCCGAAGAAGGTGGACCTACACGCGGTGGGCGCGCACGAGATCACCGCGGAGGCCCCCGCAGAGCCTGCCCCCGCGGCCGAGGCTCAACCTCCCACAGAAGAGAAACCCGACGGCAAGCGGCGTCGTCGGGGGCCCAAGGTGACGCCCGTGGTCGCGCGCATGGCCGCGGAGTACGGCATCGACCTGTCCAAGGTCAAGGGCACGGGCAAGGGGGGCCGTGTCACCAAGAAGGATCTGGAGGCCTACATCAAGCAGATGGAAGCGGCCAAGGCTGCGCCACCGCCCACAGAGGAACTCCCGCCCTGGGAACAGCCTGGATCCGGGCAACTCTTCCAGCCCTCCAAGTGGGAAGAAGAGGAACAGCCGCCCGCTGTGGAGAAGCCCAAACCCGCGGCGCCGCCACCGCCTCCGCCCGCGGCCCCGCCCTCCCCGCCTCCCGCGGCCGGCGAGGAAGAGGTGGTGGTCCCCCTCACCCGGATGCGTCGGGCCATCGCGGAGCACATGAGTCGCAGCGTGCTCACCTCCCCGCGCGCGGCCACCTTCATGGAGGCCGACCTCTCCCGGGTGTTGGCCCATCGGGAGGCACACAAAGCCGCGTTCGCGGAACGAGGCGTGCGTCTCACCCTGACGCCTTACTTCATCATGGCCACTATTGCGGGCCTGAAGGCCGTGCCCGAGGCCAACGCGGTCTTCCGGGAGGACGCCATTGTCCTCAAGAAGTACTACCACATCGGCATGGCCGTGGCCGTGCCCGACGGCCTGGTCGTGCCCGTCATCCGCCACGCGGATGAGTACAGCCTGCTGGGGTTGGCCCGTAAGGTGAACGAAGTGGCCGAGCGGGCTCGCGCGGGCAAACTCCTGCCCGACGAACTCTCGGGGAGCACCTTCAGCATCACCAATCACGGCGTGTTCGGCAGTCTCTTCGGCCTGCCCATTATCAACCAGCCTAACGTGGGCATCCTGGGCTTTGGCGCCATCCAGAAGCGCGTGGTGGTCATTGAAGATGCCATTGCCATCCGACCTATGATATACTTATCCTTCGTGTTCGACCATCGCGTGTTGGACGGCGCGGCGGCGGATAAATTCCTGGCCACGGTGAAGAAAACCTTAGAGGAGTGGGAAGAGTAACGACTCGTTGAGGAGGGCGTCCATATGTGGCGCCCTCCTCATGAATGGGTGATCGTTACTCGTTATCCTGATGACGCTATCCGCGTTTCAAGAGACTGTCGAACGCTACTACCGGCGAAATTTCATCGCGGGGTTGGTGCACGGCGTGTTCTTTCGGGTGTCTGCCGCGCTGGTAGACACGAACACGGTGCTTCCCGCGTTTATCAGCGCGCTCACGGGCTCGGAAGTGGCCGTGGGCATGATCGCGTCCTTCATCGGGCTGGGAAGTGTGCTGCCCGAGTTGTTCGCCGCGTACTGGGTGGAGGGGAAGCCACGCAAAAAGCCCATTCTCCTGGGGGTCATCACCATTCGCTGGATTTCGTGGGTGGTGCTGGCCTGGCTGACGTATGTGTACGGCCTCCGTCACCCGTACCTGGTGTTGACCGCGTTCGCGGTGCTGGTGCTCACCTTCTCCCTGGCCGGCGGGGTGGGCTCAGTCGTGTACGGGGACATCTTCGCCCGGGCCATTCCCGTGGACCGGCGAGGACGCTTTGCCGCGTGGAAGAACCTGCTGGGTTTCGCACTGGCCATCGCGTCCGGCATGTTGGTCAAGGCTATCCTTCAGGATCAGGTGCGCTTTCCCTTCCCTAAAAACTACGCGTTTCTCTTTGGGTTAAGCGGTGTCACCCTGGGAATCGCGTTTACCGGATTTGCGTTGATCCGGGAGCCCGTCTACCCCATCCAGAGACCGGTGGCATCCTGGGGAGAGATGTTTCAGCGTTCCCGACAGTTATTGCAATCCAGCCGGGATTTTCAGTACATGCTCTTGGCGCAGATTCTGTTCGTCATCGGCGCGGCCTTGGCTCCCTTCTTTGTCGTCTACGCGCGGCAGGAACTTCACGTGCCCGCGGGCATGGTGGGCGTGTTCCTCTCCGCGCAGATGATCGGCGCGGCCCTGTCCAACCTGCTGTGGGGGTGGTTGGGGGATCGCTATGGCAATCGGATCGTGCTTTTGGGCGTGGCCTTAAGCGGGATGGTCGCGGCCGTGTTCGCACTGGTGACACCACTCATTGCCGCGGAGTTGTTCACGCTGGTGTTCCTCATGGTGGGCGCGACCATGAGTGGCATGGGTATCGGCTACGGCAACATCTTACTGGAACTGGCCCCCACCGAGGTGTTGCCCACCTGCATCGCGTTGCGGGATACGGTCATGGCGCCCTTCACCCTGGTGCCCATCGCGGTGGGCGCACTGGTCCAGCGGGTGCCCTATCAGTGGGGCTTTGCATTGGGCGGGCTCTTCATGTTCCTGAGCCTGATGGTCACCTGGCGCCTGCGAGATCCTCGACACCATCCCGACGCGGGATGTCAGATGGGGACAAGGTAATGGATGCTGATCGCTCGACACATCGACCGACGGACCAACAGGGTTCAAGAATCCTTACGCCCTTTATCCTTAGAGGAGGTGCACCTTGACGACCGAATACGATGTCGTGGTCATCGGCGGTGGCCCTGGGGGGTACGTGGCGGCCATCCGCGCGTCCCAGTTGGGCCTGAGGGTAGGCTTGGTGGAGAAGGAGCGCCTGGGCGGGATTTGTCTCAATTGGGGGTGCATTCCCACCAAGGCGTTATTGCGCAACGCGGAGCTGGCGCATATCCTGACAAAACGGGCCAAGGAGTTTGGTTTTTCCTTTGAGAACCTCCGCCTGGATTACAGAGCCGCGGTGAAACGCAGTCGCCGCGTGTCCGAGCGCCTGGTCAAAGGGGTAGAATTCCTCATGCGCAAGAACAAGATCACGGTGCACCGGGGCACCGCGAAGCTTCTCTCCCCCCGTGAAGTGCGAGTGCGGGACGCGGAGGGGCGGAACACGGTCCTGAAGGCGAAGAACGTGATTGTGGCCACGGGCGCGCGGCCCCGCTCTATCCCCGGCGTAGAAATTGATGGCCAACGGGTGGTGAGTTACCGCCAGGCCATCGTGCAGGAGGAGTTGCCCACGTCGGTCATTGTCATCGGCGCGGGGCCCATTGGCGTGGAATTCGCGTACGTGTGGCACAATTATGGGGTGCAGGTGACCATCCTGGAGATGCTGCCCCACCTGCTGCCTCTAGAGGACGAGGAGGTCAGCCAGGAATTGGAGAAGGCGTTTCGCCGGGAGGGTCTACGTTTTCACACCCACGCGCGGGTGGAGAGCATCACTCCCACCGAGAAGGGGGTGCAAGTGCGGGTCCAGAAGGAAGGGACGGAACTGGTCCTGGACGCGGAGCAGGTGCTCATGGCCATAGGTGTGCGACCGAACACCGAGAACTTGGGTCTGGAGGAGATCGGGGTGCAATTGGAGCGCGGGTTCATTGTGATTGATGAGGGGATGCGCACCAATGTGCCGGGAGTGTACGCGATCGGCGATGTGACGGGTAAGATGCCCCTGGCGCACGTCGCGTCCGCGCAGGGGATTGTGGCCGCGGAGACCATCGCGGGGGTGGAGACGGTGGTGTTGGATTACGAGATGATGCCCCGCGCGGTGTACTGCCAGCCCCAGGTCGCGTCCTTCGGGTTAACGGAAAGGCAAGCCCGGGAACGGGGGATCGAGATCCGCGTGGGGAAGTTCCCCTTCCAGGCCAACGGCAAGGCCCTGGGCCTGGGCGAATCCCGCGGGTTCGTGAAGATCATCGCGGACGCGAAGTTCGGCGAAATTTTGGGCGCGCACCTCATCGGTCCCGAGGTCACGGAACTCCTCCCTGAACTGACCCTGGCCCGGGCGTGGGAACTCACGCCGGAGGAGATCGCGCGCAACGTCCACGCGCATCCCACCCTATCGGAGACATTGATGGAGGCCGCGCACGCGTGGAGCGGCCACGCGATACATGTGTAGTAAGGAGTAACGACTAACGAGTAAGAGGTTAAGGAGGGGCAATGGGACAGGGCGTCGTTATACCCCAGGATTATCATATTCATACCCGTTTCTCCTGTGATGGGCAGCAGAGCATGGAGGAGGTGTGTGAGCGCGCGATCGCGTTGGGTATTCCTGAGATCTGCTTTACCGAGCACGTGGATTTCACCCCGGGGGA
Source organism: uncultured Anaerolineae bacterium (assembly GCA_964413905.1). GTDB lineage: Bacteria > Chloroflexota > Anaerolineae > JAADDB01 > JAADDB01 > CAYPUG01. The sequence continues at coordinate 32,401 of CAYPUG010000013.1, read as the reverse complement.
TCCTTGTTCGTTCCACTTCAAGCCCGACGCGTATTTCCAAGCCCTAGAACAGGTGCGTGCCCAATACGGGGACCGTCTTCTCATCCGGGCCGGCGCAGAGATGGGGGAATCGCACCGGTTCCCCTACGAAACGGAAATCATCATGGATGAGTATCCCTTTGACTACATCATCGGCTCCCTGCACTGGGTAGGGGATGAATTTGTGCTCTCTCGAGAATACTTCGAACGCCACGGGAAGCACGAGGCGTACCAGAAGTACTTTGAGGAACTTTTGGTTATGGTGCGCGTGGGGGGCTTTGATGTAGTCGGTCATTTTGATGTGCCCAAACGCTACGGGTACGACGTGTGCGGTCCTTTCGACCCTCACGAACACGAGGAGATCATCCGCGAGGTGCTCAACGCGTGCGTGGAGGTGGGCATCGGCCTGGAGGTGAACACCAGCACTCTGCGTCGGGCCGTGAACGAGCCGTCCCCCTCCCTCACCATCCTCCGATGGTACCGGGAACTGGGCGGGGAGATCATCACCCTGGGCTCCGATGCCCATGAACTCGCCCATGTGGGATACGCGCTGAAAGATGTGGTAGAATGGGTACGGGCCGCAGGGTTCAAATACGTGGCTCGATTCGTCGACCGCCAAGCAGAATTTATTGCGCTCGAATAGGGACACGATCCAGGGAGAAGGGGGCCATGCATGAATTCCATAAGATCGTAGAGGAAGTCCGTAAACTACCAATAAGGGAAAAAGTTCGCCTCATCGAGGTCATCGCACGTGATCTTGAATTGAAACTGCAGACTCGTAATTCTGGACACGAATCCTTATGGGGAGCGTTTAAACACTTTGGCCCAGGCCCCTCCGAGGAAGACATTGCCGCTGTCCGCCGGGCAGTCTGGAAACAGTTCCCGCGAGAGGATATCTAATGTTAAGAGCAGTGGCAGATACACACGCCTTTGTCTGGTATTTGTTGGGACATCCTTCTCTCTCCAATCAAGCACGTACATTTTTAGACGATATCCTCATAAGTGGGGATACGGTGGGGATATCAACTATCACTTTAGTGGAGATTGTTTATCTTACGGAAAAAGGCCGTCTGAAAGAGGGCTTCCTTTCGGAAGTTATGACATTGCTCTCAGATGAAACAGGCATGGTTGTAGAATTGCCTTTAGACAGACATATTGTTCAACATATGCAGCATATCTTATGGAAACATGTTCCTGATATGCCTGACCGTATCATTGTCGCCACAGCGCTGTATTGGGGAGTGCCTGTTGTTAGCCGGGATAAACGAATTCGTTCTGCAAACGTCCCCGTTGTTTGGTAAGCCACTCTGATGCGAAGGAGTTGGTGATGACAAAGGATGCAACCGTTACGTTACCCATCGAACTGGATCCTAACCCGCCACGGCACAACTGGCGGGAATCGCACCTCACGCCGGGGCGACGACCGCCCTGGTTGCGGGTGAAGGCCCCGGTCACCGAAAATTACTTACGCCTAAAGCGCCTGATGCGCAACCATCACCTGCACACCGTGTGCGAGGAAGCGCTCTGCCCCAACATCGGCGAGTGTTGGGGCCGGGGTACGGCCACCTTCCTCCTCCTGGGCGACATCTGCACCCGTTCTTGTGGCTTTTGCAAAATCCGCACGGGCAAGCCCAACCCGGTGGACTGGGACGAACCCCGCCGAGTCGCGGAGACCGTGGAGATGATGGGCCTGCGCCACGCGGTCCTCACCTCTGTTACCCGGGATGACCTGCCCGATGGCGGCGCGACCATCTTTGCCATGACCATCCGCGAGATCCGGCAGCGCCTGCCCAACTGCACCGTTGAAGTACTCATCCCCGACTTCAAAGGAGATCGGGACGCACTGAAGATCGTCATGGACGAGCACCCAGACATCCTGAACCATAACCTGGAAACCGTACCCCGCCTCTATCGGCGGGCCCGCCCCCAGGCCAAGTACGAGCGGTCCTTGCAGGTGCTCCGGTGGGCCAAGGAAATGGACCCCCATGTGGTCACCAAGTCGGGCATCATGGTGGGTCTGGGGGAGCGCTGGGACGAAATCCTCGCGCTCATGGACGACCTGCAAAGCGTGGACTGCGACATATTGACCATCGGCCAATACCTGCAACCCAGCCGCTACCACCTGCCCATTGAACGCTACTACACGCCTGAAGAATTCGACCGCCTGCGGGAAGAAGGGCTGGCCCGGGGCTTCAAATGGGTAGAATCCGGCCCCCTGGTCCGTTCCTCCTACCACGCAGACGAGCAAGTACAGGCGCGCTAATAAACCGGTAAGAAAGGGAAGTGTGAGACGTTCGTTGCTGAAGGTGGCGAACGTCTCACACACTTCTGCTCTCTATGTACATCAACCATGTCCAATACATTGTGGCTCGACTTACACGTAGGCGATATTGTGAAACTCCGCAAACCCCACGCGTGCGGTAGCACCGAATGGGAGGTTGTTCGCGTGGGCGCGGATATTGGGCTCCGCTGTCTGGGCTGTGGGCGGCGTATTCTCTTGCCGCGGGACAAGTTCAGACGGCGGGCCAAGGCATACGTTCGGCGAGCGTGGGAACGCGCGGACATCTCCTCAACATCGGGAGATGGGAGATGACGCGCGCGGTGAACAACGGAGGGTTCGCGGATGTGCTCCGCAACCGCCACTTCCTCTTCCTCTGGACCGCCCAACTCCTCTCACAACTGAGCAAAAACGCGATTCACTTTGTGCAGATTGTGCTCATTGAGCGCCTGACCGGCAGCAGTACCCACCTGGGCGTGATGATTTTCTCCTTTACCATTCCGGGGGTGATATTCAGCCCGGTGGCGGGGATCCTCGTCGATCACCTGCCCCGCAAGTACATCCTCATCATCTCCAATCTCCTACGTGCTGTTCTCGTCATCCTCTACGTACTGCTCCTCAAGCACCTCCACTCCACCTGGGCCTTGCTCATCCTCATCTACCTGATCACCTTCATTGCCTCCACCATCGGCCAGTTCTTTGCGCCCGCGGAACAGGCCACACTGCCCCTACTTCTGCCCAAGGAACAACTCCTTTCGGCCAACTCCCTCTTCAACCTGACCACCGCGCTCAGCCAGGCGCTGGGTCTGCTCATCCTGGGCCCCATCCTGGTCAAAGTCGCGGGCATTGCCACTGCGTTCCTAGTCATCGCGTTCTGGTATGCGCTGGCCGCGGTGCTCCTTCTCACTCTGCCCCGGGATAAAAAGGACGTGCGGTGGCATGATTTGTATGAGTTGAGCCGTATGGGATGGGTTCACTTCTGGCATCAGCTGAAGGAAGCGTGGTCCTTTATTGGTCGCACCCGCGCGGTGCTCCTGGGCATCTTGAACATGGGGCTGGTGGCTATGTTCCTTATGATCCTGGCCATGGTCGCGCCGGGGTTTGCCGCGCGCGTCTTGCACATGCAACCCGAGGACGCGGCCTTTGTCTTCGCGCCCGCGGGCGTGGGCATGCTCCTGGCCACCTACGTGCTAGGTCAATACGGCTACATGATCCGTCGGGATACACTCCTGGTGGGAGGACTCATGGCGATTGCTTTGGCCTTTGCCCTCCTGGGCTGGGTAGGATACGGCTTCCCCTGGCGCGCGTACACCATTTACATCTCAATGGCCATTAGTTTCGTCCTCGGCGTGGGACTTTCCACCGTCCACGTGGTGTCCCAGACCACATTACAAGAGGAAACGCCCCAGGAGGTCCAGGGCCGGGTGTTTTCCACCCACTACATGCTCATTAACTTGCTGGGCCTCCCCCCTATGCTCTTCACGGGTGTGCTTTTCGACCTGTTCGGTATAGACACCGTGCTCAAATGGCTGGGCATCGCGGTCACCCTGCTCATGGCCGGGTACGCGTGGATCCTCTGGCACACCTACGATCGGTCGGCGGAGGGCGCCACGGCCGATTGACCGACCAAACTTTGCGAATGCACCTTAGAAGGACGAAGGGAAATTCGTGTGATTTTCGCCCTCACACCATGACCTTGCCCCCATCCACGTGATACGCCTGTCCTGTGATATAACTGGCTCCATCTGACGCCAGGAAGAGGACAAGTTCTGCCACCTCTTCGGGTTGTCCCAACCGACGAAGGGGAATTTCCCGTTTCCACCGGGCCATCATCTCCGGGTTCTGACGGGCCTTCTCGGTCATGGGCGTCACAATCACCCCGGGGCACACCGCGTTCACCCGAATGCCGTACGCCGCGAACTCCCGGGCAGCCTCCTTAGTGAAGCCGACAATGCCCGCTTTGCTGGCCGCGTACGCGCTGCGGAAGGGTAAAGGAATGGCTTTGCCCGCGATGCTGCTGATGTTAATGATAACCCCCTCCCCTTGTTCCTTCATCACGCGTCCGGCCTCGCGGGTGCCGAGGAACACCCCCCGCAAATTCACCGCCATCACCCGGTCCCACGTGTCCACGGTCATCTCCAGAATGGACGCGGTGGGCTCAATGCCCGCGTTGTTCACCAGCAGATCAAGCCGTCCCCAGCGCGCCAGGGTGTCCGCCACCATCTGACGGACATCCCGCTCCTGGGACACATCCCCCACGTGCACCAGGGCTTCGCCGCCCCTCTCCTCGATGAGGCGGGCCGTCGCCTCCGCGGTGCGGCCGTTGATGTCGTTGACAGTCACCCGCATCCCTTCCCGGGCCGCGGCCAGGGCAATGGCCCGGCCAATGCCCTGGCCTGCCCCCGTCACGATAGCCACCCTGCCTGCCAACTCCGGATACCGTCGATGCATATGTCCCTCCCTTATGACCTTCTTCCCTTATGGAAATTCCTGAACTTGGCCTTTTCCATGTTCAGTACATGGTCACCGATTGACGGACATACTGATTGATTGACACATCACGTTTTATGTACCTCGGCACAAAAGAAGGGTATCTTCTCTTTTTAAGCCCAGGTATATGCACGGAGTTTTGTCCGTCAATCAGTGGGGTACTATTATACCTCCAAAATATCTGGAATTCACCAACTAAAGAAGGAGTCAGGCCCGTGGTCGAACTGGACATCCAAGTGGCCGAAGCCTTTGCGGATCGAGTCGATGTAGAAGATCTGGCCCGGTACGTGCAACGCGCGCTCGCGCTGGAAGGTATTGAGGAAGGGGCGTTGACCGTCGTGATCACCGACACGGACACCGTGCGGGAACTCAACCGTACTTACCGAGGCGTGGACGCGGCCACCGACGTCCTTTCCTTTGCCCTGAACGAAGGGGAGGCCATGATGCTGCCGGAGGAGGAACCACCCTACTTGGGGGATGTGATCATCGCGTTTCCTGTCGCGAAAGAACAGGCCATCCAGTACGGGCACAGTGTACAGGAGGAACTGCGTTTGCTGGCAGTCCACGGTGTCCTTCACCTGTTAGGATACGATCACGCCACGCCCGAGGAAGAGGCCGTGATGTGGGCCCGGCAGGCCGAAATCTTAGGCCGTGAGTACGTAGGTCCTAGGGGCGAACGGCGGCAAGCAGGAGGATAACATGCGTTCACCGTCCTTCTGGCGGAGCCTGGGCTACGCGTTTGAGGGCATCCTGCACACTGTGCGTACCCAGCGCAACGCGCGCATCCACCTGGTCATCCTTAGCCTGGTGCTCCTGGTCGGTCTGGGGCTTCACCTCTCCCGTTGGGAATGGACGGCCATCACGTTAGTGAGCGGCCTGGTGCTTTCCCTGGAGACGATGAACTCCGCGGTCGAGAACTTGGTGGATCACGTCCAACCGGATTACCACTACCGGGCTAAAGTCGTTAAGGACGCGGCCGCGGGCGCGGTTCTGCTCGCGGCCCTCACATCCGTGGTGGTGGGGGGGCTTATTTTCCTACCTCACTTGTGGGATCTCGTTTGTCGACTGATGTAGCAGAGAACCGTTACCATCGAACGGAATAAACCGCTTCTCCAGCTCTCTTCACAAAAAAACAGGGATGGCGTGAGAGCCATCCCTGCAATACCATCATCCGTGATGAAACGAGCGAAACCTATACCATGCGCTCCAGAGGCTTGAGCGGTGTTGGTTCCTTTTCCGGCTTCTTGCGCTCCTCGATGGGGATCCAGTGATCTTCGGCCGGCCCCACGTAGACGAAACGAGGACGGAAGATCCGGTTGTCCATCCGTTGCTCCAGCGCGTGCGCCGTCCACCCGGCCACACGGGATGTGGCGAAAATAGGTGTGAACAGCTCATCGTCAATGCCCATGGAGGACATGACCACGCCGGAGTAGAAGTCCACGTTCGGGAAGATGCCCTTCTTCCCGACCTTCTCGATCATCACCCGTTCAATGATTTCCGCCATCTGGAGGTACTTCTTCAACTGCGGATCCGCGTCCTCGCGCTGAGTCATCTCCACCGCGTACTTGTGGAGTATGCGAGCGCGTGGGTCGTATGCCTTGTACACGCGATGACCGAAGCCCATGATGCGGCGCTTCTTGGCCAACGCGTTCAACACCCACTCCTCTGCCTTCTCGGGATCTCCGATCTCCCGCAACATGCGCAGGGCCCGCTGATTCGCGCCTCCGTGGAGCGGCCCTTTCAGCGCGGCAATGCCTGCCACAATGGAGGAGTACATATCGGACAGCGTGGACTTCACCACGATGGTCGCGAACGTGGATGCATTACAGCCGTGGTCCGCGTGCAGAATGAGGATCACATCCATGACACGCTCATAGAAAGGATCGGGTTCTTCACCAAAGAGCATGTACAGGAAGTTCGCCGCGTGGGAAAGATCCGGGCGCGGGTGGATGGGCTCCAATCCCTGGCGGGCCCGCCCGATCGCCGCGGTAATTGTGGCCATACGGGATGTAATCTTGATGGCCTCTCGTTCGTGCGCGGGGAGGCTATCTTCCTCCGCGGAATCGTCGAACGACGCCAACATGGATACCGCGGTGCGTAGCACAGACATGGGCGTGTCGTTGTACCGGCCGCTGGCCCGGCGAATGTACTCGTACACCTCAGGCTGAATTTCCCGATACTGCACCATACGAGACTTGAAGTAATCAAACTCCGACTCGGTGGGCAGACGGTCATACATCAAGAGGAAAAACACCTCTTCAAACGAGGAATTCTCGGCCAATTCCTCAATGGGAATACCGTGGTAATACAACTTCCCGTTCTTCCCATCAACGTAACTCTTGGTGGTCTCGCGAGCGATAACGCCTTCCAACCCCTTGGCGAATTGAACCTCGCCGGGCTTTGCCACCAACTTGACATCGGACATTTCACACCTCCTCGTGTGTCGCTATGGAAACAGAAGCATACCCCTTCTGGCCGGGCACACATTTACAAGGCTTGGGGAAGACAACACCTTGTAATACCCAAAACATTGTACAGCAAATTTCCCCCCGAGGCTAAATTACCTTCCCACCCGGATACTTTTCGGTCGCCCAACCTTTTAACACGCGGACATGCCGCCTTTTCATACCCCGAGCCGGCTCCGTGCGTCTCCCTGCAAGCCCTAAAAGTCCCGCCAAAAGGATTTGGCAAACCGATCCCGACAACGGTAATATTAGGAGAAACCGAAATTCGTGATACCGGCCAAACACCGGACATATCCCAATGTAGGGACACCATGTTGCACACACGTTGCCATAATATTGCCGTTCCGATCGCGGAGTTGCAGGCATGACCCAGCCCATGACGCCCATGCTCAAACAATACAAGGACATCAAAGCGCGTTACCCGGACGCCATTGTCCTGTTCCGGCTGGGCGATTTCTACGAAATGTTCGACGAAGACGCCATCCGCATCTCCCGCGAATTGGGACTCACCCTTACCTCCCGCTCCTTCTCCAAACACGTCCGCCTGCCCATGTGCGGTTTTCCCCACCATCAGTTAACGCCCTACCTGGGAAAACTCCTGGCCCGGGGACACAAGGTCGCGGTTGTGGAGCAAATGGAGGATGCGCGTAAAGCTAAACGGCTCGTGCGGCGAGAAGTGGTCCGCGTTATCACCCCGGGCACCGTAGTGGAAGATGCCCTCCTTCAAGCCAAAGCCCAGAACTTTCTCGCGGCCCTCGTGCGTGAAGAAACCGCAAACCATCGCACATCCGCCCCCGCGTTCGGTCTATCTCTCATCGACCTAAGCACCGGTGAATTCCTTACCACCGAGTTCCGCGGGGAGAGTGCCGAAGATGACCTCCTGGAAGAACTCGGACGTCTCACCCCCAGCGAGTTCGTCCTGCCCGAGGGATTAATCCAGGACACCTCTTTACGGGATCGTCTGCGCGCCTTGGGATCCAGCCGTATTTCCCCCCACACGGACACCGCGTTCACCCTGAACGCGGCCCGCGAGACCTTGCTCAATCACTTTCATGTCGCCACATTAGACGGTTTTGGATGCGCGCACATGCCCCTCGCCATCCGAGCCGCGGGCGGATTGCTCGACTACCTACGAACCGGCCAAATCTCCGACCTCGCGCACATTACCGACTTGGCGACATACCACCCCCATCGGTTCATGGTGCTGGATGCCAGTACTCGGCGCAATTTGGAACTCGTTCACCCGTTGAGAGGCCCCCGCCATCAAGGTACGCTCTTTGCCACCCTGGACCGAACCCGGACGGCCATGGGGGCCCGGTTATTACGCCGTTGGATCTTACAACCCTTACAGAGCGTGGAAGAAATTCACCGTCGCCTGGACGCGGTGGACAACCTGGTTCAAGACACATTCCTGCGTCAGGACCTGCGTGACGTGCTGAACGGCATGTACGACGTGGAACGGCTGGTCGGACGCATTGGATTTGGCACAGCCAATGCTCGAGATTTAGCAGCCCTGCGCAAATCCCTGGAACGTCTTCCGCGGCTTAAGGTGATCCTCTCACGTGCTCAAGCCCCTCTTCTGCAGGAGTTAAATGAGCACCTGGATCCCTGTGAAGATATATTTGATCTCATCCGCCGCGCTCTTGTGGATACCCCCCCTATTTTGCTTCGGGAAGGGGGACTCATTCGTGAAGGGTTCAATGCGGAACTGGACGCGTTACGTCAACGAGCCGCCGCCCTACGAGATTGGCTGGCCGACTTAGAAGCCCGGGAAAGAGAACGCCTGGGGATCCCCACCCTGCGCGTGCGCTACAATCAGATCTTTGGCTTCTTCATCGAGGTGCCCAAAAGCAAAACCCACCTGGTGCCCGACACCTACGAACGTCGGGCCACCACCACCCACACCGAACGCTATATCAGCCCGGAGCTGAAGGCCAAAGAAGCAGAGATCCTCGGTACTGAAGACCGTATCAACGATCTGGAATACGACCTGTTTGTCCAGGTGAGGCACGATGTTGCAGCCCACGCGGCCCGGTTGCGTCGTGTAGCCCGTACCATAGCGCAACTGGATGTCCTCGCCGCGCTGGCCGAAGTGGCTGCGCAGAACAACTACACCCGTCCACACGTGGATGAAAGTCGCATTCTCCGCATCCGCCAGGGACGTCACCCGGTGGTTGAACACCTTCTTCCCGCGGATACCCCCTTTGTTCCCAACGATGTGGACATGGACGTCGAAAATCGACGCCTTCTCATTGTGACCGGGCCGAACATGGCCGGTAAGTCCGTCTTCGTCCGTCAGGTAGCCCTTATCACCTTGATGGCCCACATGGGGAGTTTCGTGCCCGCCGCGGAGGCGCACATCGGTCGGGTGGACCGCATCTTTGCTCGCGTTGGGGCTTCCGACGATATCGCCCACGGACGCTCCACCTTCCTGGTGGAAATGAGTGAGACTGCGTACATCCTGCGCCACGCGACCGACCGCTCCCTGGTCATCCTGGACGAAGTGGGGCGTGGCACCAGCACGTATGACGGCATCAGCATTGCCTGGGCCGTAGCCGAGGACCTGCACAACACCATCTCGGCCCGGACCCTCTTCGCCACCCACTATTACGAACTCACCGCGCTGGCCGATCACCTGCCGGCCGCGCACAATGTCACCTTGGCCGTCCTTGAGCAGGGCAACGACATCATCTTCCTGCGGCAAGTCGTTCCCGGGACCGCGAAGAAGTCCTTTGGTACCCATGTCGCCCGACTCGCAGGCGTTCCCGAACGGGTGATCGCACGGGCTTCTCAGGTGCTTGCACATCTGGAAAAGGAACACACCGCCCCTCTCCTCCGGCCGAATGAGGTGCGAGAGGTGCATTTGATTTCGCCCTCGATGCCCACCAACGGCCAAAATCGGAGTCCGGAAACCTTGGCCGACGAAGAGATCCAACAATTGCGCGAAATGGCCGACATCATTCGACACCAGGATTTTGCCAACACAACACCTTTGCAGGCCTTGCTCCTGCTCCATGATCTGCAAGAAAAACTTCGCACACCTCGACGTGAAAAGAATGAAAGGAGACATTCATGAATGATATATTCGGTGCCCTGCTGTTCACCATCGCGTTAGCACTGTTCGGTGGCGTCCTCTTCGGACGTCAAAACAACCGCCGGAGGCACCTCGCGGTTGCAGGGCTCATCGTTGGCCTCGCGGCCCTGTGGCTGCTGGCAGGATGCACCTCCCAGTCCTCACCTACACCGGTGTTCACACCCATCCTGGCCACCGCGACCACCGTCGCAGGGGAAGGAACTTCACCCCTTGCATCGCCGTTGGAGACACCCCGACCTACTCCTACACCGGCCTACGTTCAGTTTCACGCCAAAGGACGCATCGCCTTTCACTCGGAGCGTACCGGTGACTTTGAAATCTGGGTAATGAACGCGGACGGAACCGACGCCCATCCCCTCACCACGGCCAACGGACGAGATATTGAGCCCGCGTGGTCACCTGACGGTACACGCATCGCGTTCGCATCGGCTCGGGATGACGAGCGTAACTTACAATTGTACATCATGGACGCAGACGGATCCCACCAACATCGGCTCTTCCCAGAAGTACAACCCTGGGATAACTGGACACCCGCGTGGGCTCCGGACGGACATACCCTCGCGTTCCAGACAAACCGAAACGTCCGGCAGAACGGGTTTGACATTTATGTGGCCAACGTAGACGGCACCGGAGAACATCCCCTTTTCGACGGGAAAGGGAACCAATACCATCCGGCCTGGTCACCGGACGGCCAATACATCGCCTTTGTCAACGACGTGGAAGGCAACGCGGACATATGGGTCGCGAACGCGGACGGGAGCAATGCTCACGCCATCACAAACACCTATTGGGACGAAGCATACCCTCGCTGGTCACCGGACGGTCAATGGATCCTCTTCCAGAGCAATCGGGACACCTTTTGGCGACTTTACCTCATGCGTCCGGACGGGAGCGACGTCAAAATGATCAGCCCGGCCTTGCTCGGCAATGACGTGATGGGGACTTGGTCGCCTGACGGGAAATTCATCGCGTTTTCTTCGAACCGGGCGAACCACGACTGGGAGATTTACATCATGTCCCTAGACGGGCAAGGTGTTCAACGGCTGACCTTCAACTTCCCGGAGATTATGGACCGTTACCCCGCTTGGGGAAAGTAAATCGCACAAAAGAGCAGACTATGGATAGTGTGGCCGCCGTCCCGAACACATCTTTCTCATCCTGAGGAGTGCATACTCGATGGATTACATAGAGTCGCTACATTACGTCCTGAGTTTTACCAATCTGGCTCACATGCGCCATGTGCCGTACGAAAAGCGTGTGTGGCTCCTAGACCGAATTCAGGGACTTTTGGACGCGCTGGGGCGTCCCCAAGACGACTTTCCCGCAATCCACATCGCGGGCACCAAGGGCAAGGGCTCAACCGCGGCCATGATCGACAGCGTCCTTCAAGCCGCAGGGCTACGCCCCGGACTGTACACATCCCCCCACTTGCACACCTTTCGTGAACGGGTAAGAGTCAACGGCGAACTCATCTCGCGCGACGCGTGGATCGCACAAGTGCAACGCATTCGAGAGGTCGTAGATACCCTGCCCCTGCGGCCCAACACGTTTGACGTCCTCACCGCCCTCGCGTTCCGTTACTTCGCGGACGAACGCGTGCCCATCGCGGTGGTTGAAGTCGGTCTGGGGGGACGCCTGGACTCCACAAACGTGGTGCATCCTGTGCTCACCCTCATCACCTCCCTGGGTCTGGAGCACACGGCCATCCTGGGGCCCACCTTGCAACACGTGGCCCGGGAGAAAGGGGGCATTATCAAAGACGGGGTTCCCGTCATCATCGCTCCGCAGCCCCCTCAAGCCATGGAAGTTCTGGAGACCATCGCGGCCGAACACCGGGCGCGGTTCATCGTCCTGGGCAGGGACTGGCATTACCGGTTAGAAGCCGCCACACGCGAGGGCATCCGGGTATCCGTCTGGAACGCAGGCGCGGCTTACGAGAATGTAGATGTCAGCCTGCGCGGCCGGCATCAGGCCATCAACGCGGCCATGGCCATCATCGCCCTCCACACCCTGCGGGACATGGGCTGGCTTGTACAGGAGCATCACATCCGGCAGGGTTTAAAGAACGTTCGCTGGCCCGCGCGCATGGAGATCCTGCAAGCCCATCCCACATTGCTCCTGGACGCGGCCCACACCATCGAATCCATGACCGAATTGGCCCAATCCATCGAACGTTGGTTCCCGGGGCGCCGAGTGCATGCTCTCTTCGGTGTTTCTCAGGACAAACCCATCGAAGCCCTGCTGAGCCTCCTTTGGCCCCTGGCCGAAAGCGTGTTCATCACCCGCTCCGAACATCCACGGGCCGCGTCGCCCGACTTCATCCTGCAAAACATGCCTGATTTTCCGGGGCCCGACGTGTACACCTACACGCGCGCGGAAGATGCGTTGGCCGCGGCACTCACATACGCCGCGCCTCACGACATCGTGTGTGCCTGCGGCAGCATTTTCCTCGCCGCGGCCATACGTGAAATTTGGGCTCACGAGTACGGACAATTGCCTGAGGACGATTGGGTGTACCAGAGCGACTTCCCATACCTTCGGCGCTCCGTGACCGAACCGGGCCGCATCCTTTTGCGTAAACCTTCCAAGGGACATTAGAATACAGACGGGTAAAGAACCGCAACCGGCACATCACATCTTGACATCTCACAATGGACGCTTATGAACCAGAAGAGTTGGCTTGAAAATCTCGGCTTTGAAGAAGACTTGTTAGATTCCATTGCCCGCTTCCGTGCGGAACGCCACACCATCACCGGTGAAGAAACCCGCGAGGGGGACATCGAAGACTATATCGTCATTGCCTCTCGGGACACGGTCATCTTCCCTAACATGGTCTTGCCCCTCTTCATCGGCAGGGATCGATCCCTACGCGCGGTGGAAGAAGCGTTGCGGGAGGATGCTCCCCTGTTAGTGGTAGCCCAACGGGATCCGGATATTGAAGTTCCGGAGCCGAACGAACTCTACACCATCGGCACGGAAATTTCCATCGGTCGGAGCCTGAACCTGCCCGACGGCACCACCAGCATCCTCGCCCAAGGCATCCAACGGGTGCGGATTGTGGAATTCGTACAGATGGATCCCTACATCATCGCGCGGGGCGTTCCCATCATTGAAGGTCATCCTGAGGGCATTGCCGTGGAAGCCCTCATGCGGGTCGTGCTCACCCTGTTCAATCGCTGCGTGGATTTGAACCCGAACTTGCCCGAAGACGCGTACATCGCGGCCATGAACATTGACGAACCGGGGTGGCTGGCCGACCTGGTCGCGCACGTGCTTGATCTGACCCTAGAAGAGCGGCAGGAAATCCTGGAAACCCTGGACCCGGTAGAACGTCTGCAAAAAGTGAGTCTGCTCCTGGGCAAGGAATTAGACGTCCTGGAACTGGAAAACGAGATCCACGCCCAGGTCCAGCAGGAGATGGACAAGAACCAACGGGAGTGGTTCCTGCGCGAGCAAATGCGGGCCATCCAGGCGGAACTGGGCGAATTGGACGACCTGCAACGGGACATCAACGAACTTCGGGAACGCATTGCCAAGGCGAACCTACCCGAAGAAGCCCGGGAAAAAGCCGAGCGGGAGGTGAACCGTCTGGCCGCGATGCCTGCCGCCGCGCCTGAGGTCGCGATTATTCGCACCTACCTGGACTGGATCCTGAGCCTGCCCTGGAACGAATACACCGAAGATAACATGGACATCGAGCGCGCGGCGAAAATCCTGGACGAGGAACATTACGGCCTGGAGAAAGCCAAGGAACGTGTTTTAGAACACATCGCGGTGCGAAAACTCGCCCCCGACAAGATGCGACAGCCCATCCTCTGCTTTGTGGGCCCACCGGGGACGGGCAAGACCAGCATGGGGAAATCCATTGCCAAAGCGCTGGGGCGCAAATTCGTTCGTCTTTCCCTGGGGGGCGTCCGCGACGAAGCAGAGATCCGGGGACATCGTCGCACGTACATCGGCGCAATGCCCGGCCGCATTATCCAGACCATGCGAAACGCGGGTTCCTCCAATCCCCTTTTCATGCTGGACGAAATCGACAAACTGGGCGTAGACTTCCGGGGAGACCCCGCAGCCGCGCTGCTGGAAGTGTTGGACCCGGAACAGAACCACGCGTTCCTCGACCACTACCTGGACATTCCCTATGACCTGAGCAAGGTCATGTTCATCACCACTGCGAATACCTTATACAGCATTCCGCCCGCGCTGCTGGATCGGATGGAGATCATCGAGTTCCCCGGCTACGTGGAGAGCGAAAAACTGGAAATCGCGCGGCGTTTCCTGGTCCCCCGGCAGTTGGAAGCTCATGGGCTCAGCGAATACGGACTTCAATTCCCTCGGGAGACTCTCCTTCGCCTTATCCGAGAATACACCTATGAGGCCGGGGTGCGTAACCTCGAACGGGCTATCGCCAACATCTGTCGTAAAATTGCCCGCCGCATCGCGGAGGGAAAGAAAGCGCCCAAACGCATTACCCCGCAAATGCTGGAAAAATACCTGGGGCCGCCCCAAAACGCGTACCTGCAAATCGACAAAGAGCCACAAATCGGCGTTGCCACCGGCCTGGCGTGGACCGAGGGAGGGGGTGACATCACCCTTGTGGAAGTGATGCTCATGCCGGGCAAAGGTGCGCTCACGCTTACAGGCCAGTTAGGTGACGTGATGCAGGAATCCGCACAGGCCGCGCTTTCCTACGCACGTGCCCACGCGGAGGATTACGGTTACGGTGATTTGGACTTTGAAAAGATCGACATCCACATCCACCTGCCCGAAGGCGCCGTGCCCAAAGACGGGCCCAGCGCAGGGGTAACCATGCTCACCGCGCTTGTTTCCGCATTAAGCGAACGGCCGGTTCGCCCGGACGTCGCCATGACCGGGGAAATTACCCTGCGGGGGCGTATCCTACCGGTGGGAGGGTTGAAAGAAAAACTCATTGCTGCTCAACGCGCGGGAATTCATGTGGTCCTTCTCCCCAAGAAAAACGAGAAAGACCTGGCCGACATTCCTAAGCGGATGCGTAAGGGGTTAGAAATTGTACTGGTAGACCACGTGGATCAAGTCCTGGCCACTGCCCTTTTAGACGAGGAATGACCCTTCATGGGTACACGAGGACCATCACATTCTGGGCGCCTTCGGCACCCAGAATGTGATGGATTCCCCTTGCCTCACCTATTAGGAAGGCGCTCGCTTCTCGTGGATCGGAACCAGGAACAACAAACTCTTGGTGTGCTGGGCGAGCCGTTCCGCGGTGCTCCCAAGGAACACCCGGTCCAAACCACCACGGCCATGCGTGGCCATCATCACCAAATCCACATCCTCCCGTTCACTGACTTCGAGAATGGTTTCCGCGGGTTCAGAGCCCGTAATAATCGCCCGCACTTTGTGACCCTCCTCGCGCAGGACAGAAGCGACCCCCTCCAAGTACTCTTTCGCCTGCTTCATGGCTTGCTGGCGTAACTCCTCAATCACGTCTGCCAACGCGCCGTACACTTCTGCCTCCGGCACCACAGGCACCGTCAGCAAGATAATCTCTGCGTGGAAGGATTGATCGATTGCCCGCACATAGGGCAACACCCGCTCTGCGAACTCAGAGCCATCCAGCGGCACCAGGATCTTGCGAAACTGGGGATTCTCCAAACGCTTCTCCGCACTAAGAGGAGCCAACAGCAACGGCTTCACACTGAGCTGCAAAATCTTACTCGCCACGCTTCCCAACACCCAGCGGGATACACCGGAACGCCCGTGGGTGCGTAAGACCAACAAATCCACGCCCAATTCCTGCGCCAGACTGTTGATGGTTTCCGCGGCCGGCCCCACGCCGACTTTGTAATCCACGTTCAAACCCTTCGCCTTCAAACGTTCTGCGACTTGCTTGAGATAGGCCTCCTTTTCTTTACGCCCGGCCTCGATCTTCTTTTGGGTGGAGGGCAGCGCAAGTAAACCACGGCCCAAACGTAAGACAGAGACTAAAGTGATACGCGCGTTGTACGTGCGGCCCAACAGTTCCGCCAGGGAAAGCACCTTCTCCGAATAGGCGGAACCGTCCAAGGGCACCATAATATGGCGCGGTCGTGCCGGAGTCGCCCGCCACCGTTCGCCGGCTTCGGGTATCGGCTGCCACATCCCTTCCGTGGGGACCAGGACGATCTCCTCAGGGGGCAATTCCAACCCTTCGCCGGGCGGGATACCCAGACCCCACATGGCCTCTTCCAGTTCGCCCAGGCGTTCCTCCAGCGGTGAAGGAGCTCCTAGTTTGTTGCGGAAGTAAGTGAAGATCACGTAGAGCAACGGAATGAGGACAAAATACATCCACGCGCCCTCTTTCAGGCGCTCCGCAAAGATGATAACCGTCGCAATCGTGGTCAGCAACGCGGCCAATAAACTACCGGCCAATGTAAGCGCGTGAGCCACATCGAATTCCTGCCGGAGCTCCCGTGAAAGCCGCTTCATCACCGCCCACGATGTCATGCTCAGCAAGATAAACACACCAGCCGCATATAAGGACAGGTACGTTTCCTCACGGGTGCCAAAGATCAAGAACATCAGGGAGACGATGCCCACCTCCAGCCATACCGGTTTATCGGCAACCCCATACTTATTACGCTGGCCCAATGCCGGAGGAATATAATGCCGATCCTTCAAACCCAAGGCCAGATTCTGGATCCCCTGCGCACTGGCTGCGGACGCAGAGAGCAACACAACGACCCCAATAAGCGTCCCCACATAAGGCAGCGGATCGGGAAGAAGATAATCCATGGTCTGGGTGAACACGGAGACATGCTCGTTCATGGGGTCTGCCACCTTAAAGATGGCCGGCCCGGTGATGAGCATGGTCGCCCCGGTCGAGCCCATGATGATAAGCAGACTTCCAAATGCTTTCTTCGCCTTCTCTTCCGGTGAGCCCTCGTACGCGGCCACCAAATTAGCGAACACCTCGATACCGGTCATCAACGCCAGAATACGGGCATATCCGGCCAAGGTGTAATGAATGTAAGGCGGAACAAACGCCTGGAGATGCAAAGGGGGCAGGTGCAACCCTAACTTCCAAATGGTGGCGAAGTTCATCGCCCACAAGAGCAACAGCACGGCCAACGTGGCCGGACCGAACACGCGCGCGGCCACCTTCGGCCCCAAGTTCACGATCCACCCGGTCAGCACACTCAACACAATGGCCACAATCACCCGCCCGTTAAGCCCCAAGATGAGCGGTTCATTCAGCAGGGCAAACCGGTCCGCGATGAACGTCACCAACGCAGCCACACTCACGAGAAACGTCAACGTGTACTCAATGAACGTAATCCCTGCGTTGACCTTTACGGCCCATCCACCAAACTCCTCCTCGGTGAGACCGCTCCCGCCACTACCGTCGGTCACCCAACGCATGACCAGCCGGTACATGGCCGCGACAACGGCCACCGTCAGAAGAACCAGCCAAATACTCGCACCAAAGGTGATCTTTGCCACCCCCGCAGCCACAATGAGTTTCAAAAACGGACCGAACACATATAACGGCGAAGTGGCAGGATCACCGCCGCCGGCCAACGCGCCTTCAAACGAGTTGGACAACTTCCTAGATACCGCGTGCGCCATGCTCCCCCTCCTTCCTTGGAACAACGCTTATCAACGGCCGGGCACACCGTTTGATGCGCGAACTGTCGAAGAAAACGACAAATCCATGGCCAAAACTTGATGTTGAAGTTCCCACATACGCCGGTAAAACCCCTCCTTCGCCAACAAGGCCGCTTCCGTTCCCCGTTCAACCACACGGCCATGAGCGAGTACGATGATCTCGTCCACTGCGTCCAATCCCACCAGCCGATGGGTGATAATCAACATGGTACGGCCGGCCATGACATCAAAAATCGAGGCGATGATCTCCTGTTCGACCAGGGGATCTAAATTCGCGGTCGCCTCGTCCAAGATAAGAATAGGGGGATCCTTTAGTAACGCCCGAGCAATGGCCAAGCGTTGTCGTTGTCCCCCGCTCAAGCGCAATCCCTGTTCCCCGATCCACGTATCGTACCCTTCCGGTAGCCCCATAATGAACTCGTGAATTTGGGCCCGACGAGCCGCGGCCACGAGTTCCTCCTCGGTCGCATCGGGCTTAGCCAATAAGAGATTTTCCCGCACCGTTCCGTTGAACAGATGCGTGTTCTGAGAGATCACCCCGATCATCCGACGCACATCTTCCTGATGGTACGAACGTAACTCATGTCCTCCCAAGAAAATGTGTCCTGCTTCATACTCCCAAAAGCGAAGAAGAAGGTTGACCAGCGTGGATTTGCCTGCGCCGCTGGGCCCAACAACGGCTAACTTCCCCCCTTCCCGAAGGTGAAAACTCACATCCTCCAGCGCAGGAGGATCCGACGGTCGGTAGCGGAAAGTGAGGTGCTCCACTCGAATGCTGTAATCCCGTGGAGAGGGGGAAGGCGTCACCGGGTCCTTTACCGCAGGTTCTGCGTCCACAATTTCAAAGAGACGTCGCGCCGCGGCCAAACTCCCTTCCAGGTGCTGGAACACGCCGGGAAGCGGCATGACCGCCTCAAAACTGGCCATGACGGCCATGATCACAACGGCCAAATACACGCCGTTCATGTGCCCCTGATGAACCAAAGGCACGGCCACGGCCAACGCCGCGGCCACGGCCGCGTACACAAGAAAAGCGGAAAGGGCCACTTGAACCCCCGTGATACGGGCCATCTTCGCTTGCAGACGATCCCATTCCTCGCTGAGACGCCGCACGCGCTCCCGGTGGGTGAGATCACGCCCGTACGCCAAGAGATCCGCTTCGCCCTGCACGCCGTCCACCAACGCCGTGTTGAGTTCAGCACGCACCGAGATCATGCGAGTCCCCAATGTGCGGCTGAGATATCGCGTGAGCAAGGGCACCCCGAGTCCGGCCATCACCAAGAAGAGCGTGAAGACCAGGGCCAGGGTCGCGGAAAAAGAGGCCAAAAGCCCCCACATTAACACCAAAGTCATCAGTGCAATGACCGGTGGGGCCAGTACCCGCACGTAAAAGTGCTCCAGGCTTTCCACATCCGCGACAATGCGGGTGAGGAGATCTCCACTCTGGAATTGAAGTAAGCGCGCTGGGGCTAAAGGCTCTAGAGCCTGATAAAACCACACGCGCAACCGAGCCAACAGGCGGAACGCGACATCATGGGCGGTGAGACGCTCCGCGTACCGAAAGAGTCCCCGCGAAATGCCAAAGAAGCGCACCATCGCGATGGGAACATGCAACACCGCGATGGATGGGTGCAACGCGGAGCGCGAGATAATGTACGCGGACGTTGCCAGCAGCCCAATACCACTGGCAATCGTCGCCATCCCCAACGTGGCGGCCAGCACCATCCGTCGGGCAAATGGCCTCACCAATCCTACCAGGCGCCAAAAGGTCGACCGCTTCTCCATCGTTCTCATATTCCCCCGTACGCGCTCACCAAACGCCGGTACAACCCGTCCCGCAGCAACAGCGTACTGTGCGTTCCCGTCTCCACCACCTTGCCATGGGAGAGGACCACGATTTGATCCGCGTCGTACACCGTGTTCAGACGATGAGCGATAATCAACGCGGTTCGGCCCTCCAGCAAGCGGGCCACAGCCTCTTGAAGCAGGGCCTCGTTCTCCGGATCCAAGTTGGCCGTGGCCTCATCCAAGATAAGGAGCGGGGCGTCTTTGAGGAAAGCTCGAGCTAACGCCAAGCGCTGGGCTTGGCCTCCGCTCAGGCGCGCTCCCCGTTCGCCGATGAGCGTGTGGTACCCTTCCGGCAACTCCTGGATGAACGCATCCGCGTGAGCCAATCGCGCCGCCTCGATCACGGCCTCCATCGGTGCGTCAGGTCGGGCCAAGCGAATATTATCCGCCACCGTACCGTGGAATAGATACGGCATCTGCGGTACCCAAGCCACGTACTCACGCCAGGTGCGGACATCCCACTCGGACAAAGGACGACCGTCGACAAGAATCCGTCCCTTATCCGGTTCCATAAATCGTAGCAAAAGATGAGCGATGGTGCTCTTCCCCGCGCCGCTGGGGCCCACCAAGGCGACTTTCTGGCCTTCCCACACGGTGAAGGACACCCCGCGCAACGCGGGACGTTTTCCTCCCTCATACGCGTACCACACATCTTGGAAATGCAGGTCGAAGCGCCGCGGCCGCGTGACCACTTTCGGTGTGGTTGAACCTGTGCCACGTGGAAGGGGTGTGTTGAGTATCTCGAAAATGCGTTGCGCGGCCGCGGTCCCCGACATGCCCGCGTGAAACTTCGCGCCCAACTCCCGCAAGGGCATGTAAAACTCCGGAGCCAGGATGAGCACAAATAGCGCCCGTTGGAATACCAGTTTACCGTATAGAAGGCGTAACCCTATCTCCACAGCAATCAGCGCGGTAGAAATGGTAGCCATCAACTCCAACACCAACGCGGAAAGGAACGCGACCCGCAACACCCCCAGCGTTGTCCGCCGAAATTGATCACTGATGTCCGCGATGGTCTTCACCTGCTCTCGACTGCGCCCCAACATCTTCAGGGTCGTCAGCCCCTGGAGTACGTCCAAAAAGTGGGCGCTCATGCGGCTCAGCGTCCCCCATTGCCGTTTCGTCATCCGATCCGCGATGCTGCCGATAAGCATCATAAACATGGGGATAATTGGCGCGGTGA
Organism: uncultured Anaerolineae bacterium; assembly: GCA_964413905.1. GTDB lineage: Bacteria > Chloroflexota > Anaerolineae > JAADDB01 > JAADDB01 > CAYPUG01. The sequence goes on along the minus strand of CAYPUG010000013.1, from coordinate 11,399 downwards.
CGGCCATCACGACCGCGGATAGGGTATCTTGTGTGAAGACGATGAGCACAATGGTCAAAGGGACCAAGGCAGAGGTCGCCAGTTGAGGTAGATATTGACTGAAATACGCGTCGAGGGCTTCTACGCCCTCCACGACAGTATTCGCCAGTTCACCACTCCGTTCCCCACGAGCATAAGAGGGCCCCAACGTAAAGAGATGGGCCATCAGCCGATCGCGCAGGTCCTTCTTCACACGGCCGCTTACCCGTTGGGCAGCCACCTCGCGCGCCCACAAGGCAAGACTTCGCGCCGCGCTGAGGAGTAAAAGGAGTAACACCCCGGTTTGAACTTCGCGCCATCCCGCACCGTGCAAGAACACGCGATCAATGATGTCGGCCAAAACGTATGCCTGGCCGACCAAAATCACACCCACCAGGAAACCCATTCCCACGGTGAGGAACAATGCCAAATGGGCTTTTTTGGCCTCACGAAGTAACCGTTTATCCACCATGTTCCACTGATTTCAGGCCCGCGTTTCTGAGATTACTCCCATCAAATTTCAACACAAGGAAGGGCCAAGATTCGTCTCTTCCTACGCTAACGCTCATATGGGGAGAGTGGGAGGTCCATTAGGCCTATATGTAATAAGAACGCGCCAGGCCGGGCAAATGGGAGGCCCCACTTGCCCGGCGCACCCTCAGAAAGGAGGCGACAACACAACCTAATATTCCAGTTCCGTTTCGCGGGTAATCCGCTGCCGGAACGTGTAGTACGTCCAGCCCTGGTACACCAACACGATAGGCACAAAGATGAGGGCTACGATGGTCATTACCTTCAACGTGTAGGGGCTGGAAGACGCGTTGTAGATGGTCAGGTTGTACGCGGGATCCAGGCTGGAGACCATCACGTTCGGGTAAAGGGCAGCAAAGACGGAGATGGTGAAGAACGCAATGGCCGCCCCCGTCCAACCAAAGGAGCACCCGAACCGCTCCTGTCGAGCCCGGAACCCTGCCACCAACAACGCCACCGCGGCGATGATCGTCGCCACGATGGAGAGGATCTTGCCGCTGGAGAAAGACATCCAGATGAGGAAGAGACCGGCAAACACCAGGGCGATAGGCCAAACCTTCTGGGCTGTGGCCTTTGCCCGTTCCATCACAGGCGAACCCGTCTTCAAGGTGAGGAAGTACGCGCCGTGCAAGATAAACACGAACAACGTGGCCAAACCTCCCAGAAGGGTGAAGGGGCTCAGCAGATCGAAGAAATTGCCTACAAACTGCATGTTCTCATCAATGGGTGTCCCCTTCACCAGGTTGGCCACGGCCACGCCCCAGAGAAGGGCCGGTATCAGACTACCGAAGAAAATGGCCCAATCCCACAAGTTCCGCCATGACGGAGATTCTACCTTGCTGCGGTACTCAAACGACACCGCCCGGATAATCAATGCGGCTAACAGCAGGAACAGAGCAATGTAGAACCCGCTGAACAACGTGGCATACCAGTTGGGGAAAGCTGCGAAGATCGCGCCCCCCGCGGTGATCATCCACACCTCATTACCGTCCCAGAAGGGGCCGATTGTGTTGATGATCATCCGTCGCTCTTCGTCATTCTTACCCAGGAAGGGCAGCAAGATACCGACACCGTAGTCGAACCCTTCCAAGAAGAAGAACCCAATGAATAAAACCGTGATCAATATAAACCACAAGGTGTTCAAATCCATGACCCACCTCCTATTAATAAGCCATAGCGGCAGAAGATTCGGCCTCTTCAGTACCCGCGTGGGCATACCGCAACAGCAGGTACACATCCGCGATGATCAGGAGACCGTAGACCACAATGTATCCGATCAGGGAGAACCAAAGATCTCCGGGGCCCAAGTTCGGCGAGACCGCGTCCTTTGTCTGGAGCAGGCCGTACACGATCCAGGGCTGGCGCCCCACTTCGGCCATGATCCAGCCAAAGGTGTTGGCAATGTAGGGCAGGATAAAGGACCAGCCCATGACCGCCAGGTACCACCCCGGAATCTCCGGTTTTCTCACATACAAGACACCCAACAAAGCCAGCAAAATCATCAACAACCCCACACCCACCATAATGCGGAAACTCCAGAACGTCAACGCCACCGGCGGGACATAATCGCCGGGGCCGTACTTCTGCTTATACTCAGATTGGATGTCCTTAATACCCCGTACCTCACCGCTGAACTTGTTGTACACCAGGAAACTCAGGAAGCGCGGGATCTTAATCTCCACCGAGTTTTGCTGGCTGTCCTCGTGGACTATGGCAAAGAGGAGGAAGTCGGCCGGATCCTCGGTCTCCCACAACGCCTCGGCCGCGGCCATCTTCATCGGCTGCGCGTGGGTCAGATGTTGGCCCTGCACGTGACCGACAAGGGCCACCATGACGGAACCGATGAGCGCGTACACCACACCCCAGCGCAACGCGGTGCGGTACAAGTCCTCAGGAGATGTCCGACGGATCAAGTGATACGCGGCGACCGAGGAGACAAAGATGCCCGCGGTCGTCACACCCGCAAAGAACACGTGAGGCCACTGAACCCGCACATTAGGGTTGGTAGCCACTTTAATGAAATTCGCCATCAAAGCGCGACCCGTCTCCGGATCCAGTTTGTATCCCACCGGCTCCTGCATAAAGGAGTTCGCGATGAGGATCCAGAGCGCGGACAGGTTGGACCCAATAGCCACCAACCATGCAGCCGCGAGGTGGGCCTTCTTGGACAACTTCTCCCAGCCGAACACCCATACACCGATGAACGTAGACTCCATGTAGAAGGCCAGGAGCGCCTCAATGGCCAACGGTGCGCCAAAGATGTCTCCCATAAAGCGGGAGTACTCGGACCAGTTCATGCCGAACTGGAATTCCTGCACCAAACCGGTGGCGACACCGATGGCGAAGTTGATGAGGAACAACTTCCCCCAGAATTTGGCCAACTTCTTGTACTTCTCATCGCCCGTGCGGACATACTGCGTCTCCACGATGGCGATGAGCACCGAAATGCCCAACGTCAGGGGGACGAAGAAGAAGTGATACACTGTCGTGATGGCAAACTGCCATCGGGACAAAGTCAATACATCCATGATGCACCTCCGCTAGAATAATGATGAATAAAGCAACCCATGGACGATAAACCTGCCAACAGATGAACCGCCCGGACTACTCCACCGGTGTACGGTGGAGGATGTACGTTGCCACCGCCAATAAGACGATGGTAACGCCTAACAACAGCAATTCCTTCAGAATCAACTGAAACTGTGTGGGATCACTCAGATTCGCTTGTTCCGCGGTGATAACCAACATGCGTCGAATAGCAGCGATAATGCCGATAATCAAAAAAGGATCCGGGCTCAACGTATGCTGGTATAAGGACACCCGAATCGTGTGTAAAATTTCGACTAACATCATCACCAACAACATGGAGTTCAACAGTGTCAATACACCCTCGTGGACATGAGGACCTGAGGTGAGCACAAAAGCATGAAGCGTGGTGTACAGGAGTACGATCGCGGCCACACCTAAAATGAGCGCAATAAGGTAATAAAGCCCTTCTTCTAAAAAATCCACAGCGCGCAGGAAAATGAACCCACGTTTTAAAAACCCCCATGCGCCCTGGGAAGCCCGCTTGTCGCCCATTGGCACCGCCTTCTCCCCCGTAGACATCGGTGATGAAGTGCCCACTTTACAGCACAATCCCACCACTCTATAATACGCGCGCTATCTCCCTCATGTCAAGGCCCTTTCGACGTACCTCAGACTACTCCATTTGGGTGAGTGAATATCCCCCTTTTGAGGGATACCCTGAAGTTTGGCCTTTTGCCCCCGAAAGGGCCAATAGAGGATAATGTACCTTGGTCGTAAAGAGAATAGGCGTTGACGTTTGCCCCATGATCCATACCATGGCATACTCATGTGGTGCCGGTTTCGTTCATCATCACTGGATCCATACATGCTGATGGACCGACATATCGCGTTTCATGGACCTTGGCATAAAACCCATGTTTCGCTAATTTTGGGTACTCGTTTCTGTGATGGCTGAAGCCCGGAACTTCAGCGGCCGGGCTTTCGATTCCAATGGCCGGACCGCCCAGAGTTTTATCAGTCCATCAGATCAGGACAGGAGGTCATATGGGCAATCTCTTTCAAGCCATTTTCAAGCGCACGCCGATGGCCCGGTCCACACGGGCCTACGATTTCGGCCTACAGCACGTCACTCTTCCGGATAAGCCCTGGATTTTGGAGATCGGCACGGGGCAGGGGTACGGCGTTGCGCACCTCTCGCGCACGTTGCCCCACGCTTATATCGTCTCCCTGGACATCACCTTGGCGAACTATCGCCGGGAGCAACTGGAGTTTGGCCCACGGGAACCTTACATCATTCAGGCCAACGCCCCGTACCTGCCCCTCGCCCATGGATGTATGGATGCAGTCCTGCTCATTATGACCTTTCATTGCCTGCCAGACCCCCAGCGAGTCCTAGAAGAATCGGCTCGCGTCCTTCGTCCCGGCGGGCACATCCTCATTGCCGATGTGGATGGGCGCCACTGGATGGCCCGACCGTTTGAATGGGTCGAACACGCGTTCATCAGTCCTTACACCCGCGCATACCCTCCCGACCGTCTCACCCAGATGCTCCACCAAGCCGGTTTTGGCCAGGTGACCATTCACAAACGACCGGGGAAGGAAAAAGGCTTTATGATGTGGGTTGTGGCACGGAAAGAAGGGCCTGCACCCGCTCGCGGATGATCACGTCCAATGCAGGCGCTCCAAGTACCTGGAGCTCATAACGTACCCGGTCTGTGGGGTGTTTGATCCGGGCCACCCGGCGGATGTCAATGGGTGTTGCCACGAGCACCAGGTCGCATGGGGTCGCGTTGATGGTCGCCTCCAGTTCGGCAATTTGTTGCTCCCCGTATCCCATGGCCGGGAGCAAAGGACCGATGTGGGGATATTTCGCGAACGTCGCCCGAATGGACCCCACCGCGTACGGACGGGGATCCACCAGTTCCGCCGCTCCGAACTTCTGGGCCGCGACGACGCCCGCGCCAAAGGGCATTTCACCGTGCGTAAGTGTCGGCCCATCCTCGATGACCAGCACTCGTTTTCCTCGTAAGGCCTGTGGATCGTCCACAAAAATCGGGCTGGCCGCTTCGATCATCACAGCCTTAGAGTTGAGCCGACGAACGTTTTCCCGAACCTGTTGCACCTGTTCCGCAGACGCGGTGTCCACCTTGTTAATGATGATCACGTCGGCCATGCGCACGTTGGATTCTCCCGGGTAGTAACGGGATTCGTGCCCTGCGCGTAAGGGATCGACCACGACCAGGTGGAGATCCGGTCGGAAGAAGGGGAGATCGTTATTGCCCCCATCCCACAGGATCACATCCGCCTCACGCTCGGCCATGTCCAGAATACGGGCGTAGTCCACACCCGCAAAGACCACATTGCCTCGGTCCAGGTGTGGCTCGTACTCTTCCCGCTCCTCGATGGTGCAGTTGTACCGGTCCAGATCCTCGTACGATGCAAACCGTTGGGCAATCTGTTGGGTCAGGTCACCGTAAGGCATGGGATGACGTACCACGGCCACCCTCAGCCCCATATCACGGAGCACATCGGAGACATACCGAGTCGTTTGGGATTTGCCGGAGCCGGTGCGCGCCGCACATACGGCGATAACCGGCTTGCGCGCGGTCAGCATTGTGCGCCGAGGCCCCAAAAGCATAAAATCCGCACCCGCGGCCAGTGCGCGTGAGGCCCGATGCATGACGTACTCATGAGACACATCGCTGTACGCGAACACCACGGTGTCCACACGGAGATCACGGATGAGGCGTTCCAAATCCTCTTCAGGGTAGATAGGGATGCCTTGGGGATACAGCGGACCGGCCAGCATGGGGGGATAGACGCGGCCCTCAATGTTGGGAATCTGCGTCGCGGTAAATGCGACCACCTCATAACGGGCGTTGTTGCGGAAGACCACGTTGAAGTTGTGGAAATCGCGGCCTGCCGCGCCCATGATAAGCACTCGTTCTCGCGCCATTGCGAGCCTCCTCAACGCTCAAGGTTCCACCCAAGTAACGGATATCAGGACGGGGACACGGCCCGTTTAGACCGCTTACCGCGGCGCCCGTCCCGCCGTGGGGCCTCTTCCAAGCCTAACGTGCGCACCACCGCGCCCAGAACGCCGTTGACAAACCGCGGACTGCTCTCGGAACCGAACATCTTTGCCAACTCCACCGCCTCGTTGATGACCACTTTGATGGGGGTGTCCACCGATGGCTCGGTCAACTCCCAAATGGCCATGCGCAAAATGTTGCGATCGACAATGGCCAATTGGTCGACAGGCCACTCTGGAGCGTGTTGCGCGATCATGCGATCCAACTCTTCACGACGTTTGAGCACACCGTAGACCAAATTTTGCATCAATGCTGTGGCAGGTGGAGGTAACGGATGGGCCTGCAATCGCCGGCGAACCACCTCATCGGGATCATGGTTGACACTATCGATTTCAAACAAGGCCTGGAGGGCCAACATCCGCGCACGTTGTCGAGGTTTCATCGTGTTCTACTGTGAGATTCGGTGATCACATCTTCGATGTAAACGTACACTGCATCCACAGGCATCCCCACCATCTCTTCCAATGCATTCCGAATGTGCTGTTGCAAGGACTGGCCTAACTCTTGCGCGTTGACGCTTCCATCGGCCACCACGTGAACTTCCGCAGTGACATGACCATCCTCAACCAACACGGCAACGCCGGGGCCCATGGCTGCCTTGCCTTTAAAAGGCCGGCCAGGACGAGAAGGCCTGCGGTGGGCCAGACGGGCCACCCCCGGATGTTGTAGGGCGGAGAATTTCACCACCGTTAGCAGCACATCCGGCGCAATCGTGATGTGCCCAACCGTCTCCTCTGTCATCATCCTCTTCTCCCACTACATCACCAATCCACCATCCACCACCAACACCTGCCCGGTGATAAAGGATGCATCATCGGACGCCAGAAATGCCACGGCCGCAGCCACATCCTCCGGAGTGCCCGGCCGCCCTAAAGGCGTCATCTCCAGCAAGTTCTTGATGGCCTCCTCCGGCAACACTTCGGTCAGCGCGGTGGGTACATACCCCGGCGCCACCACATTGACCGTAATGTTACGAGAGCCGACTTCCTTGGCCAACGCTTTGGTAAAGCCGATAATCCCCGCTTTTGATGCGGAGTAGTTCGTCTGCCCGGGCAACCCGGTGATGCCGGACACAGAGGAGATGTTGATAATACGACCATAACGCTGTTTCATCATCCCGCGTAAGGCCGCCCGAGTGACATTATAACACGACTTCAGGTTGGTGTTAATTACCGTGTCCCAGTCGTTCTCTTTCATCATCACCAGCAGGTTATCCCGGGTCACGCCCGCGTTGTTTACCAGAATATCTATCCGGCCAAACACCTTGGTCGCTTCTTTCACCAGGGCTTGAGCGGCCTTGAAATCGGACACATCGGCCTGTATCGCGATGGCTTCGCGCCCTAAGGACGTGATCGCGTCTACCACTTCTTGAGCTGCATCCGCGCTGCGGTTGTAATTCACGACGACCTTACACCCCTCCTCGGCCAGACGCAAAGCGATACCTCGGCCAATACCTCGCGATGCACCGGTGACCAGAGCGACTTTTCCTTCCAGACCCCGCATAACGTCTCCTCCTCAAATGAAATCAGATGACATAACGGAAGGTGGGGCGTGCGAATTCCACCCCCACCCGGGGCCGAATTCGCACAAACATGTCCTTCGGAAATAAAAAAGGACACGGCGTGCCGTGTCCTTGCCCATCACGATTCCAACCACGCGGCTAACTGGTCGGCCGTGCCCACGGTCTGTCGCCTTAACTTGCGGTTGATGCGCTTGACCAATCCCGTGAGCACGTCCTTAGGTCCGATCTCCACAAACGTATCCACTCCGGCCTCTGCCATGTACTGCACGCTCTCGGTCCAACGGACCGGGGAAGTCAATTGGGCCACAAGCAGATCCTGAATTTCTCGCACATCTGTGGTGGGTTGTGCACTGGCGTTCATTACTACCGGTATCCGCGGGACATGCATAGGAGTCTTCCGAACTGCAGCCGCGAACTCGTCGGTTACGACGGACATCAACGGCGAATGGGCTGCAATGCTGACGGCCAACCGCACAACCCGCCGCGCGCCTGCTTCCTCGGCCAATGCAATCGCGCGATCCAGGGCGGGCAGCGCGCCGGAGATCACCACCTGCCCCGGACAATTGTCGTTCGCCACTTGGATCGGTTCACCCACCTCCGCACGGGTCCGCTCACAGATTTGGGCCACGGTGTCCAAATCCAAGCCCAACACCGCGGCCATGCCACCAGGGGCCCGTTCACCGGCTAATTTCATCAGGCGGCCGCGCTCTCGTACCAGGCGCAACCCATCTTCAAAGGAAAACACCCCGGCCGCGTACAGCGCGCTGTACTCCCCCAACGAATGGCCGGCCACAAAGTCAGGGGCCACATCCGGTCGACGCGAACGCATTACCGCGAGCACGGCCACGCTGTGCACATAAATAGCCGGCTGCGCATTGATGGTATCCGTAAGTACCTCGGCAGGGCCTTCAAAGCATACTTGGGAAAGGGATACCCCCAGGATCGCGTCAGCCTCCCGGAACACGGCCGACGCTTCTGGGTACGCCTCCGCAACATCTTTCCCCATGCCGACAAATTGTGAACCCTGACCGGGAAAGATCCACGCCTGTTTGGCCATTACCGATACCTTATAAGGAAGATGTGATGCCGCGCCGCATATCCGTTCGACGCGGGGCCGATCTCCGCCCCTCCGACCCCCCTACGAAGTTTATTCCTCTTCCTCGATTTGCAGAACCTGTTCGCCCTTGTAATATCCACAATGGGGACATACTGTATGGGGGCGATGTTTGTGGTGGCAGCGCGGACACTCCACCAGGTGAATGGCCGGCAAGCCGTGATGTGCACGGCGCCGATTACGTCGTCCACGAGAGACTTTTCGCTTGGGTAACGGAGTCATTGCTTCCTCTCCTCGTCAACGTGTTTGGTTATGCACACTATTTATCCGGACACCCGAAATTCCAGCAACGCGGCCCAGCGCGGGTCGATATCTTCGTGTTCACACTCGTGGGGGCCTTCGTTCAGATTCGCCCCACACACCGGACAGAGCCCTTTGCAGTCCTCCGAGCACAACGGCTGCATGGGCAGGGATATAATCAGATCTTGACGCACCACTTCGGTGATATCCAGAATGTGCTGTGCGTCGATTAATAGAGCCGTATCGTCCGTCCACTCTTGCCAGGGCAACGACGCTCCGGTGTACACCTCCACCGTCGGGAAATATTCCTCCTCGATCTCCACATCCATCTCATAAAACGCCGGTGCCAGGCAGCGACTGCACGTCATCTGGACGCGTGTGTGCACCGTCCCCTTTACCAGGATGCCTGCCTGGGTGCGCGTTAACCGCACGTGCCCGGAAATGGGCTGAACCAGGTCGGCGTCCTCGGTCAGGTGTTCCAGCACGCGTTCTTCAAAATCGTATTCTCGAAAGTCCCCTACCGGCCCCTTCAGTAGGCCAGACACATTAAACTGCATGATCGTCCCCTCGTCTTGAGAGACCTAGGCGGAAGATTATAAAAACCGGTGACGCCCATGTCAATTCTAGCACATTATACGGTTGAAGTCTTCATTCGGGTCCTTTTGAGGTAACATCCCCGGTGAGTAACGGTTGATAAACGGCCGTCTGATGAAGTGGCCCATCGCGCTTTGTGTGCGTCGGTGTCAAGAGCAGCCGGAGAGTCAATTTGTCAGCAAACTGTTATGTATAAAACCGTTCGCTTTTGCTACAATTGCATTGGGGAAACCTAATGGACGGACACATCGCGTTTCATGTACCTTGGCATGAAGAAGGGGTAGAAATTTGTAATTTTTGCCGCCTTCGGCGGCGACCATCTAACTTTCCCTTCTCTTGTAGGGAAACAATGCATGAACACTCATGTCTCCTAGGAGGCTTATAATGCGCGGACCAAAAATCCGGATCATGTTAGCTATCTTCTTCTTGTTCTTCTTGCTGAGCCTGTGGATGTACACGGTATACGCAGCCGATGAACCCAACGCCGGGCTATGGGATGCGCCAAAGCCCAAATTCCATCACGATCAGTTTAACACCGGACGCAGTATGTACACCGGGCCGACCAGCCAACCACCAATCACATGGATTTTTGACCCGAAGGAACACATCCCCGGTCTTGGTAGTACCGTAGGTGGATCGGCTCCGCCTTTACTTGGGCCGGATGGGACGATTTACTATTATTTAGGTGGCTATGTAGGACATGACCTCATCATTGTAGCCGTCAATCCGGACGGCACCTTGAAGACTTACTATCCCATTGATGTGCTAGATCGCTGTGAGTTCATTTTTACTCCTTTGACCATCGGCGCGGATGGTACATTCTACTTTGCCTCAGCCCAGGATACCTATTCGAGAGACTGTATCACCAACACTAATCCAGCCCGACTCTACGCGATTGCAGCTGACGGCTCGTTTAAGTGGCGTGTACCCATTTCCGATGCGGTGGAGTCTTCCTCACCTATTAATGTGGCTCCGGACGGAACCATCTATGTTGGAGGCACTGGGGGCCCAACCCTAAACAATAATGGTCTCCTCGTGGCCGTGCTTGATCGAGGGGATCACGGAGAAGTCAAATGGCAAACCGTTCTGCAACTCCCCGGTCACTATCCCTTAGGTTCGCCAAATGGAATTACCGTGGGGGACGATGGGCGAATTTATGTAGGTGGGACGTGGGGACTCATTGCTGTGGATGCCGATGGACATCTGCTCTGGCAAAACGATACCCTACAACATGGGCGGACTAACGCACCGGTTTTCGACCCGGCACGACATGTGTTGTATACCGCTTCGGGCAACAAAGTATACGCCGTCGATCCCGATACAGGGAGCATATTGTGGAGCGTTTCCGTTTCCGGCGCGAGCACGGATGACACCACCGTCGCCTTGGGCCCAGATGGGACAATATATGTGACCAAATCGGGAGATTATCAGCATAAAGTACACCCTTACTTGTGTGCTGTGGACCCTGCCGGTACGCTGAAATGGTGTCGTGAAGTGATCCCTTGGCGGGACTATCCCCAGATGGGATCCCCTGTCTCGGATGCGACAGGGAATGTCTACGCTCTGGCGGGCAACTCTACGCTTGTCGGTTATGAGCCTAATGGAGATCTCCTTTTCCGCTTTCACGATTACAGTTATGTCATTGACTTCTCCGATTGTGCCGCGTGGGATGGGTTGAACGAGGTGACTGTGGAGTCCTGTGGTGGACTGTATATCAGTGGGACAGACGGGAAACTGGTCTTCCTCTCCAACCCCAACA